>DATJXO010000047.1:0-7867 GCA_035500055.1 Burkholderiales bacterium | reverse complement strand
GCCGCCGCCCACCGGCTCGCCGAGCGAGACGTAGAGGTCGCCGGTCAGGCCGCGCTCGAGCGCGGCCTCGGTCCTCGGATTCTGCTGCACCCGGTAGACGCGCTTTTCCGGCGCCAGGTGCACCACCGGCCGGCCGCCGCGCGCCACCTGCACCGAGCCGCGCACCGCCGAGTAGTTCGGGCCGGAGACCTCGCGCACGCCCTCGAAGCGGAAGTCGTAGCCGCCGAGCGCCACCGTCTCGCCGGGAGCGAGGCGCACGTCGCGCTCGGCCTCGTAGCTCTTCACCAGCGTGACGCCGATGACGAAGACGCCGATGCCGGCGTGCGCGAGCAGCATGCCGACGAAGGCGCCGGTGAGCCGAGCCCGCGTCCGCAGGCGCACGAACAGCGCCGTCGCCGTCGCCGCGAGGATCCAGAGGGCGAGCAGCAGGCCGGCGCCGGTGAGCAGCGCCCAGCGTCCGAAGGCGAGCGGCGCGAGCAGCGCGCCGGCCACCGCGACCATGGCGGCCCAGCGCAGCCGCTTGGCCGCCAGCGCCGCGTCGCCGCGGCGCCAGGCGATGAGGGGGCCGATCCCGGCGAGCAGCACCGCCGGCGCCATGACCAGCGGGAACACGAGGTCGAAGTAGGGCGGCCCGACCGAGAGCTTGGCGATGCCGAGCGCATCCAGCGCCAGCGGGTAGAGCGTGCCGAGCATCACGGCGCCGCAGGCGACCACCATCAGCACACTGTTCACCAGCAGCATCGTCTCGCGCGACAGCAGCTCGAAGCGCGCGCCCGGCGTCACGCGCGAGGCGCGCCAGGCGAACAGCGTCAGCGAGCCGCCGACCACCAGCGCGAGGAAGCACAGCACGTAGACGCCGCGCCGCGGATCGTTGGCGAAGGCGTGCACCGACGTCAGCACGCCGGAGCGCACCAGGAACGTGCCGAGCAGGCTGAGCGAGAACGCGAGGATCGCGAGCAGCACGGTCCAGGCCTTGAAGGTGCCGCGCTTCTCGGTGACGGCGAGCGAATGGATCAGCGCCGTGCCCGCGAGCCATGGCATGAACGAGGCGTTCTCGACCGGGTCCCAGAACCACCAGCCGCCCCAGCCCAGCACGTAGTAGGACCACATGCTGCCGAAGGTGATGCCGACGGTGAGGAAGATCCAGGCCGCCGTGGTCCAAGGGCGCGACCAGCGCGCCCAGGCGGCGTCGAGCCGGCCGTCGAGCAGCGCCGCGATCGAGATGGCGAACGCCACCGAGAAGCCGACGTACCCCATGTAGAGCATCGGCGGATGGAACACCATGCCGGGGTCCTGCAGCAGCGGGTTCAGGTCGCGGCCGTCGGCCGCCGGCGGCAGCAGCCGCTCGAAGGGGTTGGACGTGAACAGCATGAACGACAGGAAGCCGACGCTCACCAGCCCCATCACGCCGAGGATCCGCGCCACCAGCGCCTGAGGCAGGCTGCGGCTGAGCAGCGCCACCGCGAGCATCCAGACGGCGAGGATCTGCACCCACAGCAGGATCGAGCCCTCGTGGCCGCCCCACACCGCGGCGATGCGGTAGCGTAGCGGCAGGGCGGAGTTCGAGTTGTTGGCGACGTACAGCACCGAGAAATCGTTGTGCGCGAACGACCAGGCGAGCGCGCCGAAGGCGAGCGTGACGAACACGAACTGGCCTTGCGCCGCGGGGCGCGCCAGGGCCACGAACGCGGGGATGCGGCGCGCCGCGCCGTAGAGCGGCAGCGTGCCCTGCACCAGCGCCATTGCCAGCGCCAGGATCAGGGAGAAATGTCCGAGCTCGGGAATCAATGCGCACCTCCTGCAGGAACGACCACGGTCTTCGCGGTGCGCTCGGCCTGTGCCTCCGAGAGCGCCTGCGCCGCCTCGGGCGGCATGTAGTTCTCGTCGTGCTTGGCGAGGACCTCGGTGGCATGGAACACGCCGTCGGGCCCGAGCCGTCCCTGCGTCACCACGCCGCGCCCCTCCTTGAACAGGTCGGGGAGGATGCCCTTGTACATCACCGGGATGCTCTTGGCGGTGTCGGTGACCACGAATTCGACCGTCAGGCCGTCGGGCAGGCGCTTGAGGCTTCCCTTCTCGACCATGCCGCCGACCCGGAACGGCCGGTCGCGCGGCGCCTCGTTGGCCGCCACCTGCCGCGGGCTATAGAAGAACACCATGTTGCCCTGGAACGCCTTCAGCACCAGCACGGCGGCGATGGCGAGCAGCACGAGGCCGGCGACGACGGCGGCGAGGCGGCGCTGGCGGGGCTTCATCGTCTTGCCTGCTGCGCTCTTTTTCTCAGCAGCACGATTTCCAGGCAGATGCAGAGGGCCGTGACGCCGTAGGCGCCCCACACGTAGACGGCATAGCCGCCCATATGCAGGAAATTCTCCAGGCTGCCCCAGCTCATGGCGCCGTGCGCAGGCTGCCGGACTGCAGCTGCACCCATTCCAGGTCGCGCTCGCGCTCGAGGATGATCGCGCGCAGGCGCGAGAGCGTCGCCGCGATCGAGTACATCCAGGCGGCGAGCGCCATCAGCAGCATCCCGGCGAGCATCGTCATCGCCATCGAAGGCGCGCGCGTCAGGCTGACCGAGGCGCCCTGGTGCAGCGTATTCCACCACTGCACCGAGAAATAGATGACCGGCACGTTGACCACGCCGAGCAGCGCCAGCACCGCGCCGGCGCGGTCGGCGCGCGACGGATCCGGGATCGCGCTCTTCAGCGCGATGAAGCCGAGGTAGAGGAACAGCAGGATCAGCTCGGAGGTGAGGCGCGCGTCCCACACCCACCACGTGCCCCAGGTCGGCCTGCCCCAGAGCGAGCCGCTCCACAGCGCGACGAACGTGAACAGGGCGCCGGTCGGCGCGAGCGCCGAGGCCATCATGCCCGACAGGCGCGTGTTCAGCACCAGCCCGACCGCCGCCCAGCCCGCCATCACCAGGTAGAGGAACATCGACATCCACGCCGCGGGGACGTGGATGAAGATGATGCGGTACGCCTCGCCCTGCTGGGCGTCGGTCGGCGCGACGAAGAACGCGACGTAGAGTCCCGACAGCGCGAAGGCGCCGGCGAGGAGCGAGAACCACGGGATCAGCTTCCCGGCGAGCGGGAAGAACACCTGCGGCGAAGAGAATCGAAGCCAGTTCAACGTCGTCAGTCCAGCGCCACCCGGAGAGCGGCGCACGCGGCCCACGGGCCGACCAGGCAGGATACCGCAAGAACCGCGCCGAGCAGGGATAGATGCGGCCCCGGATTGATCCCGCTCAAGGCCGCGCCGACCGCGCCAGCGCCGAACACCAGCACCGGCACGAACAGCGGCAGCACCAGCAGCGCGAGCAGCGCGCCGCCGCCGCGCACGCCGAGCGTGAGCGCCGCGCCCGCCGCGCCGAGCAGGCTCAGCACCGGCGTGCCGAGCAGGAGCGCGGCCACCAGCACGCCGAGCGCGTCGGCGGGCAGCCCGTACTGCAGGCCGAGCAGCGGCGCCACCAGCGCCAGCGGCAGCCCGGTCAGCAGCCAGTGCGCCGCGACCTTGGCGCCCACGATGACGGCGAGCGGGTGCGGCGACGCCGCCAGCTGCTCGAGCGTGCCGTCGGCGAGGTCGGCGGCGAACAGGCGCGGCATCGAGACGATCGCGGCGAGCAGCGCGGCGACCCAGACCACGCCCGCGGCCATCGCCTGCAGCATCGCGGGTTCCGGCCCGACGCCGAAGGGAAACAGGCTCGCGACCACGACGAAGAACACCAGCACGTTGAGCGCCTCGCCCTTGCGGCGCAGCGCGAGGCGCAGCTCGCGCGCCACGACGAGGCCGAAGGCGGCGCCCATGCTAGAGGCGCAGCTCCGCCGCCTGCGCCGCGGGCGCGGCGAGCGGCACTTCCTGGTGCGAAGTCAGCACCACCAGGCCGCCGGCGGCGAGGTGCGCCCCGCACAGAGCGGCGACGCGGCCGATGCCGTCCTCGTCGAGCGCGGCGAACGGCTCGTCGAGCAGCCACAGCGGCGCCGCGCCGGGGAGCGCGAGGCGCGCCAGCGCGGCGCGGCGGCGCTGCCCCTGCGACAGGAAGCGCGCCGGCAGCGGCGCGAGGCGCGCGATGCCGAGCGCCTCGAGGGCGCCGGCGATCTCCGCTCCGGCGGCCGTCGCGCCGGAGAGGCGGCAGGCAAAATCCAGGTTCTCCGCCACCGTCATGTCGTCCTTGACGCCGGCGGCGTGGCCGATGAACAGCATCTCGCGGCGGTAGGCGTCGTCGAGCCCGCCGATGGCCTCGCCGCGCCAGCGCACCTCGCCCGCCGCCGGCCGCGTCAGGCCGGCGAGGATGCGCAGCAGGCTCGTCTTGCCGCTGCCGTTGGCGCCGCGCACGCGCAGCAGCGACCCCGGCTCGAGTGCGAAGCCGAGCCGGGCGAACAGCGGCCGCCCGCCGCGCTCGCATGCCAGCGAATCGGCGCGCAGCATCCTAGCCGGCCTGCTTCAGCTCGCGCAGGTGGGCCCGCGGCGTGCGCCCGGTCTCGCGCTTGAACATGGCGCAGAACGCCGACAGGCTCGCGTAGCCGAGGTCGAGCGCGACCGCGGTCACCGGCCGGCCCTCGGCGAACCAGGCGAGCGCGCGCAGCAGCGCGGCGCGGCGGCACCACTCGCCGAAATTCATGCCGAGCTGGCGCTTGAAGTGGCGGTCGAGCGTGCGCCCGGTCATCCCGAGCCTCGCCGCGACCGCCTCGCGCGTCGTCGCCTCGGCGGGATGCTCGACCAGGCGGGCGCAGACCCGCGCCAGCGGCCCCTGCTTCGGCATCGGCAGGTTGTAGGGCAGGCGCGCGAGCGAGGCGAGCTCGTCGAGGATCAGCCCCATGACGCGCCCCTCGGCGCCGTGCTCGTCGTACTCGAGCGGCATCTCGGTGGCGCGCCGGATCAGCTCGCGCAGCAGCGGCGTGACCGGCAGCACGTGGCAGTCCTGCGGCATGCGCGCCGCGGCGTCCGGCCGCACGTACAGCGAGCGCATGCGCACGCGGCCCGAGGCGCGCACCCGGTGCGGCATGCCGGGCGGCATCCAGATGGCGCGCAGCGGCGGCACCACCCAGGTCTCGTCCTGCGTGTCGACCATCATCACGCCTTCCGACGCGTAGATCACCTGGAAGCGGGGGTGCGTGTGCCAGTCGATCTCGTGGTCGGCGGCGAGCTCGCGCGTCTTCGCCACGACCGGGCGCGGCACCTTCTGGTACTCGGTCGCGGCGTTGCGCTCGAGGGAGCTGCCGGAGGGGCGGTGCGGGGCCATGTCTTGATTTCCGGGAGTATGTAGATAGCGAAAGTCAGTCCTTCGGCTTCGCAAAGTATCCATCTGCAATCCAGGCAAATACTTCTCCCAGTGCCGCAATAACACCTCCAGTTATAGCTAGAGCTATTCCGAGGAGCGGCCCGCTATGCGCCCCAATCACAAACGCCAGAACGAAAAGGGCCACTCCCGCCAAATAACCTAGCCATCGAGACGCCTTAGCAATGCGTCGCATGACCTCCGAAGTGTTATTCACGACTTCGCCCATCCTTTCTTAGGCCGCTTCCTAGCTAGAGCCTTACCGACAAGCGCAGTCCAGTCGCCCCGAAGCTTCAGGCGCTGTTCCTTTGGGCCGGTTTTTGTCTTTGGCATCGCGGGCTTACGTTCCATCTCTTTAGCCATCTGATCCTCTAGTTCCTCTCCGTTTCCTGTCCGCATGGAAAAGACGTTGACACAGGCAACAGACATGGTATTGTGGCGATCATGGGAATCAAGATTACGGTCGGCAACTACCAAGTCGAGGTGAGCACTGCAGCCGAAGCTGCGGTCTTGCTCGCGGAACTGAATAAGATCGGCGGCTCTCCTGCAGGCCACACCGTGCCTGCATCGGCGGCCGATAAGTCCATGAATCCGGCTCAGCAGGAGGAAATGCAGATGCTGCTTGCGTTCCTCGAAAGTATTCACGCTGGCGGCCCTGAGGGAGCATCCTCGAAGGTTGTGGCCCATTCCCTTGACGTTGCGGAGAAGGGCATTGGGAGCCGTCTAACGTGGATTCGAAAGATGCTGAACGGGTTCCACTTTGACGATAAAGACGTCTTCGTTCGTGTGAAGATCCCGAGGGTCGGGAGCTTCTGGAAGCCCGGAGAGAAATTCCAATCTGCCTACGAGGCAGTACGCCGAAGAATCGGCGGGTAAGTGGCACTGGTGCCCGTGCCCACAGGGGTGCGGCTGTACAAGGGAGGTCCAGTTTCGCTCGCGAGGCTCCTGGACCTCCCACCCTGCTAACCACGCACAACGCGGGCGTGGCGAAATTGGAAGACGCGGCGGACTTGGGGTCCGCTGGATCATAAGCTTGGCAAGCTGCCCACCAGCCCCAAGTGATCCGTGCAGGTTCGAATCCTGTCGCCCGCACTCGGTCCATTTTACTACGCCCCGACCTGATCCGCATAGGTTAGGCGCTTTCCTTGCGCGGCCTTGATCGCCGCGACTACGCGCTGGCCGTCCGTCGTTTCGCTGTTGTTGTACCGAAACTGAAACTCGCTCAGGTAACGGTGCAGATGCTTCTTGCTGACCGAGTGATAAATCCCGTTGAGGCCGCGCTTGAGGATCGAGAAGAACCCTTCGATTCGGTTCGTGGTTACGTCGCCCCTAGCGTACTCATATCGCGTGTGATTAACGCTGGCGTGCTTCCAACCCTCCCGCCCAAGGAAACGATAGCCAACCCAGTCGTCCGTCATGACGGTGGCGGACGGATCAATGTGCTTCGTTATTTCAGCTTTAAGGGTCTTGGCCGTAACGTCCGCAATTACTCTTGGCCGAATCTTGCCGTTGCGCTGGAGCATCCCAAGGACGGGTTGCTTGCGGTTCTTCGCGGCCTTTAGATTCGCGCTGCGTTCTTCACTGGAAAACTTACGGTGATTGTTCGAGCGGCGCGATTTGCCGCCCACAAAGGTTTCGTCCACTTCCACGATGCCGCCAAGTGGCTCAATGTCGGACTCGTCCATCGCGCAGCGCACGCGGTGGAGCATGAACAAGCAAGTCTTGTAGGAAAGGCCGGTTTGACGGTGAACCTCTAGCGCGCTGACGCCTTTCTTGCTGGTCGCGGCGCGCCAGAACACGAAGCACCAATGCCGGAGTGGGGCGCGGCTATCTTCAAACACGGTGCCGATCCTCACGGTGAACTGTTCCTTGCAGCCACGGCAACGCCAGCGGAAGTCGGCCTGACGCTCGCCAGTCTTGGAATCCTTCATCTGGTAAACGTCGTAGTCGCCGCAGCGTGGGCAGTACGGCTTGTCGCCCCACCGCTGGCTCTCCATGAACTCCACCGCAAGCCGCTCGTCTGCACAGGCGGCTGGAAGATCCCGAATAACCGGGTCGTTCTTGGTGGACTCGTTCTGTACTTTGCGTTTCGGGTTCATGGATAAACATTATACTTGAATAAAGGCTTTTGTCAAGTAAATTATCATTGCAATGTTAGTAGACGCTAACATTTGGGGGGTTACTACTTTGGGTGGCTACAGTGGAGGTATAGCTATCCTTAACATTGGCATTGCTGCTTGAGGCTATACTGCGGTCACTGGATGGTGGTCTTCTACCGACTACCAAGGGGCCGCTCGCATGACGCAGGAAGTAATCATCTACGCCAATTGGGACGATGAGGCGAAGGTATGGGTCGCGACCAGCGAGGACGTACCTGGCCTTATCACGGAGGCGGCTAGCCTCAATGAACTTGTCCCGAAGCTCAAAGTAATGATCCCTGAGATGCTCGACGCAAACGGGTACGGCGAAACTGACGACGACATCCCATTTAGACTCAAGATGGAATTGCAGGAAGTCGCGCACCGCGAAGCGGCCTAGCGTGTGGCCGGGTACGCCCGAGACGTCAAGAAGCTCCTCAAAGACGCGGGT
>DATJXO010000046.1:0-11024 GCA_035500055.1 Burkholderiales bacterium | reverse complement strand
TGGAGATGGACACGCCGTTCGGCCCGATCGTGTACCGCGCGCTCGACCACCAGTCGACCATGGGCGCCTACGTGGGACAGCTCGCGGTGCACGACGGCAAGGGGGTGATGGTCAACTGGCACTTCGCCGACGGGGCCGACTGCCTCCCCTCGTTCGAGACGGTCAAGGCATTAATGAATAAGTAGCTTAGACAATGAGTTGGGCGTCTATTCTCATCCAGTTCCTGAATGGACTGGCGGGCGCCTCCTCGCTGTTCCTGGTGGCCGCCGGCCTGTCGCTGATCTTCGGCGTCAGTCGCATCGTCAATTTCGCCCACGGCTCGCTGTACATGCTCGGCATGTACGTCGCCGTGTCGCTATCGGATCGGGTCGGCTTCTGGGCTGCGGTGCCGCTCGCTGCCCTTGCGGTGGGCGTCCTGGGCGTCGCCGTCGAGCTGCTCGTGCTGAGGCGGGTCTATCGGGCGCCCGAGCTGCTGCAGCTGCTGGCCACCTTCGCGCTCGTGCTGATCGTCCAGGACGCCGCGCTCTGGCTGTGGGGCCCGGAGGACCGGCTCGGCCCGCGGGCCCCCGGTCTCGAGGGCGCAATCCCGATCGCAGGCGCGAGCTTCCCGCAATACGACGTGCTGCTGATCTTCGCCGGCCCCCTGCTCCTGCTCTGCCTCGAGCTCCTCCTCAAAAGAACGCGTTGGGGCGTCCTGCTGCGCGCCGCCACCGAGGATCGCGAAATGGCGGCGGCACTCGGCATCAACCAGCGCCTGCTGTTCACGAGCGTGTTTGCGCTCGGCGCCCTGCTGGCGGGCCTCGGCGGCGCTCTGCAGATCCCCCGCGAGCCCGCGACGCTGTCAGCGGACATGCAGGTGATCGCCGATGCCTTCGTCGTGGTGGTGGTCGGCGGCCTCGGCTCGATCCCCGGGGCTTTCGTGGCCGCGCTCCTCATCGCGGAAACCAAGGCGTTCTGCGTCGGCCTGGGACTGAACGAAGCGACGCTGGCGCTCGAATTCCTGGTCATGGCTGTCGTGCTGGTAGCCCGGCCCTGGGGGCTGTTCGGCTCGGCGCCCGCGGCGGCGCAGGTTCCCTCGCAGGCGCCCGCGCCGCTGGCGCCGCCGGGCAGAGCGCTTCTCGTCGCCGGCGCGGCGCTGCTCGCCGCGCTGGCCCTCGTGCCGGCCGCCTTCTCCGGCTACACGCTGGTCTTGCTGAACGATGTCCTGGTGTTCGCGCTGTTCGCCGGGAGCCTGCACTTCATTCTCGGCACGGCGGGCCTGTACTCCTTCGGCCACGCGGCCTATTTCGGCCTCGGCGCCTACGCCGCCGGGATCCTGATGCTGCGAGCCGGCCTGCCGATGGAGGCCGCCCTTGCGGCGGCGCCGCTCGCTGCCGGCGCCGCCGCCGCGCTCTTCGGGTGGTTTTGCGTGCGCCGTTCCGGCGTCTACGCGGCGATGCTGACCCTTGCGTTCGCGCAGATCGCCTGGTCGCTGGTGTGGCAGTGGGACGCGCTGACCGGCGGCTCCAACGGCCTGATTGGCCTGTGGCCGGCGCCATGGCTCGCGTCCAAGCCAGCCTACTACCTTCTCACGCTGTTGCTCTGCGCGCTGGTCCTGCTGGCCTTGTGGCGCACCGTGTTCTCGCCATTCGGCTACGCGCTGCGCGCGGCGCGAGACGCGCCGCGGCGCGCAGCGGCGACCGGCATCGACATGCGGCGCCTGCAGTGGGCGGCCTTCGCGCTCGCGGGCCTGGCCGCGGGCGTCGCCGGCGCCTTGTTCGCTTTCTCCAAGGGATCGATCTCGCCGGATGCGCTCTCGATCCAGCGCTCGGTGGACGGGCTGGCCATGGTGCTGCTCGGCGGCTTGCACACGCTGACCGGCGCCGTATGGGGCGCGGCGCTCTTCACCTGGCTCCAGGATTGGGCCGCGCGCAGCTTCGACTATTGGCGCGCGGCGATGGGGCTCGCCCTGCTCGCGCTGGTGCTTGCGCTGCCCGGCGGCCTGGGCTCGCTCGTGCGCGTGCGACCGCGATGAGCGTGCTGGAGGCGCGAGGGCTGCGCAAGGCGTTCGGCGGGGTGCGCGCGGTCGCGGATGTCAGCTTCTCGCTCGCCGCAGGAGAGCTGCTGGCGATGATCGGACCCAACGGGGCGGGCAAGTCGACCTGCTTCAACCTGATCGGAGGGCAGCTTCGGCCGGACGCCGGCGAGGTTCTGCTGGGCGGCACCGTGCTCCGCGGCCTGCAGGCGCCGGCGCTGTGCCGGCTCGGAATCGGCCGCACCTTCCAGCTCGCCGCGGCGTTCGCATCGATGACGGTCGAGGAGAACGTCCAGGTCGCCATCGCGGCAAGGGAACGGCGGCTCGGCGCGCTCTTCTCGCCGCTCGCCGGCGGCGCGCGAGCGGAGACGCGGGACGTTCTCGCCAAGGTGGGCTTGCAGCGCCAGTCGTCGCGCGCGTGCGCAGAGCTGGCCTACGGGGACCTCAAGCGCGTCGAACTCGCGCTGGCGCTCGCCGGCCGGCCTCGCGTGCTGCTGATGGACGAGCCCACCGCAGGCATGGCGCCGGCGGAGCGAAGGGCGCTGATGCAGCTTGCAGTGGCCCTCGCGCGCGACGAGCGCATCGGCGTGCTATTCACGGAGCACGACATGGACGCCGTGTTCGCGCACGCCGATCGCATCCTCGTGCTCGCGGACGGACGAGTAATCGCCGAGGGCGCGCCGGCAGAGGTGCGGCGCGATGCCGAGGTGCGGCGCGTCTACCTCGGCGAGGAACCCGGCGATGCTTGAAATCCGGTCGTTGATCGCCGGCTACGGCCGCGCGCCCGCCGTCTTCGCCCTCGATCTTTCGCTGCGCGCCGGCGAAGCGGTCGTCCTGCTCGGCCGCAACGGCGCCGGCAAGAGCACGACGCTCAAGGCCTGCATGGGGCTGGCGACCCTCCTTTCGGGGGACATCGTGTTCGGGGACAAGGCGATCGCAGGGCTGCAGCCGCACGAGATCGCGCGCCTCGGGCTGGGCTATGTCCCGGAGGGACGCCGAGTATTCGCCGGGCTCACGGTTGCGGAGAACCTCGAGGCGGGGCGCCGGCCGCCGCCGGCGGGCACGCCGGCATGGTCCGCCGAGCGTCTCTACGACCTCTTCCCAGCCCTCGGCCGGCTCCGCGCTCGCCGCGCGGGCAGCCTCTCGGGCGGCGAGCAGCAGATGCTCGCCCTCGGGCGCGCGCTGATGGGCCACCCGCGAGCGCTCCTGCTCGACGAGCCCCTCGAAGGTCTGGCGCCCCTCGTCGTGGACGCGATCCTGCGACTGCTCGGCGCCCTCAAGCGCGAAGGCATGGCGCTGCTGCTGGCAGAGCAGAACCCGCGTCTCGCCCGCCGCGTCGCGGACCGCGTCTGCGTGCTCGATTCCGGCCGCGTCCGCTTCTCCGGCGCGGTCGACGATCCGGCCGCCAGCGGTCCGGCACTCGCTCGATATCTGGCCGTCTGAGGCCGCGTGCCCGCGCTAGGGGCAGCCGGGCGCATTCTTCGCCCCGGGCGACGGGTCGCAGACCGCCACTTGCCCCGACGGCGACACGCGCACGCGGAGGCAATCTATCGGCCCGGGCGCGTTCGGCGTGGAGCAGGCCCCGGCGCCCGGTGCCGAGACGTCGAGCGTCACCGGCCCGGCGAGGTCGGTGCCGCCCTTCGCATTGAAGCGGATCACGTTTGCCGCCGCCCGGCCGAGCGGATAGGTCACCACGATGGCGACTTCCGAAGAATCCTCGGAAGCATCGTCGATCGGCCCTCGCACGGGCGCCGGCAGCGGGAAATCGACGTCCCTGCGTCGTGTCACGGCCTGCGCGCGCGCCTGCAGCAGCGTGTCCCGCAGCGCCTCCGCTGCATCGCGCACCCGGTGGTTCGCCAGGAACTCGCCCAGCGCAGGCACGCCGACCATCGCGAGGACGCCCAGCGCCGCCAGCGCGATGAGGAGCTCGGTTACGGTGACGCCCCGCTCAGGCGTGGGCGGCCTCCCCGGAGAGCGCCACGGGGCGGTAGTCGCAGCGCGACGGAATATCGGGAGCCAGATGCATCACGCCGCGTTCGAGCTCCATGATCACGGAAGCAACGGTCTCGACCCGAAGCTGCGGCGGCAGCTCGGGGTCGGGATGGCGGCAGATGGAGAGCAGCCCGGCCGACTCGTCCCGCAGCAGGCGCTCGAGGTCGGCGATGCCGTGCCGCGCGCGCGCCGAGGCGTGGCGCCGCGCGCACTCGAGCCGCGGCTCGCTGGAAAGATTGGTCGCAAGCTCTGCCTGCCAGCCCTGCGTGTCGGCATGCAGGAAATGATTCGTATGGCAGAGCGTCGCGCCGTCGCCTCGCAGCACGCGCAGCCCGCGCGGCGAGAATTCCAGGCTCGCCGCCCGGCCGCCGCGATCCGCGCACAGGATGTTGGACGATCCTCCGAAGGCGAGCCGGGACGCGAGCGCCACGGCCTCGGCGACGCCGGCGCAACCGAGCAGCGCACGCAGCAGAACGTGGACCGGCATCCCCGGCTTCCCGTTGTCATGCACCGAGCGAAGGATATTGAGGCACACGCCGAAGCCCGCGCCGTTGAGGCCGATCTTGGCGAGCATGCCCGCCTCGGTCAGGGTGAGGTGCCCTGGAAGGTCGCCCGGGGGGACGCGCAGCACCACCAGCGAGTCGCGCTGTGCGCCGATCCAGTCCCAGTTCTGTGCCAGCAGCGTTCCGCCCGTGGCGCTCGCTGTGGCGGCCACCGCGATGGCGGTGCACTCGCCGGTGTCGCCCGCGAGATAGGAGGGAGGGAGAATCTCGGTGCGGACGTTGAGCGCCAGGATCTCGTCCACGGCGCGCCCGGCGCCAACCGCGATACCCTCGATTTCCTGAAGCAGCGTGCCGTCGAACCCGCCGATGACGTCGCGGAAGCCGCGCGCCCGGCGCAGCGCCTCGTCCCAGGCCAGGCCCGCAAACGCGAACAGCCCGGCATAGTTGGCGAGCGAACGCTCTACGCGAGAGCGAGCCTGGCTGCCGTGGGCTCGCCCGCGCTCGAATGCGTTGCCTTTCAGCTCGACAATCGGGAGCACTGCCCGATGCTATCAGTTGCAGGCCGCGCCGGCCGCTACAGCCTCAGCCGACCCTCGACGCAGGTGACCGCGCTTCCGCCGAGGAGAATCCGGTCCTCGCGCATGCGGACCCGCACGCGCCCGTCGCGGCCGAGCTGCATCCCCTGCCGCACGGCATACTCTTCGCCCACCCGCGCCGCTTGTCCGGTGTGCGCCAAGTAGGCCGCGACACCGATATTGCCGCTGCCGCAAACGGGGTCCTCGGGAATGCCGTGCGCCGGCGCGAAGGAGCGGACGTGGAACGCGGCTTGGCCGTCGTCCGCGGTGCCGTAAACGGTCGCGCCCCCAATCTCCAGGTCGCGGCTCAGCGCCGCCAGGCTCGCCATGTCCGGCTGCAACGCCGCCACCGCCACGGCGTCCTTCATCGCGCCGACGAGCCAGCGCGGCCCGACGTTGACGATCAGCGGTTCTCCCTCAAACCGGCGCCCGAGCGCCTGCTCGGCTTGCGCAATCTCGGCCGGCGCGACGGCCGACATCGACCACTCGGGCGACGCGAGCCAGATCGTGCCGGCTTCGACCTCGAGCGCCACGGTGCCGGCGCCGCATTCCTGGTTCAGCCTGCCGCCCTTCGGCGCAGCGATACCCCCTTCGATCACCGCGTGGGCGCTGCCGATCGTCGGGTGGCCCGCGAAGGGCAGCTCCATGCGAGGCGTGAAGATGCGTAGCCTGTAGTCCGCCCCGCGCGAAGTCGGCGGCAGCACGAACGTCGTCTCAGACAGGTTGGTCCAGGCAGCGATGCGCTGCATTTCGCCGGCATCGAGGCCGCCGGCCTCGAGTACGACGGCGACCGGGTTGCCGCGGAACGGCTCACGCGTGAAGACGTCGACCTGCTTGAACCGCACCGATCTCATTCTATGCGGCAGGCCTCCTCGAAGTCGAGGCGCGGATTGCGCGGCATGACCTTGGCCGGGTCTCCCTTGCCCAGGTTGCAGAGGAAATTCGATTTCCACCGCCCATCCGGAAAGAACGCGGCGTCGACCTTCGCATTGTCGAAGCCGGACATCGGCCCGCAATCCAAGCCGAGCGCGCGCGCCGCGACGATGAGGTAGGCGCCCTGCAGGGAGCCGTTGCGCAGCGCCACGCGGTCGTTCGACGCCTTCTTCTCCTCGCCGCGGAAGCCGTTGGCGGCATCCGGACGGTGCGGGAAGGTCTTCGGCAGGAACTCGTAGAACAGCGAGTCGTAGGCGATGATCGCGGTGACCGGGGCCGCCATGGTCTTGTCGAGGTTGCCGGGACTGAGCGCGGGCTTGAGCTTCTCCTTTGCTTCCTTCGAGCGCACGAACACGAAGCGCGCCGGCTGCGTGTTCATCGTCGTCGGCCCCCATTTGAGGAGGTCGTAGAGTTCCTTCAGCTGCGCATCGCTCACCCCGCCGCTGAACGCGTTGTGGGTGCGTGCCTGACGGAAGATGACATCGAGTGAATTGGCGTCGAGCATCGTCGTTCTCTCCTCGAAAAGCGAGCGCGAATGTTAGCATCGCCGGCATGCAGCCCGACCTCGCCGCCGTGATTCGCCCCGGCGACGGCGTGGTCATGGGGCAGGCTTGCGCCGAGCCGCAGACGCTCGCCGAAGCGCTGGTCGCGCAGCGCGCCGCGCTCAGCGGCGCGCGACTGTTCCTCGGCGTCAACTATTCCGGCGTCGTGAAACCCGAGCACGCCGACCACCTCCAGCTCTCGGCCTATTGCGGCGCGGGCCACAATCGCGCCCTGGCGGAGGCCGGCGTACTGGACATCCACCCGCACCCATACTCGCGCCTGGGCGCGCTGATCCGCCGCGGCGCGATACCCTGCGACGTGGTGCTGGCGCAAGTCAGCCCCCCGAACGCGCGCGGCGAGTACAGCCTCGGACTCGCCGCGGACTATCTCATCCCGGCGATCGAGGCCGCGCGAGCGCTCGTCGTCGAAATCAACGACCGGGTGCCATGGACCTATACCGAGCGCCTGCTGCGCCGAGAGGATATCGCCCTCGCCGTCGAATCCTCGCGCGACCCGGCGCCGGCGCCTCCGGCGCGCGCCGGCGCGCTGGAGGCGGCGATCGGGCGGCACGCCGCCGAGTTCGTTCCGGATGGCGCGGTGCTCGAGTTCGGGCTCGGCGCGCTGCCGGACGCGGTCGGAATGGCGCTCATGGAGAGGAAGCGGCTCCGGGTGCATTCGGGAACCGCGGGCGACAGCGTCGGCGCGCTGCTCGCCGGCGGCGCGGTGGAACGAGTGGATTGCGCGATGCTGATGGGGGCACGCCCCCTGTTCGACCTCGCGCGCGACAATCGGGCGGTCCGGCTGCGGTCGGTCGAATTCACGCACGACCCGAAGGTGCTGATGGCCCTGGAGCGGTTCGTCGCGATCAACTCGGCGATCGAGGTTGATTTCACCGGCCAGGTCAACGCCGAGGTTGCGGGCGGCCGCTATCTCGGTGCCGTCGGCGGCGCGCTCGATTTCGTGCGGGCAGCGAACCAGTCTCCCGGCGGCGTGTCGCTCCTCGTCGTGCCGGCGGCGCGCGTGGTCGAGACCCTTCAGGGCCCGGTCGCCACGCCGCGCAGCGAGGCGGGCGTGGTGGTCACGGAGCGCGGGGCCGCCGACCTGAGGGGCTGCACGCTCAAGGAGCGCATTCGCAGAATGAAGGCCATTGCTTCGGCCTGAATTGCCACCGGGAGGGACTATGGAAAGCAAAGTCGATGAGGCACGCAAGCAGCTCACGCCGGCCGGGAAGCTTCGCATCGGCGTGAATCACGGCAACTTCCTGCTGGTGCAGAAGGACGCGGCGGGCGGCGGCGTCCGCGGCATCGTTCCCGACCTCGCGGCCGAGCTGGGGCGCCGGCTGGGTGCGGAGATCGAGTTCGTGCACTATCCCGGCGCCGGGCAGCTCGCCGACGCCGCGGCTTCCGGCGCCTGGGATGTCGCCTTCCTCGGCGCCGAGCCGCAGCGCGCGCAGGAGATCGATTTCACCGAGGCGTACCTCGAAATCCCGGCGACCTACCTCGTGCCGGCCGGATCCCCGATCCGGTCTCCCGCCGAGGTCGATCGCACGGGTGTGCGCGTCGCGGTCGCGGCGAAAAGCGCCTACGACCTCTGGCTCAGCCGCAACATTCGCCACGCCCAGCTGGTCCGGGCCGAAGGCATCGACGGGTCCTACGAGTTATTCGTCGGGCAAAAACTGGAAGTGCTTGCCGGCCTCCTGCCCCGCCTCGTCAAGGACCACGCCCGTCTGCCCGGCTCGCGCATCCTCGAAGGCCGGTTCACCGCCGTGCAACAGGCGATTGGCACGCCCAAGGGCCGGGCCGCGGCTGCGGCGTGGCTGCGCGGCTTCGCCGCGGACGTGAAGGCGAAAGGGCTGGTCGCGCAGGCGATCGCGCGGCATGCCATCCAGGGAGTCTCCGTAGCGGCTTAGCGAAAGTCGCGCAGCGCCGGCACCGTCCAGAACGGCATCGAGGCGATCCCGATCGCCGCCAGCGAGAAGCCCAGCCCCACCGCATAGCCGCCGGTGAGGTCGTGCAGCGCCCCGCCCACCAGCGAGCCCAGCGCCGCGCCCAGCGAGTTGGTGGCGAAGATCGTGCCGTAGATCGTCGCCACGTTGGCGCCCGCGAAGTGGCGCGCGCAGATCGACGAGATGATGGGGCCGCGCACCCCCATCGCCATGCCGAAGATGAGTACGAATGCGGCGAGCAGCGCGCCCGAGGGGTGCGCCGCGAGCGCGAGCAGCAGCACCATCCCGGTCATCGTCGCCGCGAAGCTCGCGGTCACGGTCCGCGTATATCCGAAGCGCTCGACGAGGAACCCGCTGCCCATCACGCTCCCCGCCGAGAGCATGCCGCAGACGCCGTAGGCGGTCGCCGCCGCGAGGGGGGAAAACCCGGCATCCACGAAGAACGCCACCAGCTGCACCATGATGGCGAACATGCCCGTCGCGGTGAAGAAGAACGCCTGCGCCATGCCCCAGTAGATGCGCGTGCGCGCGGCGGCGCGCAGCGTCCAGTCGCTCTGGGATGCCGATCGTCCGCTCGGGCGCTCGCTCGAATGCCCGGCCGCGAAGCGCCGCCAGGGCACGGCGATCACCACCACCGGCAGCAGCGCAGCCAGCAACGCGCCGAGGGCGCGGTACGCGCTGCGCCAGCCGTAGTGCCCGACGAGGTACTGGGCGAGCGGCACGAACGTGATGATGCCGATGCCCATCGCCGAGAACGCGGCCCCGATCGCGCGCGACAGGCGCTCCTGGTACCAGCGCGACAGCAGCGCCGAGGCCGACACCATCCCCGTCAGCGAGACGCCGATGCCCACGGTCACGCCGATCAGCAGATAGAACTGCCACAGCCGAGTAAGCGAGCCCGCAAGCAGGAAGGCGGCGGCGATGCACGACACCCCGCTACCGTAGACCCAGCGCGGACCGGCCCGGTCGAACAGCATCCCCACGAGCGGCGCGGCAAAACCGCTGACCAGCAGGTAGATCGCGTACATGCCGGTCAGCTCCGAGCGCGACCAGTCGAACTCTCGCTCGAGCGGCAGCAGGAATACCGCGTAGGATTCGCCCAGGCCGCGCCCGAACATGTTGAGCGCGAAGCAGGTCGCGAGCACCGCGACCGCGGTATTGCGCGGTGCGGCGCTCAACCCGCCTCGGTCCGCTCGAGCCCGTAGACCTTGCGCAGATACGCGAGGTAGCCCGGGTCCTTGCTGACGGTCTTGCCTGGCGCGTCGGAAACCTTCGCCACGGGCTGGCCGTTGCACTCCGTCATCTTGATGACGATGTTCAGCGCGTCATAGCCGAGATCGTTGGTCAGGTTGGTCCCGATGCCGAACGCGGTGATGGCACGGCCATGGAAGCGCCGCGCAATCTCGATCGCCAGGGGGAACGACAGCTGATCGGAAAAGATCAGCTGCTTGGTGCGAGGATCGACGCGGTTCTTCCGGTAATGGGCGATCAGCCGCTCGCCCCATTCGAACGGATCGCCCGAGTCGTGGCGCGCGCCGTCGAACAGCTTGCAGAAGTACATGTCGAAGTCGCGCAGGAACGCGTCCGTGCCGTAGGTGTCCGCGACCGCGATGCCGAGGTCGCCGCGGTACTCCTTCGCCCAGACGTCGAACGCGAACACCTGGGAATCGCGCAGGCGCGGACCGAGCGCCTGGCAGGCCTGCATGTACTCGTGCGCCATGGTGCCGAGCGGCGTCACGCCGTGCTTCATGGCGAGCCATACGTTGGAGGTGCCGGCGAAGCTTTCCGGGACCTCGCGCTTCAGGGTACCGATGATCTCGTCGTGCCATTGCCGCGAGAAGCGCCGGCGCGTGCCGAAGTCCGAGACCTTGAAGCCGAGCGCGGGGTTGGTCCGGCGCACCATCTCGATCTTCTCCGCCAGACGGCGGCGGCCGCCGTCGTAGTCCGGGCGCGGCCGGCTACGGCGAAAATAGACCTCCGACACCACCGCCAGCACCGGGATCTCGAACAGGATGGTATGCAGCCAGGGCCCCCGGATCACGATCTCGATGCCCGGCGGCTCGTCCGGGAGCCGCCGCATCTGGATGTACTTGGCGTTGAAATGGAACAGGCCAAGGAAATCCACGAAGTCCGACTTCATGAAGCGCAGCCCGCGCAGGTAGGCGAGTTCGTCGTCGCCGAACCGCAGCGCGCAGAGATCGCCGATGGCATCGCGCATGTCATCGAAATGCGGCGCCAGGTCCACGTCGCGCGTGCGGCAACGGAAGGTGTATTCGACCTGGGCGCCTGGAAAATGATGCAGCACTACCTGCATCATGGTGAACTTGTAGAGATCGGTGTCGAGCAGCGACTCGATGATCATGGGCCGATTCTACCCGCCCTGCCATAATCGACCGCATGTGCGGACGCTATGCGCTCCATGCCGCTCCCGAGGTGGTCGCGCTGTAGTTCGGCCTGGACGCGGCGCCTCGGTTCGCGCCGCGCTACAACATCGCGCCGAGCGCCGAAATCCTGATCGT
>DATJXO010000045.1:0-24656 GCA_035500055.1 Burkholderiales bacterium | reverse complement strand
CAGCTCGTCGACGAAGCTGTCCTCGCCCTCGCGCAGCTCCGCCTCGCTGACCGCGGCGCCGAAATCGTCCGGGAACTTCCTGCCGGAGTGCGGCGAATCGAGCACCAGGGGGATCGCCGCCCGGCGCGGGCCGCGCAGCTCCAGGAAGAGGCTCACGCGTGGCTCCAGAAGCTGAGCAGCCAGTAGTGCTCGAGCAGCTCGACGTGCGCGCCCCAGCCATGGCGCGAGGCGCGCCGGATCAGGTCGCCCTCCGCCGGGAAGTTCTTCAGCACCTCGTGGGCGCTGCCGTCCTCGAGCCGGCGCTGCTGGTAGGTGTTGCCTTCGGCGTCCGTGCGCGACACGGGCGTGCTCGAGCCATCGACGTAGCGGTTGTCGAGGAACGCGACCAGCGCGCCAGGCGCCACGGCGCTCGCGGCAGCTTCGAGAAAGGCATCGAGCCGCGCCAGCGGCACGTGCGACCACCAGAAGCCGGCGAACAGGGCGTCGTGCGTCCTGCGGCAATCCGGCGGCGCGTACGCGTCGCCGCGCAGGAACTTCGCCTTGCCCGCGGGAATCTTCTTGCTTCTGGCCACTTCCAGGGTTTCCTCGTTGACATCCAGCGCATCTACCCTCGCCGCCCGGGCCGCGATCACCTCGGTCCAGTAGCCGGTGCCGCAGGCGAGCTCGAGCACCCGCCGACCCGCGTACATCGCGCCTACCCTGGCGCGCAGCACGGCAAGGTCGGCCTGCCGCTCGGGCCGCGCGTAGATCCGCTCGTACTCGGCGGCGCGCTTGGCGTAGTACTCGACGAGGCTAGTCATTGAGGTGGCATGCCGCCACGCGCCCGCGCGCCACCTCGCGCAGCAGCGGCGCCTCCTGCGAGCAGCGCGGCATCGCCTTCGGGCAGCGCGGATGGAAGTGGCAGCCCGAAGGCGGCCGCACCGGGCTGGGCACGTCTCCCTGCAGCACGAGGCGCCGGCGCCTCGCCGCCGGGTCGGGGATCGGCACCGCCGAAAGCAGCGCCTCGGTATAGGGGTGGCGCGGCGCCGCGTAGAGCTCGCGCGCCGGAGCGATCTCGACGATCTTGCCGAGGTACATCACCGCGACGCGGTCGCTGATGTGCTCGACCACCGAGAGGTCGTGCGCGATGAACAGGTAGGTGAGGCCGAGCTTCTCCTGCAGCTCCTCGAGCAGGTTGATGATCTGCGCCTGAATCGAGACGTCGAGCGCCGAGACCGGCTCGTCGCAAACGATCAGCCGCGGCGACACGGCGAGCGCGCGCGCGATGCCGATGCGCTGGCGCTGGCCGCCCGAGAACTCGTGCGGGTAGCGCCGCGCGTGGTCGGCGTGCAGGCCGACGGTCTCCAGCAGGCCCACGACGCGCTCCTCGAACTCGCGCCGCGTGCGCGCCAGGCGGTGGATCACCAGCGCCTCGGCGATGATCCCGCCCACCGTCATGCGCGGGTTGAGCGACGCGTAGGGGTCCTGGAAGATGATCTGCATCTCGCGCCGCAGGTGCCTCAGCGCCTCGCCCTCCATCGCGGTGACGTTCCTGCCGTCGAACCAGACCTGGCCCGAGGTCGGCTCGATCAGGCGCAGGACGCAGCGTCCGGTGGTCGACTTGCCGGAGCCCGACTCGCCGACCAGCCCGAGCGTCTCGCCCGCGGAGATGTCGAAGCTCACGCCGTCGACCGCGTGCACCCGCTCGACGTCGCGCTGCAGCAGCCCGCCCTTGAGCGGGAAGTGCTTGACGACGTTGTCGACGCGAAGCAGCGGCGGGGCCATGGCGTCAGACCAGCACGCAGGCGGCCTTGTGGCCCGGCGCGATCTCGCGCAGCGGCGGGTCGGCGGCCGTGCACAGCGCGCGCGCGTGAGGGCAGCGCGGCGCGAAGCGGCACCCCGGCGGCGGCTCGAGCAGGCTCGGCACCACGCCCGCGATCGCCTCGAGGCGGGACCTGACGCCTGCCGAGGCGTCTACGCGCGGGATGCATCGGATCAGGCCCTGCGTATAAGGGTGGCGCGGGCTCGCGAACAGCTCCCCGACCGGCGCCTCCTCGACCACCCGGCCGGCGTACATCACGACCACTCGCTGCGCCGTTTCCGCGATCACGCCCATGGCGTGGGTGATCAGCATCACCGCCATGCCGAGGCGCTGCTTCAGCTCGCCGAGCAGATCCAGGATCTGCGCCTGGATCGTGACGTCGAGCGCCGTGGTCGGCTCGTCGGCGATCAGCAGCATCGGATTGCACGACAGCGCCATCGCGATCATGACGCGCTGGCGCATGCCGCCGGACATCTGGTGCGGGTAGTCGTGCACGCGCTGCTCCGGGTGCGCGATATGCACCAGCCTCAGCATCTCGACGGTCTTCTCCAGCGCGGCGCGCCGCGCCAGGCCTTCGTGCAGCCGGATCACCTCGGCGATCTGCTCGCCTATGGTGAACACGGGGTTGAGCGAGGTCATCGGCTCCTGGAACACCATCGCGATCTCGCGCGCGCGGATGCGGCGCATCTCCTTCGGCCCGAGCGGCACCAGGTCGCGTCCGCGCCACAGGATCCGGCCGCCGACGATCCGTCCCGGCGGCATGGCGAGCAGCTTCGTGATGCTGAGCGCGGTGACGCTCTTGCCGCTGCCGGACTCCCCGACGACCCCGAGCGTCTCGCCGCGGTCGATCGACAGGTCGACGCCGTCCACCGCGTGCACCATGCCGTCGTCGGTGGCGAAGTGGGTCCGCAGCCCGTGGATCTCGAGCAGTCGCTCGCCCATGCGGCGCGCTAGAGCACCCGGCGCGGGTCGAGCGCGTCGCGCAGCCCGTCGCCCAGGTAGTTGATCGACAGCACCGCGAGAAAGATCGCGGCGCCGGGCACGAGCGTCCAGTGCGGCGCGACGTCGAGATGGTCCTTGGCGTCGTACAGGATCCGGCCCCAGGTCGGGATGTCGGGCGGGAACCCCAGGCCGAGGAACGACAGGGTCGACTCGGCGATGATCGCCGCGGCCACCTCGATCGTGCCGGCGACGATCACCGGACCGAGCGCATTGGGCAGGATGTGGCGCAGCACCAGGCGCAGGCGCGTCGCGCCGAGGGCGCGCGCCGCCTCGACGAATTCCTTCTCGCGCAGCGACAGGAACTGCGCCCGCACCAGCCGCGCCACCGGCATCCAGCGCAGGCCGCCGATCACCACCACGATCATCAGGAAGATGCCGATCTCGGGCCCGAAGACCGCGCGCAGCGCGTCGCGAAACAGGTAGATGATGAGCAGCAGGAGCGGCAGCTGGGGCAGCGCCAGGAACAGGTCGGTGAGCCACATCAGCGCCGCGTCCACGCTGCCGCGCGAGATCCCGGCCAGCGCCCCGATCACGGTGCCCACGACCACGGCGATCACCATGGCCGCGAGCCCGACCGAAAGCGAGATGCGGCCCCCGTACAGCATGCGCGCGAGCAGGTCCTGGCCGAGGTCGTCGGTGCCGAGCGGATGCGCGAGCGAGAACCCCTTGAGGCGCGCCGCAAAGTCGATATCGTTGATCGGGATCTTCCAGACCAGCGGCCCGGCGAGCACCGCCAGCACCATCAGGCCGAGGATCACCGCGCCGGCGAGCGCGAGCCGGTGGCGCCGGAAGCGCCGCCAGGCCTCCAGCCCGAGGCCGGCGCGGCGCCGCGCCGGGCCGCCCCAGGCGGCCGCCGCTTCAGCGGTAGGAGATGCGGGGGTCGAGCCAGCCATACAGCACGTCGGCGAGCAGGTTGAACAGGATCACCAGGATCGCGAACACGAAGGTCACGGCCATGATGACCGGCGTGTCGTTGGCGAGGATCGCGTCGATCAGCAGCGAGCCGATGCCGGGGACGCGGAAGATCTGCTCGGTGATGATGGCGCCGCCGAACACGACCGGCATCTGCAGCGCGACCAGCGTCACCACCGGGATCAGCGCGTTGCGCAGCACGTGCTTCAGGACGACGACCCGCTCGGCGAGGCCCTTGGCGCGCGCGGTGACGACGTAGTCGAGCCGGATCACCTCGAGCACCGCCGCGCGCACGTAGCGCGTCCAGGAGGCGCCCTGGAAAACCCCGAGCACCGCGACCGGCATGATGGCCTGGCGCACGTGCTCCCAGTAGAAGCGCCAGCCGGTGGCGCCGATGTCACTGCGGTACACGATCGGCAGCCAGTCCAGGCGCACGCTGAAGACCAGGATGAAGAGGATCCCGGTAAAGAAGGTCGGCAGCGAGAAGCCCGCGAACGCGAGCGTGCTGGCGACCTTGTCGAACAGCGAGTACGGCCGCGTGGCGGCGTAGATGCCGACCGGCAGCGCGATCGCGAGCGCGAGCAACTGCGAGGCGCCGACCACCGCGAGGGTGGCCGGAAGCCGCTGCAGGATCAGCAGGTCGACGTTTACCCGGCTGGCGAACGAGAAGCCCCAGTCGCCGTGCAGCATCGCGGTAAACCAGTGCACGTAGCGCAGCCAGACCGGATCGTCCAGGCCGAAGCTCGCGCGCAGATTGGCCTGCACCTCGGGTGGGATTGCCGGGTTGGTGGCAAGCTCGCTGAACGGATCGCCCGGCGCGAGCGCCAGCACCGTGAACAGCACCACGCTGATCCCGAGAATGCTCGGGATCGCGATGAGCAGGCGGCGGGCGAGGTACCTGCCCATCTAGCCGCCCGCGGCTAGGTCTCCCGGTACCAGTCCCTCAGGTTCCAGAAGTCGTTGTCCCAACCCGACGGCGATACGTGCAGGTTCTTCGCCACCGACGACACGAGCGGCCGATACATGTCCGGGATGACCACCACGTCGTCGATCACCAGATCGTTCATGTGGATGAACATCGCCGCACGCTTGACTGCATCCAGCTCGCTCTCCGCGGCGCGGAAGGTCTTGTCGTACTCGTCGTTGCGCCAGCGTGTGATGTTGCGACCCTGCCACTTGTTCGCCTTGGTCGCCGCCTCCCAGGAGCAGAACTGGTTCATGAACACCTGCGGGTCCGCCTGCGGCATCGTCGTGGTGTACATCTGGATGTCGGAGTAGAACTTGGTGTAGGTGTCCGGGTTCGCGACATCGGAGGAGAAGAACACCGAGGCGGTAATCGACTTCAGCTCGACGTCGATGCCGGCCTTCTGGCACGCCTGCTTCACAATCTGCTGGTTCTTCTGCCGCGGCGCGTTGATCGAGGTCTGGTAGACGATCTTCAGCTTCTTGCCGTCCTTGGCGCGGATGCCGTCCGGCCCCTTCTTCCAGCCGGCCGCCTCCAGCACCTGGTTCGCCTTGTCGATGTTGAACTCCCGCTTGGTGTTGTGCGACACGAAGCGGGGCGGGTTGTTGAGGAAGTTGCTGGTGACGATGCCGGCGCGCCCGTAGATGTACTTCTGCACGCTTTCCTGGTCGACCAGCATGCTGAGCGCCTTGCGCACCGCCGCATCGGAGAACAGCGGGTGCGTCGTCTTGAGGCTGGAGCGCTCGCCGTCGACTTCCTTCCACGGGTCGGTGGTGTTCAGCTGGATGTGCTCGATGTTCGCGCCGAGCGTGAACTGGCTGCGCCCCTTGCCGCCCTCTTCCAGCCGCCGCAGCACGTCGTCCTCGACCTGGACGTTCCAGGCGTAGTCGTACTCGCCGGTCTGCAGCACCGCGCGCGCCGCCGAGACCGCGTCGCCGCCGCCCTTCATCTCGATAGCGTCGAAGTACGGCTTGTTCGGCTCGTGGTACGCGGTGTTGATCGCGCCCCGCACGATGTCGCCCGGCTTGAAGTCGACGAACTTGTAGGGACCCGTGCCGACGGGCTTGAGGTTGGTCGGCGCCTCGCGCGACTTCGCGCCGCGATAGTTCTCGAACAGGTGCTTGGGGATGATCATGCCGCGCGCGCCGACGAAGGGATCCGCCCAGAACGGAGTCGGCTTCTCGAATGAGATCTTGACGGTATGGGCGTCGAGCTTCTCGGTCTTGCAATCCTTGTAGTCGCCGATCGTGGTCGCCGCGGTCGCCGGGTCGGTGGCGTACTCCCAGTTGAACACGACGTCGTCCGCGGTGAACGGCTTGCCGTCGTGCCATTGCACGTCGCGTTTGAGCTTCCAGATCACCGATTTGCCGTCGCGCGCGAGGCCGCCGTTCTGCAGCGTCGGGACCTCCGCCGCGAGCATCGGCACCAGGTTGCCGTCGGCGTCCCAGCCGGCGAGCGGCTCGTAGAAGATGCGGGATCCCTCCTGGTCCTTGGTGCCGACCGCGAAATGCGGGTTGAGCAGCGTGGCGCCCTGCCACCACAGGCACTTGAGCGTGCCGCCGCCGCCGCGCCTGGTCGGCTTGTAGGCGGAGCCCGATTGCGCGTAGCCCAGCCCCGAGTGCACCAGCATCTGAGTCGCGAGCGGCGCGGTCAGGCCGAGGCCGACCATCATCCGGATGAACCCGCGCCGCGATAGCTTGCCGGCCCGTACCTGCGCAATGAGATTTCTCAGGCCATGTTCGTCCATGAGCGGGCTCCTCCCAGATATTTCCCCCGGATCGGGGCGGCTGGAGTTTACTCCGGAAACCCGGACAATGGCGTCGCTCCCAGACGAGGATTTCATGCCCCATTCGCAGAACTACGTCCGCTTGCCCGCGATGACGCCGGGCACCCGCAGAGTGCTGACGGTGCACCGTTTCGGCACGCCCGGCGCCCGCCCGAAGGCCTACCTGCAGGCCGCGATCCACGCCAACGAGCTGCCCGGCGCGATGGCGCTGCACCACCTCATGCCGATGCTCGCCGAAGCCGACCGCCGGCGCCGCGTGCATGGCGAGATCGTGGTGGTGCCCGCCGTCAACCCGATCGGCCTCTCGCAGCTGGTCGGCAACGAGCACCTCGGCCGCTACGACTTCCTCGGCCGCGACAACTTCAACCGCAACTGGCCCGAGCTCTCGGCCGCGGTGGCCGAGCGGGTCGGCGCGAGGCTGGGCGCGGACGCGGCGAAGAACGTCGCGCTGATCCGCCGCGCCGCGCTCGCGGCGCTCGCCGCGCTCAGGCCCGCCAACGAGCTGCAGGCGATGCGCATCGCGGCGATGACGCTGGCGGCGGATGCCGACGTCGTGCTCGACCTGCACTGCGACGCGCAGGCGGCGCTGCACCTGTTCATCTCGCGCTCCGACTGGCCGGGGCCGGCGCGCGTGCTGGCCGCGGATCTCGGCGCCGAGGCGACGCTGTACAACGATCCCTATCCGGAAACCACCACCTTCTCGGGCGTCAACGGCGCGCTGTGGCCCCGCCTCGCGGCGCGGTTTTCCGGCGCCCGCGTCCCGCTGGCCTGCCTGTCGGCGACGGTCGAGTACCGCAGCCGCCACGACGTCAGCGACGCGCTGGGGGCGGCCGACGCCCGCAACCTGTTTCGCTTCCTGGTGCGCCGCGGAGTGATCCGCGGCCGGGCCGGCCCCCTGCCCCGCCTCAGGGCGCAGGCCACGCCGATCGGCGGCATGGACGTCGGCTACGCCCCGCGCACCGGAATCCTGGTCTACCGCGCGAGCGCGGGCGATCGCGTGCGCCGCGGCGCGACGGTCTGCGAGGTGATCGACCCCCTCGATCCGCGCGGCGCCCGGGCCCGCACGCCCATACGCGCCCGCGCGGATGGCGTGCTGTTCAGCCGCAAGCCCGCCGGACGCCTCGCCTGGCCCGGCATGGTCGTCTACCGGATCGCGGGCCCGCGCCTGCTGGCGCACCGCCGCGGGCTGAGCGGCCTCGACGACTGACCGCAGCGATTAGAATGTCGCCTCCGGAGGACTCCCGCAGGACAATGGCCGAGAAACCCAAGCCGCCGTTCGATTCGGACGCGACCGTGTCGCAGCCCGCGCCGCCGGACGACTTGGGGGCGACGATTGCGGGCCCTGCGCAGGGGCCCGATCCGGACGCAACCATCGTTCGACCGAACCCGGAACCTGACGCCGAGGCCACGTTCCACGGCGTACCGTTCGACCCGGAGGCCACCGTTGCCCCTGCAGCGCAGCAGGCCGCACTGGATCCAGAAGCCACGTTCCGCATTCCACGTGTTGGACGAAAGGCCAAGAAGAATCCGTTTGCCCCGCAAGCGCGGCCTGAGACGCTGCAGGTCACACTGTCATCGCTAGGGGGCGTAAACCCCTTGGTCGGAATGGCGAACGCAATTCTCGCAGCGGTGCCGCAGATCCGCCAGACGCTGCGACTCAAGAATCCATCTCATCTGCGCGGCATGCTGCTCGGCCAGCTCGAGGCCTTCAACGACGCCGCGCTCGGCGGCGACGTGCCGGAGCGCGTAAGCGACGCGGCAGCATACGCGCTGTGCGCGCTGCTGGACGACGCCGCCGCCGCCACGCCCTGGGGGCGCGACTGGATCGAGAACGGCATGCTGCAGGCGGCGCGCGGCGAGAGCGACGGCGGCGAGGGCTTCTTCGCGCGCCTCGAGGAGATTTGCGCCGACCCGGCAGGCAACGCGGACCTGGTCGAGTTCTACTACGTCTGCCTCGCGCTCGGCTTCGAGGGCCGCCACCGCGGCAGCGAGGGCGGCCGCCAGGCGCTCCTTCAGGCGCGCGACCGGCTCTACCAGCTGATCCAGGCGCGCCGGCCGCGGCCGCTCGACGGCCTTTCGGAGCGGTGGCGCACGCCGCGCGCGCAGGCGCAGGTCGACGCCGCGCTGCAGACCGCGGCGCTGGTGGAAGCCAAGGTCCACGCGCCGGCGCCCGAGCCCGCCCCGGAGGACGCGCTGCCGCCGCGCTGGTCGCTGGCGCGCCTGCCGCGGCGCGCGATTCCCGCGGTCGTCGCCGGCGTCGCGGCGGTGATCTTCGTCGGCTATCTCGCGGTGCTCCGGCTGACCGAGGACAACGGCGCGACGGAGCCGGCGAAGACCGCCGCCAGATCCGCCGCCGCGACGACCGCCCCGTCCGGATCTGCTGCTCCGGCGGTGCCCGCTTCTCCGTCGATGCCCGCTGCTCCGGCGGCGGCGGCGGTGCAGGATCCGCTTGCGGCGCTGCCTCAGCGCTCGTTCGCAGTCGAGCGCGCGGGCGGGCGCGTCGCTTTGCGGCTGCGCAGCAGCAACCAGTTCGCGCCGGGCAGCGCAGAGCTGAATCCGGGGCTGAAGCCGCTCGTCGCGCAGCTGGCGCGGGCACTCGAGCGCGTGCCGGGGGGCATCCTGGTGACCGCCTACACCGACGCGACGCCGGTCCACGAGAAGTTCGCCTCCAACCAGGCGCTGTCCGAGGCGCGCGCGCAGTCGGTGGCACGCCTGCTCGCCGCGGCGCTCGCCGATCCGAAGCGCGTGCGCGCGGAGGGCCGCGGCGACGCGGAGCCGCTCGCCGCCGGCGCAAGCGCGGCCGCTCGGGCGCGCAACCGCCGCTTCGAGATCACGCTGCAGGCGCCGAAATGAACGGGCTGCTCGAGGACATCGCCGGCAGCGGCACGGCGAGCGACGAGCGGGTCGCCAAGGAGCTGGAAACGCTGCGGGTGCGCTTCCGCGAGGCGGCGGCGGAGCTCGCGAGCTCGGGCAGCGCGGCGTCGATCGAAGCGCTGCCCTGGTACGTCATGATCGGCGCGCCCGGCTCCGGCAAGACCACGGCGCTGCTCAACTCCGGCCTGCGCTTCCCGCTGCGCTCCGAGGACGGCGCGGCGCCGGTCGCGGGCGTCGGCGGCACGCGCAACTGCGACTGGTGGTTCACCGACGAGGCGGTCCTGCTCGACACGGCCGGCCGCTATACGACGCAGGACAGCGACGCGCGCGCCGATGCCGCGGCGTGGCGCGGATTCCTCGAACTGCTGCGCGAGCACCGGCCGCAGGCGCCGCTCAACGGCGCGCTGGTGAGCGTCAACGTCTCCGACCTGCTGCTCTGGACCAAGGCCGAGCGCGCGCGCTTTGCCGGACACGTGCGCATGCGGCTCTCAGAGATGTACGCGGTGCTCGGCGCGCGCTTTCCGGTCTACGTGCTGGTCACCAAGTCCGACCTGCTCGCCGGCTTCGCCGAGTTCTTCGGCGACCTCGGCCCCGACGGGCGAGCGCAGGTATGGGGCACCACCTTCGACCTCGGCGTCGACCCGGCGCTCATCGCGGAGCCGTATGCGAAGGACTTCGCCGCGCTCGAGGCGCGGCTCGGCGCCGAAACGCTGGCGCGGCTGTACGAGGAGCCCGACCTGCAGCGCCGCGCCGCGATCTACCGCTTCCCGCAGCAGTTCCACGCCGTCGGCCCGCTGCTCGGCGAGTTCCTCGCGCTCGCTTTCAGCACGCACGTCAACGGGCGGCCACTGCTCCTGCGCGGCGTGTACTTCACGAGCGGCACGCAGGAAGGCAACCCCATCGACCGCGTGCTCGGCACCCTCACGCGCGCCTTCGGCCTCGATCGCGGCAAAACCGCCGCGTCGGGCGACACCGGCAAGAGCTTCTTCCTGACTCGCCTGCTGCGCGAGGTGGTGTTCGCCGAGGCCGACCTCGCCGAGGCCGAGCACGCCACCCCGCTCTGAGGCTCGTCGCCCCCGCGAAGGCGAGGGCCCATCTTTGCGGTTCGATCGATCGTCGGGGGCGGAACCGAGCCAAGTTCCGGTCAACCGGCCGATGCTAGAATCGTTTCACGTTCATGGAAACGACGCGATGAAGCCCCTCGCCCTCTCGCCCGCCGACCAGCAGCGGCTGGAAAAGCTCGCGAAAGCTGCCGGGCGCTCGCCGCGCTCGATGATGCGCTTCGTGCTGCGCGACGGGTTCGACTGTTGCGAGCAGGTCGTGCGCGAGTCGCTTGCGTCAGACGCAGACGCGAAGCGGCGCGGCGCCGTGCCGCATGCGCAGGCTCGCCGCACCGCGAAGGCAGCGATCGCCGCGACCCATGAACGGCGCCAGCGCAAGGCGGCTTGACTGGAACCGGCGCGCGCTAGACGCCTACGTCTCGATACTCGTTCGGATAGCCTCAGAGGACCGAAGAACCGCTTTCCTGGTCGAGGAGCGCATCGATCGCGCGCTTGCGTCGATCCTCGCGCATCCGAGGATCGGAACACCCGGCCCGCGCCGCGGTGAAAGGATCTTCGCGATCCCGAACACGGGCCACCTTATTCACTATCGGATCCTCGCCCGCTCGATTCGCGTGACGCTCTGGCGCCGCGCTCGGCAGGCCATCCACCAATAGCGGACGTACAAGCGGCCCGCGCGGGGCGCCGGCTCATTTGGTCATTCTGTCAACGACGCCGGGAGGAAGTTCGAAACCAACCTGACAGCGTTCTTTCAGACCATACGGCTCGCCACCCCCCTGCACCGAGAAATTCTGATAGACGGCAATGCGCCCTCCGACATGAACCTTGTCGTACGGCTTCTTGAGAACGTCACCCCACCAGGTCATGAATATGTACGGCGTCCCGCGTGCAGGGAGTTCAGATAGGGCGGATATTCGAGCGAATACACCATTCGCAAATTGCTGTGAACGTCCAGCGTTTCCCAATCCAGTTCCTTCAAGCTCGGATTTCGCCTTAGATGGCACGAGGGTAACGGTTCGCTCTCGGGCAGACTGTTCAGGAAGCCCGCGTAGCTCTCACACACCGACCAGCCTTTGCCCTGTACGACCGAGAAGCGTGCTCCCGGTTGGTTCCTGCCTTTTGGCTCACCGCTGGCGTACGTCGCTGCTAGTACGGCTGCAAGCGTCGTGCAAAGCAAAACACGCCTGAGGGTTCGGAGGTCCATCGGGAATTCGAGAAATGGGTCCGCTTTCGCGGGGACGACAACCTGCGCTTTCCTAGCCCGCTTCTTCGATCCAGGCCATCTGGATCGCTTCCAGGATCTTCTCGCCGCAGCGCTTCGGGTCGTCGTCGAAGCCTTCGAGCCCCATCGCCTTGTCGCGCAGATCCACGAAGTTGATCCTGGTCGGGTCCTGGTCGGGAAATTTCTCGGCGAGGGCGATGGCGATGTCGCGCGAGTCGGTCCACTTCATTTGCGGGCGCCTCCCTCGCGCTCGTAGTTGATGGTGTACTTAGGGATCTCGATCACCAGGTCCGCTTCGGCCACCTTCGCCTGGCACGAGAGGCGCGAGGTCGCTTCCAGCCCCCAGGCCTTGTCGAGCAGGTCCTCCTCCTTCTCTTCGGGGTCGGCGAGCGACTCGTAGCCCTGGCGCAGGATCACGTGGCAGGTGGTGCAGGCGCAGGATTTCTCGCAGGCATGCTCGATGTCGACGCCGTGCTCGAGCAGCGCGTCGCAGATCGACTCGCCGCTCTCGGCCTCGAACTCCGCGCCCTGCGGGCAAAGGGCGGCGTGCGGCAGCACCTTGAGCCTAGGCATCCAGCTTGGCGATCGACTTGCCGGCGAGCGCACGCCGCACGCCGGCGTCCATGCGCCGCGCGGCGAACTCCTCGGTCGCCTTGTTCAGCGCCTCGGTCGCCTGCTTGATCGGCCGAGGGTCATTGGAATCGACGATTTTCTGGAGCTGGTCCGCTCTTTCCACTATGGAAGCAATTTCCTGCCTGGAGAGCAGACCCCCATCCTCCGTCAAAGCGGTCCTCACTGCGTCGAGCAGCCGCTGCGCGTCGACGCGGTGCTCGTGCAGGACCCGGGCGTGCATGTCCTCGCGCGCGTGCTCGTAGGAGTCGCGCAGCATGCGCTCGATGTCGGCGTCGGCGAGCCCGTAGGAGGGCTTCACCGCCACCGCGGCCTCCGCGCCGGTCGATTTCTCGCGCGCCGATACCGAGAGCAGCCCGTCGGCGTCCACCTGGAAAGTCACCAGCACGCGCGCCGCGCCGGCGGTCATCGGCGGGATGCCCTTGAGGTCGAAGCGCGCGAGCGAGCGGCAGTCCGATACCAGCTCGCGTTCGCCCTGCACCACGTGGATGCTCACGCCGGTCTGGCCGTCCTTGAAGGTGGTGAATTCCTGCGCCCGGGCGCAGGGAATCGTCGTGTTCCTCGGCACGATGCGCTCGGCGAGCCCCCCCATGGTCTCGATGCCGAGCGAGAGCGGGATCACGTCGAGCAGCAGCCAGTCCTCGCCCTGCGGCTTGTTGCCCGCGAGCACGTCGGCCTGCATCGCGGCGCCGAGCGCCACCACCTTCTCCGGGTCGAGGTTGTTGAGCGGCTCGCGCCGGAAGAGCTCCGCCGCGGCGCGCTGGATCTGCGGCATGCGGGTGGCGCCGCCGACCATCACTACGCCCCCGACGTCGTCGACCCCGAGCCGGGCGTCGCGCAGCGCCTTGCGCACCGGGGCGAGCGTCTTCTGCACCAGGTGCTGCGTGATGCGGCAGAAGGTCTCCGAGTCGAGCGTCAGGTCGATCAGCTCGCCGGACGAGAGCTTGGCGGTGACGCGCGCCTCGTCGTGCGCGGTGAGGTACTCCTTCGCCTCGCGCGACTTCACCAGCAGCAGCCGCATGTCGCGCGGGGCGAGCGGCGCAAGCTTCGCCTGCTCGACGATCCAGCAGAACACGCGCTGGTCCCAGTCGTCGCCACCGAGCGCCGAGTCGCCGCTGGTCGCCACTACCTCGAACACGCCCTTGGCGAGGCGCAGGATCGAGATGTCGAACGTGCCGCCGCCGAGGTCGAACACCGCATACACGCCTTCGGACGCGTTCTCGAGACCGTAGGCGATCGCCGCCGCGGTCGGCTCGTTCAGCAGCCGCAGCACGTTGAGGCCGGCGAGCGTCGCCGCATCCTTGGTCGCCTGGCGCTGCGCGTCGTCGAAATACGCCGGCACCGTGATCACGGCGCCCGCGAGGTCGCCGCCGAGCGACAGCTCGGCGCGCGTCTTCAGGACCTTGAGGATGTCGGCCGAGACCTCGACCGGGCTCTTCACCCCCGCGGCGGTGCGGATCTGCACCATGCCCGGGGCGTCGACGAAATCATAGGGCGCGTTCTCGGCATGCGCGACATCCTTCAGCCCGCGACCCATGCAGCGCTTCACCGAGGCGATGGTATTGCGCGGGTCTTCGGCCTGGCGCGCCAGGGCCGCGTGGCCCACCTCGACGCGCCCGCCCGGGAGGTAGCGCGCCACCGAGGGCAGCAGCGGCCGGCCGCGCTCGTCCGGCAGCACGGCGGCGGCGCCGCTGCGCACCGCCGCCACCAGCGAGTTGGTGGTGCCGAGGTCGATGCCGACCGCGACCCGCCGCCGGTGCGGCTCGGGCGAGCGCCCCGGCTCGGCGATCTGGAACAGCGCCATCAGCGCTCCTTGACCAACGCCATCAGCGCTCCCCGGACAGCGCCATCACGCCTCGTGCGCCTCGTAGGCGGCGTCGACTTCGTCCCCGAGGCGCTCGAAGAACATCAGCTCGCGTACCAGCGGCCTGGCGGCCGGATAATCCTTCTCCAGATCGATGCGCTGCGCGATGCGCCGCTCGATCGACTGCCTTTCGGAAGAGAGGCGCTCCCGCAGCAGGTCCAGCGCCGAGGCATCCTTCGCCTCCTCCAGCCGCTCGCGCAGCTCCATCTGCCGCACGAGGAATTCCTGCGGCATCGCGGTGTCGGTCTCGAGGCCCGCGTCCACCCCGTTGAGCTCGAGCAGGTAGCGCGCGCGCCGCACGGGCGTCCTCAGGATCCGGTAGGCCTCGTTCACCTGTGCGGTCCATTGCATCGAGGCGCGACGCTCTGCGTCGCTCGCCTGCGCGAAGCGGTCCGGATGGATGCGGGCCTGGATCCCGCGGTACGCGGCTTCGAGCCGGTCCCGGTCGAGCGCGAAGGCAGGGGAAAGGCCGAAGAGTTCGAAGTGGTTCTTGGGGAAATTCAGACGTTGAAGCTCTCGCCGCAGCCGCACTCGTCCTTGACGTTGGGGTTGTTGAACTTGAAGCCCTCGTTCAGCCCCTCGCGCGCGAAGTCGAGCTCGGTGCCGTCGATGAACGCGAGGCTCTTCCTGTCCACCACCACCTTGACGCCGTGGCTCTCGAACTCGACGTCCTCCGGCTCCACCCGGTCGGCGTATTCCAGCCGGTAGGCGAGCCCCGAGCAGCCCGAGGTGCGCACGCCCAGGCGCAGCCCGACGCCCTTGCCGCGGCGCGCGAGATGGCCCTGGACGTGGCTCGCGGCCTTCTCGGTCAGCGTCACGGCCATTCAGGCGACCTTCTTCTCGGCCTCGGGCCCGGCTTCCGCACCGTGCTTCTTGCGGTAGTCGGCGATCGCCGCCTTGATCGCGTCCTCGGCCAGGATCGAGCAGTGGATCTTCACCGGCGGCAGCGACAGCTCCTCCGCGATCTGCGTGTTCTTGATGCCCTCGGCCTCGTCCAGCCGCTTGCCCTTGACCCACTCGGTGACGAGCGACGACGAGGCGATCGCCGAGCCACAGCCGTAGGTCTTGAAGCGCGCGTCCTCGATGACGCCGTCCTTGTTGACCTTGATCTGCAGCTTCATGACGTCGCCGCAGGCCGGCGCGCCCACCATGCCGGTGCCAATCCCGCCCTCGGCCTTGTCGAACGAGCCGACGTTGCGCGGGTTCTCGTAGTGATCGATGACTTTGTCGCTATAGGCCATGAGTCTCTCCTAATGTGCAGCCCACTGTACGGTGTTGAGATCGACGCCGTCCTTGTACATCTCCCACAGCGGCGAGAGCTCGCGCAGCCTCGCCACCTTGGCGTTGATGTGGTCGACGGCGTAGTCGATCTCCTCTTCGGTGGTGAAGCGCCCGAGCGTGAACCGGATCGAGCTGTGCGCGAGCTCGTCCGAGCGCCCGAGCGCGCGCAGCACGTACGACGGCTCGAGCGAGGCCGAGGTGCACGCCGAGCCCGACGACACGGCGATGTCCTTCACCGCCATGATCAGCGACTCGCCCTCGACGAAGTTGAAGCTGACGTTCAGGTTGTGCGGCACGCGCCGCTCGAGGTCGCCGTTGACGAACACTTCCTCGATGCGCTGGATGCCGCCGAGCAGCCGGTCGCGCAGCGCCCGGATGCGCTCGCGCTCCGCCGCCATCTCGAGCTTCGCCAGGCGGTAGGCCTCGCCCATGCCCACGATCTGGTGCGTGGCGAGCGTCCCGGAGCGGAAGCCCCGCTCGTGGCCGCCGCCGTGGATCTGCGCCTCCAGGCGCACGCGCGGCCGGCGCCGCACGTACAGCGCGCCGACGCCCTTCGGCCCGTAGGTCTTGTGCGCCGAGAACGACATCAGGTCGACCTTGAGCGCGCCCAGGTCGATGTCGCACTTGCCGGTGGCCTGCGCCGCGTCGACGTGGAGCAGCGCGCCCTGCGCGCGGCACAGCTCGCCGATCTTCGCGACGTCCTGGATCACGCCGATCTCGTTGTTCACCATCATCACCGACACCAGGATCGTGTCCTTGCGGATCGCCGCCGCCAGCGCCGTCAGGTCCAGCATGCCGTCGGGGCCGACGTCGAGGTAGGTCACCTCGAAGCCGCGGCGCTCCAGCTCGCGCATGGTGTCGAGCGTCGCCTTGTGCTCGGTCTTGACCGTGACCAGGTGCTTGCCCTTGGTCTTGTAGAACTCGGCGGCGCCCTTCAGCGCCAGGTTGATCGACTCGGTGGCGCCCGAGGTCCACACCAGGTCCTTGGCGTCGCAGCCAACCAGCGCCGCCACCTGGCCGCGCGCCGCCTCGACCGCCTCCTCGGCCTTCCAGCCGAGCGCGTGCGAGCGGCTCGCCGGGTTGCCGTAGTGCTCGGTGAGGAAGGGGATCATCTTCTCGGCCACGCGCGGGTCCACCGGCGTGGTCGCCGAGTAGTCGAGGTAGATCGGGAACTTGAGCGACGGCTTCATCAGGCGGCGACCTTGTCCTGCGGCGCCTCCTCCGTCCGGAAGCTGCGGATCACCGCCACCGGCTTGCCTTGCTGGTGCGACACCACGTCGGCGAGCGAGACCGAGCTGAGATAGTCGTTCATCTTCTGGTTGAGCGTGGCCCACAGGTCGTGCGTGACGCAGCGGCGGTCGTCGTTGCAGTTTTCCTTGCCGCCGCACTGCGTGGCGTCGATCGGCTCGTCGACCGCGCCGATGATCTCGGCCACCGTGATGCCGCCCGCCGGGCGCGCGAGGTTGTAGCCGCCGCCGGGCCCGCGCACGCTGTTGACGAGCTTGGCTCGGCGCAGCTTGCCGAACAGCTGCTCGAGGTAGGAAAGCGAGATGTGCTGGCGCTCGCTGATCGCGGCAAGCGTGACCGGCCCACGCGACTGCCGCATGGAGAGATCCACCATCGCGGTGACCGCGAACCGGCCCTTCGTCGTGAGTCTCATGGCGTGACCCGCCTATACCTGATAAAGATGCTCAAGTATAGCAAAGCCCGACTGAAACAATCAAGTATAAAGACCCTTCCGGATCAATTACTTGATTGCGCGGAGATGATCCGGACGCCCTTCTTCTTCGCCGATTTTTTTCTGCAGCGTCTCGATCCGCGCGGTGAGCGCAGCGACAGTCTGCTCGAGCTCGTGCGTGTGCTCCACCAGCGACTGGATCGCCTTCGCGTACGGGTCGTCCTGCTCCTGCACCACGGCGTACGCGGCAAACCGCCGCGCTTCCTGCGCCTGCCTGGCCTTGCCCTCTTCGCCCACCAACCGCCCCGGGACGCCCACCACCGTGGCCCCCGGCGGCACTTCCTTCACCACCACCGCGTTGGAGCCGATGCGCGCGCCGTCGCCGACGGTGAAGCCGCCGAGCACCTTGGCGCCGGCGCCGACCACCACGCCCTTGCCGAGCGTCGGATGGCGCTTCTCGCCGCGATACAGCGACGTGCCGCCGAGCGTCACGCCCTGGTAGATGGTGCAGTCGTCGCCCACCTCGCCGGTCTCGCCGATCACCACGCCCATGCCGTGGTCGATGAACACGCGCCGGCCGATCTTCGCGCCCGGGTGGATCTCGATGCCCGTCGCCCAGCGCCCGAAGTGCGAGGTGAGGCGGCCGAGCCAGCGCAGCCCCCGCATCCAGAACCAGCGCGCCAGCCTGTGGACGTAGATTGCATGCAGCCCCGGGTAGCAGGTGAGCACCTCCCAGGTAGAGCGCGCCGCGGGGTCGCGCTCGAACACGCTCGCCATGTCTTCACGCAGATCTCTGAACATGAAAGGCATTCTAGATTGCCCGAGTATTCCGATCAACTATTCCCGGCGAGCACTGCCGCTATTCCCGCCGCGCATCCTGCAGCGCGTTAAGCAGGCCGCGCAGGATGTTCACCTCCTCGCGCTCCAGGTCGGGCACGCGGGCGAAGAGGCGGCGCCAGCGCGTGCGCAGCTTCGATCCCGAAGCCGGGTCGAAGAACCCGCTCGCCACCGCCGCCCGCTCCAGGTGGCCGTAGAGACCCTCGATGTCGTGGACCGTCGCGGGCTTCTCCGTTCGCATTTCCGGCGCCCGCCTTTCCGCGGTCAGGAACAACTCGTAGGCCATGACTTGCACCGCCTGCGCCAGGTTCAGGGAGGAAAACTCCGGGTTCGCGGGGATGTTGACCAGGTACTGGCAGGCGAGCACCTCGTCGTTCGAGAGTCCTGCTTGCTCGTTGCCGAAGACGAACGCGACCGGGCCGCCGATCGCAGCCGCGCGCGCCGCCGCGGCGCGCGCATCGAGCACCGGCAGCGACCACTCGCGAGCGCGCGCCGAAAGCGCGAACGCGGCGACGCAGTCGGCGATCGCCTCCTCCAGGCCGGCGTGCGTCTTCGCCGCGGCGAGAACGTCGACGGCATTGGTCGCCATCCACCTGTCGTCCGGCGCTCCCGGCCGCTCCGGGTTGACCAGCCGCAGGTCGGACAGCCCCATCGTCTTCATGGCGCGCGCCGCCGCGCCGATGTTGCCGGGATGGCTCGGCCGGCACAGCACGATGCGGATTCGGTCCGCGTTCACCGTACTAGAATACGCGCCCCATGCACCCGCTGCTCAATACCGCGGTCAAGGCGGCGCGCCGCGCCGGCGCGATCATCAACCGGGCCGCGCTCGATCGCAGCGCGCTGCGCGTGCAGGTCAAGAACCGCAACGACTTCGTCACCCAGGTCGACCGCGGCGCCGAAGCCGCGATCATCGAGACGCTGCAGCAGGCCTACCCGGATCACGCCATCCTCGCGGAGGAGTCCGGCCGCAGCGAGCGCGGGCGTGCCGAGTACCTCTGGATCATCGACCCGCTGGACGGCACCACCAACTTCATCCATGGCTTTCCGCAGTACTGCGTCTCGATCGGGGTGCAGCACCGCGGCGCCATGGCCCATGGCGTGGTCTACGACCCGGGCCGCAACGAGCTGTTCACCGCGTCCAAGGGCCGCGGCGCCTTCCTCGACGACCGGCGCATCCGCGTCTCGCGCTGCGTGCAGCTGAGGGACGCGCTCGTCGGCACCGGCTTTCCGTTCAAGGAGACGGCGCGCATCGACTTCTACGCCAGGCAGCTGAAGCGCATGATGCAGACGAGCGCCGGCGTGAGGCGCGCCGGCGCGGCGGCGCTCGATCTCGCCTACGTCGCCGCCGGCCGCCTCGACGCGTTCTGGGAGATGGGCCTTTCGGCCTGGGACATGGCCGCCGGCGCGCTCCTGATCCAGGAGGCCGGAGGCCTGGTCGGCGACCTCGCCGGCGAGCCCGGCTGGCTGGAGAGCGGCGAGATCGCCGCGGCCACGCCGAAGGTATTCCCGGAGCTGCTGCGCGCCCTCGCCGTTCGAGGCTGAGCCGGGCTTCGCCGCGGCCGCTAGGCCAGCTGGAACTGCGTGACGCGGTCGCGGCCGGCCTGCTTCGCCGCGTACATGGCGCGGTCGGCGCGCGCCGCCACCGCGTCGAGCGTGTTGCCGTCGCCGGGATAGCTGGCGATGCCCACGCTTACGGTGCAGCCGATGCGCTTGTGGTCGATCTCCAGCGGGGTGCCGGCGACCGCCTCGCGGATGCGCTCGGCGACCTCCTTCGCGCCGGCTGCCGGCGTCTCGGGCAGGAGCACGATGAACTCGTCGCCACCGTAACGCGCCAGCACGTCGGTGTAGCGCAGCTCCGCCTGCACCAGGCGCGTGAGCTGGCGCAGCAGCCGGTTGCCGGCCTCGTGGCCGTGCGTGTCGTTGACCGCCTTCAGGTTGTCCGAGTCGATCATCAGCACGCTGGCGGCGCGGTTGTAGCGCTGCGCCTGGCCGAACAGGCGGTTGGCGGCGATCGAGAAGCCGCGCATGTTGAGCAGCCCGGTCAGCTCGTCGGTCTCCGATAGCAGCTTGGCGCGGCTCAGCCCGTAGCGGATGTCGGAGGAGAACATGGTGACGATGTAGGCGACGAGGATCACAGGCGCGATCTGCGCCGCGAAGCCGCCGAGGAAGGCGAGCGACGCCAGGCGGTGCATCGAGAAGCTGCCGCCGAGCCAGACTTCGCAGGCCGCGATCAGCGCCACCTCGGACAGCGTGGTGAGCTTGCCGAGCGTCAGCGCCGAGGTGATCACCGGCAGCAGGTAGGTATTGAGCAGCGGGCTGTCGAGGCCGCCGGTGAAGCGCAGCACCCAGGTGATGAACCCGATCATGGCCCAGGTCTCGAGCGCCACCTTCCAGCGCGACTCGCGGCGGTAGAAGTTGGCGTAGCGGAACGCCATGATGAACGCTGCGTAGAAGAACAGCGCGGCCTCCACCGCGGCGTCGGCTTCGCCATCGCCGTCGCCGAAGATCACATAGAGCAGCACCAGTATAAGCAGCAGCCAGTGGATCTCGGCCACGGTGCGGGCGATGCCGCGCAGCTCCTCCTGCTCGATGCTCGGGGTGGCGGCACGTGCCGCCGCCGGTGGCGGGCTTGTTGACATCGTAGTTCTGCGAGGGCCCCGGGGTAGGTTACCGCCCTCGCATGCTAGCATCAAACCCCTGTGAAATCAGGTCCTTCGAAGCGCGTCTTGGTGACCGGTGGGCTTGGCTTCATCGGCTCACACACCTGCGCGGAGCTGGCGCGCGAGGGTACGCGGCTGGTAATCGTGGACAACCTCTCGAACTCGAAGGCGTCGGTCCTCGGACGCCTGCGGGAACTCTCGCCTCCGGGCGCCGGGATCGACCTGATACGCGCCGACCTGCGCGACGCCGCGGCGCTCGAGAGCGCGTTCGAGGGCGGCGTCGATGCGGTGATCCATTTCGCGGGCCTGAAGGCGGTCGGCGAGTCGGCCGAGCGGCCGCTCGAGTACTACGACAGCAACATCGTCGGCACCCTGGTGCTGCTGCGCGCCATGGCGCGCCAAGGGGTGGAGCGCCTGGTGTTCAGCTCTTCGGCCACCGTGTACGGCGAGCCCGAGCGGCTGCCGCTCACGGAGGACCATCGCCTGCAGGCGATGAATCCCTATGGCAGCACCAAGCTCATGATCGAGCGGATCCTGCTCGACCACGCCGCCGCGCGCCCCTCCTTCCGGCACGCCACGCTGCGCTACTTCAACCCGATCGGCGCGCACGCCTCGGGGCGCATCGGCGAGGATCCGCGCGGCATCCCGAACAACCTGTTTCCCTACGTCACCCAGGTGGCGATCGGCAAGCGGCCGAAGCTGCGCGTGTTCGGCGGCGACTACGCCACGCCCGACGGCACAGGCGTGCGCGACTACATCCACGTCGTCGACCTGGCGCTCGGGCACCTCGCGGCGCTGCGCTACCTGCGCGAGCGCGACCGCTCGATCACGGTCAATCTCGGCACCGGCCGCGGCTACTCGGTGCTCGAGGTGGTGAAGGCCTTCGAGAAGGCCACCGGCAAGTCGGTACCGTACGAAATCGCGCCGCGCCGGCCCGGCGACTCCGCGGCCTCTTACGCGGATACTTCGCTCGCCGGGCGCGAGCTCGGCTGGCGCGCGCGCTTCGGCATGGAGGACATGTGCCGCGACGCCTGGCGCTGGCAGTCCTCCAACCCCGACGGCTACCCGGACTGAGGGGACGCTGAAAGCCGGCGCGCTGATCCTGCTCCTGGCCTGCGCGCTCTCGCAGGCGGCGCGCGCCGCGCCGGCGCTGGCGTTCTACTACGGCGCTTCGCCGCCGCTCGACGAGCTGGCAGCGTTCGACGCCGTGGTGCTGGAGCCGACGCAGCTGCGGCAGCCTCCGCCCGCCGCCGGCCCGACGCTGTGGTTCGCGTACGTCAGCGTCGGCGAGATCGAGCGCACCCGCCCTTACTTCGGCGAGCTGCCGCCGGCGTGGCTGCTCGGCCGCGACCCGTCGTTCGACAGCATGGTCGTGGACCAGGCGCAGCCCGGCTGGCCGGATTTCTTCGCCGAGCGCGTGGTGCGGCCGCTCTGGGACAAGGGCTGGCGCGGCTTCTTCCTCGACACGCTCGATTCCTACCAGCTGTTCGCCAGGACGCCCGAGGCGCGCGCGCGCCAGGAGACGGGGCTGGTCGCCGTGGTGCGCACGCTGCGCGAACGCTTCCCCGGCGTGCGGCTGTTCTTCAACCGCGGCTTCGAGATCCTGCCGCAAGTGCACGGCGACGCCTGGGGCGTCGCCGCCGAGTCGCTCTACCGCGCCTACGACCACGGTACGCAGCGCTACCGCGAGGTCGCGGGGCCGGACCGCGCGTGGCTGGAATCGCAGCTGGCGCGCGTGCGCGACGAGTGGCACCTCGCGGCGGTGGCCATCGACTACGTGCCGGCGGCCGAGCGCGACCTGGCGCGCGCCACCGCGCGGCGCATCGAGGCCGATGGCTTCATCCCCTGGGTCGCCACGCCCGGCCTCGACATGCTCGGCGTCGGCGCGATCGAGGTGATGCCGCGGCGCGTGCTGATCCTCTACGAGAGCACCGGCCCCTCCGACCAGCTGATCTACAAGGATGCACATCGCGTCGGCGCACTGCCGCTCAACTGGCTCGGCTACGTCCCCGAATACCGCGACATCCGCGAGCCGCTGCCCGGGGGCACGCTGGCCGGGCGCTACGCGGGCATCGTGACGTGGTTCACCGATGAAACGCGCGCCGGCGACCAGCTCTATCCCTGGCTGCTGCGGCAGATGCGCGACGGCGTGCGCGTCGCGATGTTCTCGTCCTTCGGCTTCCGCATGGACGCGGCGCGCGCCGAGGCTCTCGGCCTCACGCTCGGGCAGCTGGCGCGCCCTCCCGGCGCAGTCTCGGTCGCCGCCCAGGATCCGCTCATGGGCTTCGAGGTCGCCCCGTTGCCGGACCGGCGCGCCTTCCAGCCGCTCACCGTGACGTCGGCCGCTCCGGGTGCGCGCGCCCTGCTCTCCCTGCGCGGCGACGGCGGCGAGCGCATGGACCCCGTGGCCTTCACCGCCTGGGGCGGCTACGCGCTGTACCCCTACGACGTGATCACGCTCCCCGGCACGACCTCGAAGCGCTGGGTGCTGGATCCGTTCGCGTTCCTGCGGCGCGCGCTCGCGCTGCCCGAGATGCCGGTGCCGGACGTAACGACCGAGGCCGGGCGGCGGCTGCTGATGGCGCATATCGATGGCGACGGCTTCCCCAGCCTCGCCGAGCGCCCCGGCGCGCCGCCCGCCGGGCAGGTGATGCTCGACGAGGTGCTGAAGCGCTACCCGATCCCGCACACGGTCTCGATCATCGAGGGCGAGATCGCGCCGATCGGCCTCTACCCGAAGCGCTCGCCCGCGCTCGAGGCGATCGCGCGCCGCATCTTCGCGCTGCCGAACGTCGAGATCGCGAGCCACTCGCTGTCGCACCCCTTCCGCTGGCGCGTCCTGGAGAGCGGCGCCGCCAGCGAGAGCTCGGCCGAGGGCTCGGCCTACTCGCTCAACCTCCCCGGCTACACCTTCGACACGCACGCCGAGATCGAGGGCTCGATCAAGTACATCGACTCGCGCCTCGCGCCGCCCGGCAAGCGCACGCGCGTGTTCCTGTGGACCGGGGACTGCAATCCCGACGAGGCGCCGGTGGCCGAAGCCGACGCCGCCGGCGTGCTCAACATGAACGGCGGCGATACCCTCACCACCCGCGCCGACGCCTCGCTCACGCTCGTCTCGCCGCTCGGCATCCCGCGCGGGCGCCATTTCCAGGTCTACGCGCCCAACCAGAACGAGAACATCTACACCAACCTGTGGCACGGCCCGTACTACGGCTTCGAGCGCGTCATCGAGACCTTCGAGCTGACCGAGTCGCCGCGGCGCCTGAAGCCGGTCGACATCTATTACCACTTCTACTCGGCGACCAAGACCGCCTCGCTCGCCGCCCTCGACAGGGTGTATCGCTGGGCGCTGTCGCGCCGGCTGTACCCCGTGTTCGCCTCGGAATACATCCAGCGCGTGCTCGACTTCCGACACGCGGTGGTGGCGCGCAGCGCGCAGGGCTGGCGCGTGCGCGGCCTCGGCACGCTCCGCACGCTGCGCGCGCCGGCTGCGCTCGGCGCGCCGGCCGGCCCGGCAGTCGCCGGCTACGCCACGCACGCCGGCCAGACCTATGCCATCCTCGCCTCCGACGACGTCGAGCTGCGCTACGCGGCCGCGCCGCACGGGCCGCAGCTCGAGGGAGCGAACGCGCGCCTGGTGGCGTTCGAGCGGCGCGGCCGCGACCTGCGCCTCTCGCTCGCCGGCCATGTGCCGCTCGAGTTCAGCTTCGCCGGCGCCGCGGGCTGCGAGGCGCGCTTCGGCGGACGCGCGCTGCCGCGCGCCGCGGATGGCCGCTACCACCTGGAGCGCACGCACGCCGATGGCATCGAGCTACGGTGTCCCTAGGCCGCGGGCGCGGCTGATCACGCCCTGGGCGCTCGCCGGGCTCGCCCTGGTGATCGCGATCGCGCTGCGCGTGCTGTTCCCGGGCGCCAACCTGCTCGCGCTGCTGCTGGAGGCGCCGCGCGGCGATCCGCTGACCGCGAACTACCTCGCCAACCTGCACCGGCTCGAGCCCACCGACCCGCAGACCGCCCTGCTGCTCGCGCGCACGCGCCTCGCCCAGGGCCGCACCACCGAAGCGCTGGCGCTCGCCTCGCT
>DATJXO010000044.1:0-22328 GCA_035500055.1 Burkholderiales bacterium | reverse complement strand
CGGGCGCGGCGCTCGGCGTCTCGGGGGCGGTCTCGGTCCGGGGGGCGTTCACGCGGCGGCTCTCAGAGGAAGTAGTCGAAATCCTGCTCGCGGTGCACGCGCCGCCGCACCCGGAACACGTGCGCCGGCGCGCGCGCCGGGTCGAGGCGCACGAAGTTGCGGGAACCCTGCCACAGGAAGCGGGCCCCGGTGAGCAGGTCGTGCATCTGGTACTGGAAGCCCGCCTCGATGCCGAGCGCGGCGAGGTCGAGCTCGATCCAGCCGGCGTGCGCGTGGTGCGGGTCGAGGTTCACCACGGCGACGATCTGGCTGGCGCCGTCGGCGCTGGTCTTGCCGTAGCACAGCAGCTGCTCGTTGTCGGTGGGGAAGAAGACCAGTCCCGCGTCCGAGTGCAGCGCCGGATTCTCGCGCCTGACGCGGTTCAGCAGCGCGACGAAGCGCCGCAGGCTGTCCGGGCGCTCGAGGTCCCACCGGCGCAGCTGGTACTTCTCCGAGTCGAGGTACTCCTCGCCGCCCGGGTCGCGCGGCGCCGCCTCCATCAGCTCGTAGGCGGGGCCGTAGATGCCGTAGCTCGCCGACAGCGTGGCGGCGAGCACCAGGCGCGACATGAACATGGCGCGGCCGCCGAACTGCAGCGCCTCGGTGAGGATGTCCGGGGTGTTCGGCCAGACGTTGGGGCGGAAGTACTCGCGCCCGGGCCCGCGCGCCAGGTCGGTGAAGTACTCGATCAGCTCGCGCTTGGTGTTGCGCCAGGCGAAGTAGGTATAGGACTGCGAGAAGCCGAGCTTGGCGAGCCGGTGCATCACCTTGGGCCGCGTGAAGGCCTCGGCGAGGAACAGCACGTCCGGGCTGGCCTTGCGCGTCTCGCCGATCGCCCACTCCCAGAACGGGAACGCCTTGGTGTGCGGGTTGTCGACGCGGAAGATGCGCACGCCCTCGCCGATCCAGAAGTCGAGCACGCTCTTCAGCTCGACCCAGAGCGCGCGCCACTCGTCGCATTCGAAGTTGAACGGATAGATGTCCTGGTACTTCTTGGGCGGGTTCTCGGCGTACTGCACGCTGCCGTCGGGTCGCCAGCGGAACCATTCCGGGTGCTCGCGCACGTAGGGATGGTCCGGCGCGCACTGGAACGCGATGTCGAGCGCGATCTCAATATTTAGCGTGTTTGCGCTACTGACTAGATTCCTGAAATCTTCCAGTGTGCCCAGGTCCGGATGTATCGATTTGTGGCCGCCCTCGGCCGAGCCGATCGCCCAGGGGCTGCCGACGTCGCCGTGCTGCGCGCGGACGGCGTTGTTGCGGCCCTTGCGCTTCTCGCGCCCGATGGGATGGATCGGCGGCAGGTAGAGCACGTCGAAGCCGAGCTCGGCGACGTAGCCGAGCCGCGCCTCGACGTCGCGCAGCGTGCCGTGGCGGCCCGCCTCGGGCGAGGCCGAGCGGGGGAACAGCTCGTACCAGGCGCTGAAGCGGGCGCGCTCGCGGTCGACCACCAGCGGCAGCTCCTGCGGCCAGGCGGCGGCGAAGCGCCGGTCGGGGAAGCGGTTCGCCAGGGCGGCGAGCTCCTCGCTCAGGCCGAGCGGCTTGAGCTCGCCCGCCGGCAGGCCGGACTCGAGGCGCCCGGCCCATTCGGCGAGGCGCTTGCGCTCCTTGCCCGAGGCGCGCGCCGCGGCCGCCGCGACCAGCGCCGCGCCGACCCTCGCCGCGACGGCGATGTCCTCCGCCTCCTCGCGCCGCGCGAACTCGTGGCGCCAGGAAAGGAAGGCATCGACCCACGCCGTCACGCCGTAGACGTAGCGGCCGGGCGGGCCCGCGGAGAAGCTGCCGCGCCAGCGGTCGTTGCCGAGCGGCTGCATCTCGGTCTCCTGCCACTCGGCGGCTTCCTCGGCGCGCCAGCGCAGCATCACCCGCAGGACGTCGTGCCCGTCGGTGAAGCAGTCGGCCTCGACCCGCACCTCGTCGCCCTCGATGCGCTTGACCGCGAAGCGCCCGTCGTCGAGCGACGGGCGCACCGCGTCGATGACGGCGCGCACGCGTCCATCCTGGCGCGCCGCCGCCGTGCGCTCAGCCATCGGCCGGGCTCCGGAACCAGACCGCCGAGAGCGGCGGCAGCGTCACGGTCAGCGAGTAGGGGCGGCCGTGCGCGCCGACCGGCGCCGCCTCGACTCCGCCGAGGTTGCCCCAGCCCGCGCCGCCGTAGAGCGAGGCGTCGCTGTTGAGCAGCTCGGTCCAGCGCCCCGGCCGCGGCACGCCGAGCGCGTAGTTCTGCCGCGGCACCGGCGTGAAATTGCACACTGCGGCGACCACCGGCCCGCCGCCCTTCGGCTTCCTGAGGAACGCGACGACGCTGTTCTCGGCGTCGTTGGCGTCGATCCATTCGAAGCCCTCGTGGCCGAAGTCGATCTCGAAGAGCGCCGGCTCGACGCGATAGCACCGGTTGAGGTCGGCGACCCAGCGCTGCACCCCGGCGTGCTCCGGCATCTGCGCCACCCACCACTCGAGCTCGCCCTCGTGCGCCCATTCGCGGCGCTGGCCGAACTCGCCGCCCATGAACAGCAGCTTCTTGCCGGGGTGCGCCCACATGTAGCCGTACAGCGCGCGCAGGCCGGCGAACCGCTGCCAGCTGTCGCCCGGCATCTTGCCGATGAGCGAGCCCTTGCCGTACACCACCTCGTCGTGCGAGAGCGGCAGCACGAAGTTCTCGTTGAAGGCGTAGATCAGGGAGAAGGTGAGCTGGCCGTGATGATACTTGCGGTGGACCGGGTCCTCGCGCAGGTAGGCGAGCGTGTCGTGCATCCAGCCCATGTTCCACTTCAGGCCGAAGCCGAGGCCGCCGAGGTAGGCGGGGCGCGACACCATCGGCCAGGCGGTCGACTCTTCCGCGATGGTCATGGTGTCCGGGTGGTCGCGGTAGGCCGAGATGTTGAGCAGCCGCAGGAACTCGATCGCCTCAAGGTTCTCCTTGCCGCCGTAGGGGTTCGGGATCCACTCCCCGGCCTTCCTCGCGTAGTCCAGGTACAGCATCGAGGCGACGGCGTCGACCCGCAGGCCGTCGATGTGGTACTGCTCGAGCCAGAACAGCGCCGAGGACAGCAGGAACGCGCGCACCTCGTGCCGCCCGTAGTTGAAGATGCTCGAGTTCCACTCGGGGTGGAAGCCCTGGCGCGGGTCGGCGTGCTCGTACAGGAAGGTGCCGTCGAACTGCGCCAGGCCGTGCGGGTCCGCCGGGAAGTGCGAGGGCACCCAGTCGAGGATCACGCCGATGCCGTTCTGGTGCAGGTGGTCGACCAGGTACATGAAATCCTGCGGCTCGCCGTAGCGCGCGGTGGGCGCGAAGTAGCCGGTGGTCTGGTAGCCCCACGAGCCGTAGAACGGGTGCTCGGTGATCGGCATCAGCTCGACGTGCGTGAAGCCGGCGTCGCGCACGTAGCGCGCCAGCTCGTGCGCGAGCTCGCGGTAGCCGAGGAAGGCGCCGTCCTTGCGGCGCCAGGAGCCCGCGTGCACCTCGTAGATGGCGACCGGCGAATCGAGGCGGTTGCGGCGCGCGCGGGCCGCCATCCAGTCGCCGTCGCCCCAGTCGTACTCGAGCGACCAGGCGCGCGAGGCGGTCGCCGGCGGGCACTCCGCGTACGCCGCGAACGGGTCGGCCTTCTCCAGCGTGCCGCCGGCGTTCGACTCGATGCGGTACTTGTACGGCTGGCCGCGCCGCACGCCGCGCGCGGCGCCTTCCCAGACGCCGGTGCTGTCGGGCCGCGGCGCGAGCCGGTCGGCGCCGGGATCCCAGCCGTTCCAGTCGCCGATCACCGAGACCGCGCGCGCGTTTGGCGCCCAGACGGCGAAGCGGCCGCCGCCTGCGGCATCGAGGTGGCAGCCCAGATGCCGGTAGAGGCGGCCGTGGGTGCCTTCGCGAAATAGGTAGACGTCCTGATCGGTCAGCATGCCTGACTACGCGTTTTCCCCAATTTTCGCTCCCCGGAGCCCCCTGAGAGCGCGCTCAATCTGAGCAGACGACAGAAATCAGACAGGAACCCCGATAATTTCGTTCGATTTCATCTTTCCACGCATCCGGGCTTCGCGTACGTTACTGACCTCGTTCGTGCGTCACTTAAGTATCGCGTAAGCCCGGCAGGCGTACCCTCGCAACGCGCAATGTTGCTCCCGAGAACCTCGTACGGCGAAGACTGCGATGGCCGCGGCTGACCCCCCTGCCGCGGCGGGGGCGCTCGCCAAGACCGACGACTACGCCAGGCGGCCCGCGACCGAAACGCTGAAGGTGCTCGGTGTCGACGCCGGGCGCGGCCTCTCCGCGCAGGAGGCGCGCGCGCGCCTGGCGCGCCACGGCTACAACGAGATCGAGGAGAAGGAAGAGCCGCTCTGGCACCGCGTCTTCCGGCGCTTCTGGGGGCCGATCCCGTGGATGATCGAGATCGCCGCCCTGCTCTCGGGGCTGGTGCGCAAGTGGGAGGACTTCACGATCATCCTGGTGATGCTGGCGGTGAACGCCGGCCTGGATTTTTTCCAGGAGCGGCGCGCGCTGAACGCGCTGAAGGCCTTGAAGGCGCGGCTGGCGAACGAGGTCATCGTGCTGCGCGACGGCGCCTTCGCGACTGTCGCGGCGCGCGAGCTGGTGCCGGGGGACATCATCCGGCTCCGCCTCGGCAACGTGGTGCCCGCCGACGTGCAGCTGCTGAGCGGCGACTACCTGTCGATCGACCAGTCGGCGCTGACCGGCGAGTCCCTCCCGGTCAGCCGCAAGGCGGGCGAGGTCGCCTATGCGAGCACCGTGGTCAAGCAGGGCGAGATGCTCGCCGTGGTGGTGAACACGGGCGCCGCCACCAATTTCCACGCGGTGGTCGCGCTGGTGGCGCGTGCCGCGCTGGAGGAGCGCAGCCATTTCCAGAAGATGGTGGTGCGCATCGGCAATTTCCTGATCCTCGTGACCGTGGCGCTGGTGCTGCTGATCGTGCTGACGGCGCTGTTCCGCCACGAGCACTTCCTCGAGATCGCGCGCTTCGCGCTGGTGCTGACGGTCGCCGCGATCCCGGTGGCGCTGCCGGCGGTGCTGTCGGTGACGATGGCGGTCGGCGCGCTCAACCTCGCCCGGCGCAAGGCGATCGTGTCGCGCCTCACCGCGATCGAGGAGCTGGCCGGCGTCGACGTGTTCTGCTCGGACAAGACCGGGACGCTGACGAAGAACGAGATGCGCGTGGCCGACCCGGTGGCGCTCCCGGGGCACGACGAGCGGGAGCTGTTCCTCGTCGCGGCGCTCGCCTCGAGGCCGGAGAACCGCGACCCGATCGAGGAGCCGATCTTCCGCCACGTCGAGGAGCATTTCGCGGACCTGGACTGGAAGAGCTACCGGCAGGCCGCGTTCGCGCCTTTCGACCCGGTGCGCAAGCGCACCGAGGCGCGGATCGAGAAGGGCGCCGAGCGCTTCGTCGCGGTGAAGGGCGCGGCGCAGGTGCTGATCGGGATGGCCGAGCTGCCGGAGGACGCCGCGGCGAAGCTGCGCGCCACGGTGCACGCGCTCGCGGCGAAGGGCTACCGCACGCTGGCGGTCGGCCGCAAGGGCGGCGAGGCGCCGCTCGAGCTGCTCGGGCTGATCCCGCTCTACGACCCGCCGCGCGAGGACTCGAAGCAGGTGATCGAGGACATGCAGGCGCACGGCGTCGCGGTGAAGATGGTCACCGGCGACAACCTCGCCATCGCGCTGGAGATCGGGCGCATCCTGGGCTTGAAGCCGCGCACCATGCGCTCGGAGCAGCTCTCGGGCAGCGCCGGCAGCGAGCTGCTGACGCTGTCCTCGGTGCTGTCGGCGGCGATCTTCCGGAAGCTGAAGCCCGAGACCTCGGGCAAGGACGCGCAGCGCTTCGCCAAGGAGGTGATGGACGCGGTGGCGCAGATGTACGACACGCGGCTGCTCGAGCGCGAGTTCATCCATACCCACGAGTCGGCGATCGTGGAGATGATCGAGTCGGTGGACATCTTCGCCGAGGTGGTGCCCGAGGACAAATACCGCATCGTCGACACGCTGCAGAAGGGCGGCCACATCGTCGCCATGACCGGCGACGGCGTCAACGACGCGCCGGCGCTGAAGCGGGCCGACTGCGGCATCGCGGTCTCGAACGCCACCGACGCGGCCCGCGCCGCGGCCGACATCATCCTCACGGCGCCCGGGCTGGGCGTCATCAACGAGGCGGTGAAGCAGGCGCGCATCACCTTCGAGCGGATGAAGAGCTATGCCGTGTATCGCATCGCGGAGACGATCCGCGTCATCCTGTTCATGACGGCAAGCATCGTGCTGTTCAACTTCTATCCCGTCACCACGCTGATGATCATCCTGCTCGCGCTGCTGAACGACATCCCGATTCTCAGCATCGCCTACGACCGCACCCGCGTCGACCGGCGCCCGGTGCGCTGGAACATGGCCGAGCTGCTGACGGTCTCGGCGATGCTCGGCGCGGCCGGCGTGGTGGCCTCGTTCGGGCTGTTCTACATCCTGGAGGAGCTGGGGTTCCCCTCCGGCGTGATCCAGTCGCTCATCTTCCTGAAGCTGGTGGTGGCCGGGCACGCCACCATCTTCCTCACCCGCACCGACGGCTGGTTCTGGAAGCCACCGTACCCGTCCGCCGTGCTCGCGCACGCCAGCTTCTGGTCGGCGGCGCTCGCCACGCTGGTGGTGGTCTACGGCTGGTTGGTGACGCCGGTGGGGTGGCGCTACGCGATGTGGGTCTGGGGCTACGCCCTCGCGTGGGTCGTGTTCAACGACATGGTCAAGATGTGGGCCTACCGCCTGCTGCGCGCGGGCAGGGCGCCGGCGTGAGCGCGGAGCACAGCGTCCCGCTGTTCTGGCCGCTCGCGGCGGCGTACGCGATGGGGGAGGCCGAGCTCGCGCTGTTCATGAAGAACCTGAAGTTCGTCGCCGAGGCGGAGAAGCTCGAGGGCGGGCTCGAGCCGCGCTTCGCTACCGCGAACACGGTGGCGCTCGAGCTGCGCACGCTGCGGCTGCGCGCCTTCGGCGAGGCCGCGTCGGGCGCGGTGCCGACCCTGATCGACGCGCCCTTCGCGGGGCACACGGCGACCATCGCCGACTACCACAAGGGGCAGAGCCTGGTGGAGACGCTGCTCGCGAACGGCCACGGGCGCGTGCTTGTCACGGACTGGAAGAGCGCGACCCCGGAGACGAAGGACTACGACATCGACAGCTATCTCGCCGAGATGAACGTGTGCGTGGACGACCTCGGCGGGCGCGTCAACCTGGTCGGCCTGTGCCAGGGCGGCTGGATGTCGGCGATGTACGCGGCGCGCTACCCGCAGCGCGTGGCGACGCTGGTGCTCGCCGGCTCGCCGATCGACACGCAGGCGGGCGACGGGCCGCTGAAGAAGATGGTGAACGAGCTGCCGGCCGGCTTCTACGAGGAGCTGGTCGCCGCGGGCGGGGGGCTGATGCGCGGGCGCTTCATGCTGGAGGGCTGGAAGGCGATGCATCCGGAGGAGCAGTACGTCGACAAGTACCTGCGCCTGTACGAGCACATCGACGACCCGGACTACGTGAGCAAGACCGAGACCTTCGAGCGCTGGTACGAGAACCCGATCGACCTGCCCGGGCGCTGGTACCTGCAGGCGGTGCACCAGCTCTTCCGCGAGAACCGGCTCGCCAAGGGCGAGTTCGTCGGCCTCGGGCGCAAGCTCTCGCTTCGCGACGTGCGCTGCCCGCTCTACCTGCTGGCGGGCGAATCCGACGACATCACGCCGAAGGAGCAGGTGTTCGCCGCCGAAGGCCTGGTCGGCACGCCGAAGGCGCAAGTCGAGAAGGCGGTCGCGCCCGGCGGCCACGTCGGCCTGTTCATGGGCGCGAAGACGCTGCGCGAGCACTGGCCGGGCATCGCGCGCTGGATTCTGCGCGAGCAGGGCGCGGCGCCGCGTTAAGGGCACGACATTGCACGATCGAGGTCGAATTGACGTAGCTCAAGCCCCGCGCGGCCACCCCCGCGACAATGGCTCGTCCTTTCCCTGCCGCAAGGAGGGTTGAATGCGCAGACTCTATTTCCTGGTTCCCGACACCGCGACCTGCAAGAAGGTCGTCGACGAGCTGCTGCTCGCCCATGTCGAGTGGAAGCACATCCACGTCCTCGCCAAGCGCGGCACGCCGCTCGAGTCGCTGCCCGAGGCCTCGCACTGGCAGAAGAGCGACATCATTCCGGCGATGCTGCGCGCGATCCCTCTCGGCGGCGCGAGCGGCATCCTCGCCGGACTGGTCGCGCTGGTGATCGAGCCGCACCTGGTGATCGCGGGCGGCGCGGTGCTGCTCGCGAGCGCGCTCGCAGGCGCCGGCATCGGCGTCTACCTGGGAGGCATGGTCGGCCTGAGCCGCGGCAGCACGCGGCTGAAAGCCTTCGAGGAGGCGATCGCGCGCGGCGAGCTGCTCGTCATCACCGACGTGCCGCGCGACCGCGTGGAGGAGGTCGGCGGGCGCATCAAGCAGGCCTATCCGCAAGCCACGCCGGAAGGTACCGAGCCCAGAATGCCGGCCTTCCCGTGAGGCCGCTTTACAGCTCGAATACCTGATTTAGCCGCGGCATCTCGACGCGCGTGTCGCGCAGGCGCTGCGCGAACGCCTGCATCGCCGGCTCGTCGCCGTGCACGAGGAAGGTCCGGGGCGCGCGCGTGTGCCCGTGCCAGGCGAGCAGCTCGTCGCGGTCGGCGTGCGCCGAGAAGCCGTTGATGGTGTGGATGCGCGCGCGCACCGCGACTTCCTCGCCGAAGATGCGCACGCTCTTGGCACCGTCGATGATGCGCCGCGCCAGCGTGCCCTGCGCCGCGAAGCCGACGAACACGACGCTGCAGTGCTCGCGCGCCAGGTTGTGCCTCAGGTGGTGCCGCACGCGCCCGCCGGTGCACATCCCCGAGCCGGCCATGATCACGGCGCCGGCGACGATGCGGTTGATCGACATCGAATCGGCGGTTTCGCGGGTGAAGTGGAGGCCGGGCAGCCGGAAAGGGTCGCGCCCCTCGCGGAACAGCTCGCGCGTGCGGGCGCCGTAGAACGCCGGGTGGCGCCCGAAGATCTCGGTCGCGGAGATCGCCATCGGCGAATCGAGGAACACCTGGATCGCGCGCGGCAGGCGGCGCTGCTCGATGCCGGCGCGCAGGTAGTAGAGCAGCTCCTGCGCCCGCTCCAGCGCGAAGGTGGGGATGATCGCGTTGCCGCCGCGCTCGAAGGTGTCGGCCACGGCCTGGTACAGCTCCTCGACCGAGGGGGCGAACGGCCGGTGCAGGCGGTCGCCGTAGGTGGTTTCCATCACCACCGCATCGGCCTGCGGCGGGATCGCCGGGTCGCGCAGCAGCGGCCGGCCCGAGTTGCCGAGGTCGCCGGAAAACAGCACGCGGCGCTTGCGCCCGCCTTCCTCCAGGTCGAGCACGACGCTCGCCGAGCCGAGGATGTGGCCGGCGTCGAGGAAGGTCGCGCGTATCCCGGGCGCGATGGCGAGCGGCTCGCCGTAGGCCGCGACGCGGCCGAACGCGTCCTGCACGTTGAGCGCGTCGAGCACCGTGTACAGCGGGCCGATGGCGCCCGCCTCCTTGCCGCGGCGCGCCGCCCAGCGCTCGCGGCGGCGCGCCTCCTCCTCCTGCAGGTGCGCGGCATCGAGCATCACCAGGCGCGCGAGCTCCCGCGTCGGCGCCGTGGTGACGATCTCGCCGCGGAAGCCGCGCTTGGCGAGCAGCGGCAGGCGGCCGCAGTGGTCGAGGTGCGCGTGCGTGAGCAGTACCGCGTCGATCGCCGCCGGGTCGAAGCCGAACGGCTCGGCGTTCTCCTCCTCCAGCTCGCGCCCGCCCTGGAACAGGCCGCAGTCGACCAGCACGCGGCGCCCCGCGCACTCGAGCAGGTGGCACGAGCCGGTGACGCCGCGGTCGGCGCCGTGGAAGGAGAGCTTCATGCCGCGCCATCGTGGCGCCGCGCGCGTCCGCGCGGTTGATTCAGGTCAAGGCGGCCGCGCGAGCGCGCAGGGGAAGGCCGGCGCCAAAGACCGTGTTGCATCAGGGGAATTTGGCGCTCCGTTTCCTGTCAAACTGCTGACCGATCGAGAGGGGGGCGCGCGCTTGAGCACGGAGACCAAATCGGGCCATCGCACGGCGGCGCACGCGGATCGCCCGCAGCGGCTGGTGGTCGTCTCCAACCGGCTGCCGTTCACGTTCAAGCGCGACGAGCAGGGCGCCTGGCGCGCCGAGCCGGGCGGCGGCGGCCTCGTCACCGCGCTGCTGCCGGTGCTGCGCAACCGCGGCGGCGTCTGGATCGGCTGGCCGGGGACGACCGGCGACCCGAAGGAGCTCGCCCAGGCGCTCGCCGAGAGCGGCAAGAGCGCCGGCTACTCGTTCGGCGCCGTCGACCTCACCCCCGAGGAGATGCACAACTTCTACCTCGGCTTCTCCAACGAGATCATCTGGCCGCTGTTCCACGACCTGCAGTCGCTGTGCAACTTCGATCCCGCGTACTGGCGCACCTATTGCGACGTCAACCGCAAGTACGCCGAGGCGATCCGCGCGCATGCGCGGCCCGGCGACTTCATCTGGATCCACGACTACCACCTCATGAACGCGGCCGCCGAGCTGCGGCGCCTCGGCGTCGGCTCGCGCCTCGGGTTCTTCCTGCACATCCCGTTCCCGTCGCCCGACATCTTCCTCAAGCTGCCGTGGCGCGAGTCGCTGCTGCGCGCGCTGCTCGAGTTCGACCTGATCGGCTTCCAGACCCTGCGCGACCGGCGCAACTTCGTGCGCTGCGCGCGCATGCTGGTGGAGGGCTTCGAGGCCGAGGGCCGCGGCCAGGTGCTGGTGGCGCGCTTCGGCAAGCGCGAGGCGCGCATCGGCGCCTTTCCGATCAGCATCGACTACGCCGCGTTCGTGCGCCGCACCGACCGGCCGGAGGTGGAGGAGAAGGCGCGCGAGCTGCACCGGCTGCTGCCCAACCGGCGCCTGATCCTCGGCGTCGACCGCCTCGACTACACCAAGGGCATTCCGCTGCGCCTCAAGGCGTTCCAGCAGCTGCTCGAGCGCTACCCGGACCTGCGCGAGAAGGTCTCCTTCATGCAGGTAGTGGTCCCGAGCCGCGAGGACATCCCCGAGTACCACCGCCTGCGCAGCGAGATCGAGCAGCTGGTGGGCCACATCAACGGCAGCTTCGCGCGGCCCGGCGGCTGGGTGCCGGTATGGTACGAGTACCGCAGCCTGTCGCGCCGCGAGCTGCTCGCCTACTACCGCGCTGCCGACATCGGCCTGATCACGCCGCTGAAGGACGGCATGAACCTGGTGGCGAAGGAATACTGCGCCTGCTCGCTCGAGGAGGACTGCGTGCTGATCCTCTCGGAGTTCGCCGGCGCGGCCTCGCAGCTCGCGCGCGGCGCGCTGCTGGTCAATCCCTACGACGTCGAGGGCGTGGCGGACGCGATCCGCACCGCCTTCCTGATGGACCCGGCGGAGCGGCGCGCGCGCATGCGGCGCATGCGCGCCTCGATCCGCGAGCACGACGTGTTCTGGTGGGTCGACTCGTACCTGCGCGCCGCCATCACGCGCGACCTGAGAGCGTTTCCGCAGCCCGAGGGCGCGGGCGCGGATGCCACCGAGTATCAGCTGCCGTTCTGACGCCGCGCGGGATGGCGAAACAGCGGCGCCGGCTCCCGCAGCGCTCGGTGCGCGATCAGGAACGCGGCCGCGTTCCACGACTGGCCGCGCATGCCGCCGGGGGCAAAGCTGCGGCCGTGCAGCCACTCGTTGAAGGCCCAGCCGCCGAGCGCGTTGGCGCGCGCCGCGGCGGCGAGCGCGGCGCGCGCCGCCGCCACGTCGCCCGACTCGGCGAGCGCCGCCGCCCAGAGCGCGCCGGCGAAGGGCCAGACGCCGCCGTTCTGGTACCGCCAGGCGAAGTTCTGGCCGTGGCGCGCCATGTAGGGGCGCCACTGCCTGCCGCGGTAGGCAATCGGCTCGCACACCACGCGCAGCGCGTAGGGCGAGGCGGCGCCCGCGCGCTCGAGCGCGGCGCGAATGCGGCGCGCCGCGGTGCGCGGCGCCAGCCCGCAGAGCACCGCGAGCGCGTTGCCGAAGGCGTCGCCCTCGTCGCCGCAGGTCGCGTAGTTGACGTAGGAGAGGTAGAGGCCGCGGTCGCGTGCGATGCGCTTGGCGTACTCGGACAGGATGCGCAGGCGGCGCTCGCGCGGACGCGGCGCCGTGAACGGCATCAGCAGGCGCGCGGCGGCTTTGCGCGTTGCTTCGGCGTCGAGCCCGTACTGCAGCTTGACGAGGTGCCAGAGGGCGTTCGAGTACAGCACGTAGCCCGAGCGCGGCATGATGTCGGCCCAGTCGCTCGCCTCGTTCTGCTGCAGCAGGCGGAAGCGCGGGTGCTCCTGGGCGCGCAGCCACGCCAGCGCGCGCTGCGCCGGGGCCGCGAAGCGCCGCCGCAGCGCGGCGCGCGGCCGCGCCCGGTCGATCGCGGCGAGCGCGATCAGCCACCACAGCGTGGCGTCGATGCAGCCGAGGTACCAGAAGTCGGAGCGCGCCCTGCGCGCGTCGACGATGTTGGGGATCTGCCCCTCGGGCGACTGGTGCGCCGCGAGCGTGGCGAGGCCCGCGGCCGCGCCGCGCTCGAGGCGCGCATCGCCGGAGATCGCCATGCCGATGGCGCACAGCGAAGCGTCGCGGCCGAAGATCGCGCAGTAGCCGCGGCGGCGGGCGCGCGCGCCGCGGCTGGCGGCGAGGACGCCGGCCGGCGTGAGGTTGGCGCGCAGCAGCCGCACCGAGCGCTCGCGGCACTGCTCCAGGAGCGCGTCGTCCGCGGCGGAGGGCGCGAGGCGTTTCATGGCGTGGAACGGCGGCGAGTGTAGCAAACGGCCATGACCTCCGACCGCATCCTCGAGACGCGGGTTCCGGCGAGGCTCGACCGCCTGCCCTGGAGCGCGTTCCACTGGCGCGTCGTCGCCGCGCTCGGCATCACCTGGATCCTCGACGGCCTGGAAGTCACGTTCAAGGGCGCGGTGAGCGGCGTGCTGCAGCTCCCCGGCACGCTGGGCCTGACGCCGGCCCAGATCGGCCTGCTCGCCTCGGGATACCTGAGCGGCGCGGTGCTCGGCGCGCTGGTCTTCGGCCGCCTCACCGACCGCCACGGCCGCAAGCAGCTGTTCTTCGTCACGCTCTCGGTGTACCTCGCGGGCGTCGCGCTGAGCGCGTTCTCCTGGAGCTTCGGCAGCTTCCTCGCGTTCCGCTTCATCACCGGCTGCGGCATCGGCGGCGAGTACGCGGCGATCAACTCGGCCATCGACGAGCTGATCCCGGCGCGCTACCGCGGCCGCGTCGGCCTGATGATCAACGGCAGCTTCTGGATCGGCGCCGCGCTCGGCGCCGGCGTCTCGGTGCTGCTGCTCGACACCGGGCTGTTCGACGTCGACGTCGGCTGGCGCGTGGGCTTCGCCGCGGGCGGCGCGCTCGGCCTGGTCATCCTCTTCTTCCGCCGCTCGATCCCGGAAAGCCCGCGCTGGCTGCTGACGCACGGCTACGAGGCGGAGGCCGAGCGCGTGGTGGCGGACATCGAGCGCGCGGTGGAGGCGAGGACCGGGTGCGTGCTGCCGGCGCCGGAGGGCGCGCCGCTGGTGCTGCGGCCGCGGCGCGAGTACGGCCTGCGACTGGTGCTGAGGGCCATGGTCCTGCGCTATCGCGCGCGCTCGGTGCTCTGCGTGCTGCTAATGATGTCGCAGGCGTTCCTCTACAACGCGATCTTCTTCACCTACGCGCTGGTGCTGACGCGCTTCTACGCCGTGCCGGCGGCGAAGACGGGCCTGTACCTGCTGCCGTTCGCGCTCGGCAACTTCCTCGGGCCGCTCGCGCTGGGGCGCTTCTTCGACACGGTCGGGCGCCGGCAGATGATCGCGCTCACCTACGCCACCTCGGCGGTGCTGCTCGCCGCCACCGGCTGGCTGTTCGCCGGCGGCCTGATCGGCGCGCCGGCGCAGACGGCGCTGTGGTGCGTGATCTTCTTCTTCGCCTCGGCGGCGGCGAGCTCGGCCTACCTCACCGCCAGCGAGGTATTCCCGCTCGAGATCCGCGCCCTCGCCATCGCGGTGTTCTTCGCGGTCGGCACCGGCGCCGGCGGCATCGCGGCGCCGTGGCTGTTCGGCACGCTGATCGGCACCGGCTCGCGCGAGGCCGTCTACCACGGCTACCTCGCGGCGGCCCTGCTGATGCTGGTCCCGGTCGCCGCGGTGCTCGCCTTCGGCGTGCGCGCGGAGCGCAAGCCGCTGGAGGAGATCGCGCCGCCGCTCAGCGCGGAGGACTAGGATCCGCGGCGGCGGCCACGGCCTCAGCGCTGGCCCGGATCGGCCGCCATCTGCTGCGCATATCCGGCGCGGACCATGGCGGACATGCGCTCGAACAGCGCGTCGGGATCGCGGCGGCGCATGACTGCGATGTCGTGCTCGGTGCCGGTCGCCAGCACCAGCTCGCGCTTGCCTGCTGCTATCGCCGCCAGGATCGCCTCGGCCGCCTCGGCCGGCGGCATGCCGTTGTCGATCGTGGAATCGCTCACCCCGCGCGCCGAGCCGTCGGCGGTGAGCGCGTTCCTCGATACGTTCGTGCGGATCGACCCCGGCGCGACGACGTGGACCTGGATGCCGAGGTGCTCGTTTTCGGCGCGCACGGAATCGTGGTAGCCGATCAGCCCGTGCTTGGCGGCGCTGTACGCCGAGCGCAGCGGCGCGCCGACGATGCCCGCGACGCTCGAAATCGCGACGATGCGGCCGCCCCCGGCGCGGACCATCCTCGGCAGCAGCGCCTGCGTGAGCGCGATCGGCGCGAGCAGGTCGACGGCAATGATCTTCTGGTAGACGGCGAACGCCGTCTCCAGCGCCAGCGAGCGCTGCGAAATGCCGGCATTGTTGACCAGCCCGTCGATGCGGCCTTTCCAGGCCCACGCCCGCTCGGCGACGCCGGCAAGGGCGCCGAAGTCGGTCGCCTCGAACGGCAGCAGCAGCGCGCTGGCGCAGGCGCCCGCCACCTTCTCGAGCGCCGCCACGTTGCGGCCGGAAAGGACGACGCTCGCGCCGCGCGCCGCGAGCGCGCGCGCCAGCGCCTCGCCGATCCCCGACGAGGCGCCCGTGACCCACCAGCACTTGCCTTCGAACGCGGCCATGGGTCAGTACAGCGTCGCCTTGAGCCGCTCCGGCGCGGCCTCGATCAGCCTGCGGTAGCCGTCGTTCAGGCGGTCGATCTCCTTCAGCACTGCGCCCTTCGACTTCTCGCCGTACAGCTCTTGCAGCTGCTCCATCGAAGTGACGAGGTGGTCGCGATAGCCCATGGCGGTCCCTGGAGGAACTGAGAGAGGCGAGTTTACGCGCAAGCGGTCTGCAGGGGTCCGAACCGCGGCGCCCGGGAATGCCGCCTCCGTTGCGCCGGCACTCATCGCTCGAGCTGCGCGCGCAGAAACTCGGGAACCCGCTTGACGGCGTCGGCACGCGCCGCCGGGTTGGTGCCGACATGCGCAGTTCCCGTGGGAGCGCGCGCGAGGCCTTGCACGAGCCGAACCGGCATATCGGGCGCGTCGAACGCGTGATAGGCCCCGGGATAGGCAACAAACTCGACCGGCTCCCTGCGCTTCGCCGCCGCCTCCGCGAGGTTCCGGCAGGCCTCGAACGGGGCCCAGTCATCGTCGGCCCCGAACAGGATCATGAGCGGAATCCGCGTGCGCCAGTTGCGTCCTTCCGTGGTTCGCTTCGGATTGACGCAGCCCGGATAGAACGCGATGGCCGCGCGGAAATCTCCCTTCGGCAGGCGCCGCGGTCGCGCGCCGGACTTGGCTTCGATGGCCCGCATGACCGTGCCGCCGCCGTTCGACCAGCCCATCAGCGCGACGCGATCGGATTTCACGTAGGGCTGCGCCTGGAGCCAGAGCAGCGCGCCATAGGCGTCGCGCGCCCGCCCGCGGGCCGCGGTTACCGGCGGCGCCTTCATCTTGCAGATCTCCGTCAAGCCGCGCGGCCCGAAGCTGTCGGGCAGCAGCACGACGTATCCGGCCGCTTGCAGCCGCTCGGCCCAGTCGACGTGGTGCGCGGTCAACTCGTCCGCACTGTGGTGGCGCGGAGGGCGTCGGCTTGGGTACCGGTAGATGCCGTTGCAGCCGTGCAGCAGGACAACCGCCGGGAAGGGGCCGGCGCCGCGCGGCTTGAAGAGCTTCGCCTCGATGGCGGTCGGCTTCCCGCCCGTCAGATCCGCGTCGAGCGAAGCGAAGTCAACGGTTTCCTGGGCGCCGACGGGCGCAGCGGCCAGCAACGCGGCGACCGCCAGACCGCCCCTGATCGCTGCGCAGGCCCATGCCACGCAAGCTCGCGCTACTTCTCGAGCGTTCCCTCTCGTCCAGTTGCAGAGCAGGATCGTCCGCATGGACGCCTCCCACGGCGTATGCGCGTAGGAAATCTACGCCTGACGAGCGGCGCCTCGAAACTAGGGAACTCCCTAGTACGGACGCCGCATCGCTTCGGCTCCGGAAAGTCCGGGTCCCGGCCAGCCGTCCTATCATTGCCGCAGGGGAAATCAGGGGAGGTCGTCGTGCTTCGAATCTGCGTAGCCGTCGCCGCGCTGCTGATCTGCGCGCCTGCGCCTGCAGGCGATATCAAGCTGGGCTACGGCTCCGGCGAATTCGAATTCCTCGATCCCGCCGGCGATGCGGCGAAGCCGGTCACGGTGTACACGTATGTGCCGCGGCGCGCCGAGCTGAAGAGCGCCCCGATCCTCTTCGTCATGCACGGCTTCCACCGCTCCGCGAAGTCCTACCGCAACGACTGGGCCTACCACGCCGATCGGGCGGGCTTCATCGTCGTCGCGCCGCTCTTCGACGCCAAAGTCTGGGGCAACGAATACGCGAACCCGCGGATCCGCGATTCGAAAGGCAGGCGCGGGACACTGCACCCGTCGTTCGTCCTCATCGAGCACCTGTTCGACGCGCTGCGCGAGGCAACGCACGGCACGCAGCGGCGCTACTTTATCTACGGATTTTCCGAAGGCGGCCAATTCGTGCACCGGCTCGTGCTGACGATGCCCGAGGCGCGCTACGCGCGAGCGGTGATCGGCACGCCCGGCTGGTACACCATGCCCGACTTCGAGACCAAGTGGCCCTACGGCCTGAAGCACACGAGCACCAATCGGGCGGCGCTGAGGAAGATCCTGGAGCGCGACGTCGTCCTGCTGCTCGGCGGGGCCGACAACGACCCGAATCATTACGAGCTGTCGAAGACACCCGGCGCGATAGCCGAGGGGCCGGACCGCGTCGCCCGAGGGGAGAATTTCTTCCGCATGGCGCAGCTGCGCGCCGAGGAGCTGCACGCGCGTTTCGCCTGGCGCATGCAGATCGTGCCCGGCGTGGCGCACGAGCCGAAGAAGATGTCGCCGGCGGCGGCGGCCCAGTTCGCGCTGCCGCTAAGTTCGCAGCGCCGCGCCTACTTCACAACCTCCGAGAACAGCCCTGCGGCGCAGATGAAGCTCGCAGTGAACAAGGGTGTTGCGGATGCGACTTCGGCCCGCCGCCGCCGCCGCCGGCGAAGTTGATGGCGCCCTGCAATCCTGACGGGGGATGCGCGGCAACGGTGATCGCCGTCGTGCCGCCGTACGATTGACCGACCACGATGGCACGGTCCTTCGCTATGTCGTCGCGCCTGCGAAGCTCCTCGAGGACGGCGAGCGTCTGTGCCGCCGCGGCCTCGAACCCGGGCCGATAGTGCTTGCGATTGCAGGGACCCGAGTCCTCCACGTCCTCGCCTCCAGTCTCCCCGTAGCCGACCCGCACCGGAACGGCAACCATGAAGCCGAATCCGGCGAGCCATCGTGCCGCCGGCGCATAGGGGCCCGTCCTCAGTGCGGCCCGCTCGGCAGCGTAGCCCGAGCGGCCATGATTCAGGACCGCTACCGGATACGGTTCCGGGGCCGCGTTCTCGTGGAAAAGCGCGACATGTATCTGCCGCTCAACCCGGCCGCCTCGGCCATCCAGAATCGTGACGGGCGCCTTGATGCTGTCTTCGACGATCCATGCCCGGGCCGCGGCGCACGCGCCAGTCATGGCGAGGAACGCGAGGAACTTCGCGGGTCCCCACACCACTCTCTACCCGAGGATCCGCGCGACGACGATGAAGGCTACGCTGCCGCCAAACATGACCTTCAATCGAGTGCCTGGCTTGAACTTGGGTGATAAGGAAAATATGAGCGCGCCAACAATGCCTATTGGCACCGTTGCGGCAGGTAGTTGACCGAAATCCTTGCCGGCGATCGCGTAGGCAGCAAGCACGCCTGCGCCCCAACCGAAAGGCAGCGCAAAAACCGCAGCTCCGACGACTGGCAGCCAAGCGCGCATGCGAGCATGCTCCCTAGACTAGCCCACCTCGAGCGTCAGGCCGGCGTCGAAGAGCGCGTTCTCGTTCACGCCGTCCTTCGCATAGCCGCGCGGGTTGCAGAGCACGCGCGCGCCGTTGACGACGTAGTCGAAGCTGTCGTGCGTGTGGCCGTGGATCCACAGGCCGGCGCGGCGGCCGTCGATGAGGTGCTCCGCGTCGGAGACGAAGCAGGCATTCAGCGCCGAGCCGGCGAAGCGAGGATGGATGCTCTGCAGCGAGGGCGCGTGGTGGGTGATGACCACCGTCGGCCCGCGATGCGGCTCGGCGAGCCGCGCCGCGAGCCATGCCGCGTCCTCGGCGAAGAGAGCCGCCGAGGCCTGCGGCGTGAACGGCGCGTCGCCCACGCGCACGACGCTGAAATCGCGCATGAAGCGCTGCGCTTCGCGCATCGCCCCCTCGCGCGCCTCGCCTTCGCCCGCGGCCAGGAAATCCGTCCACAGCGTCGCCCCGAGGAAGCGCACGCCATCGATCAGCGCCGCGTCGCGATCGAGCACGCGCACGTTGGTGCCGGCGGCGAGCCGCTTCAGCTCGGCCGGCGTGCCTTCGATCGTGCCGCCGTAGAACTCGTGGTTGCCGGCGACGTAGAGCACCGGCCTTGCGATGCGCGAGGCCCAGGCGATCGCGCGCTCCGGCCGCGCGATGTCGCCGGCGAGGATGACGAGGTCGGCGGCCTCGCCGGGGAGCGGCAGATCGCCCTTGCTCAGATGCAGGTCGGACAGAACGTTCAGCTTCACAACTCCACCCGGCCTCCCTGGCCACGGCTGAGGGCGACGCGGCCTAGTTGCCCAGGAGAACGTCCAGGATGACGCCGGTCGCGATCGCAATCAGCGCGTAGTCGGCGCCGACCTGGACCCAGTGGTAGCCGCGCGGCGGCGCGCTCAGGTGATGCGCGCGCCAGTCGTCCACCACGTAGTTTCTGTGGCGGTATTCGACCGCAATGCGATCGCCCCTGTGGAATTCATGGTGGGGGCCGATGCCGCGCTCGTCCCGACGCGCTATCGGCCGCATGGGCGCCTTGCGGCTCGGCTGGCGCGCCTTTTGCCCGTGCGGCTCCGCCCGCTGCGGCGGGCGATCGCGATCCTCCTGGTGCTGGGCAAAGGCGGATCCGGCGAAGCCGAGCGACATCACGGCGGCTACAACGACAGACCTGGTTTTCATCCTGTTCTCCCCGGGGTTTCGAACGTCGACGATAGGTGTCTGCGCATCCGCGGCCACTCTACTCCTGAACGCGGGCCGCGGGTCCTCAGTCGTAGAACAGCCGGTTGATGCCGGTGGTAAGGCGGTCGGCGGCGACGCCGTAGACGTGCAGCGTCACCACCACCGAATCGCTGCGGTTCGAGACGCGGTGGTAGGTGGGTCCGCCGAGGTCGATTTCCGCGAGGTCGCCGGCGCGCATCTCGGCCGTGCCGATCGACTCCAGGGCATTGCGCGGGGCGCGGAAGCGCTCCTCGGTCAGCTCGCCCTCGGCGACGCCGTAGGCGCACCAGACGAAGTGCCCGTGCACCGGGCTCTGCTGCCCGGGCAGCCAGGTGATGGCCGAGATCACGAATTCGTCCTCGGGGTCGACGTAGAGCAGGTGGCGCATGTAGTGCGCCGGGTCGCCGACGCGATGCTCGGGCCGCAGCCAGCCGCGGCTCGCTCCGACCGCCTCGCGCAATGCCGCCGCCAGCCCGGGATCCGCTTCGCCCTTCGTGAGCATCGCGCGGCCGAACGCCTTGGCGGCGAGCGCCAGCGGCCGCAGGGCCGGGTGGACGGGATTGAGCGCGGCGGCCATCGTCAGACCAGGCCCTCGAACAACTGCACCTGCACCGGCTCGCCGGCCTTCACGGCGCCGCGCTCGTGCTCGAGGACGATGAAGCAGTTCGCTTCCGACATCGAGCGCAGCACCCCGGAGCCCTGCTGGCCGGTGGTGCGCACTTTCCAGCCCTCGCCGTCGCGGTAGACGACGCCGCGCTGGTACTCGGTGCGGCCCGCGACCTTGCGGATCGGCTGCGCGCTCGCCGCGGCGAGCAGCGGCGGCTCCAGCGCGTCGCTCTGCCCGCCGAGGCGCAGCAGCGCCTCCCGCACGAACTGGTAGAAGGTGACCAACACCGCGACCGGGTTGCCAGGCAGGCCGAAGAGGAACGCGCCGCCGACCCGGCCGAAGGCCATCGGCCGGCCGGGGCGCATCGCGATCTTCCAGAACAGCACTTCGCCGAGCTTCGCCATCAGCGCGCGAGTGTAGTCGGCCTCGCCGACGGAAACGCCGCCGGTGGTGACGATGGCGTCGGCCGAGGCGGCGGCGGAGCGGAACGCCGCCTCGAGCAGCGCCGGGTCGTCGCGCACCACGCCGAGGTCGGCGATTTCGACGCCGAGGCGCTGCAGCATGCCGCGCAGCGTGTAGCGGTTCGAGTCGTAGACCTCGCCCGGCTTCAGCGCGGTCCCGATCGAGGCGAGCTCGTCGCCGGTGGAGAAGAGCGCTACCCGCAGCCGGCGCCGCACGCGCACTTCGCCGATTCCGAGCGAGGCGATCAGCCCGAGCTCCGCAGCGCGCAGCCGCCGCCCGGGGTGCAGTACCGGGACGCCGGCCTTGAGGTCCTCGCCGGCGGCGCGCACGTTCTGGCCGGCCTTCTGTCCGGGCGGCACCGCGACGCGCGTGCCCTCGGCGCGGCATACCTCCTGCACCACGACCGTGTCCGCTCCCGGCGGCATCATCGCGCCGGTCATGACGCGGACGCAGTGACCGGCATCGACCCTTCCGGAATAAGGTCTTCCCGCCAGTGCCCGGCCGACTTCCTGCAGGAAGACCTCTTCGCTGGAAGACAAATCCCCGCTTTGCACCGCCCAGCCGTCCATCGCCGAGTTGTCGTGGCCGGGCACGTCGATGCCCGGCACGATGTCCTGCGCCAGAACCCGCCCGAGCGCGTCGCGCACCGGCACCGTCTCCATTTCCGCCACCGGGGCGAGGCAGGCGTGGATCGCGGCGCGCGCCCGGTCGACGCGCAGCGCGTCGGGATCGTAGCCGTCGAGGCAGCTCACCGCCTGCGCGAGCGCGCTCATGCCTCGTTCAGCTCCTCGCGCGTGTTGATGTTGCGGAAGGCTTCGGCTTCGTCGTCGAAGGCGACCTCGGCCACACGCAGGGTCGAATACCAGCCGTCGATCTTGCGCCCGCCGGACCTCAGGTAGCGCTCGAGGTGGCTGGAAAGCGAGCGCCGGACCAGCGAGAAGACGGGGTGCGCCTGCGCCCCCGTCTTCGCCACGGCAATTTCATTTTCCTTGAGAGAAGAAAACAACCTGGCGCAAAGATCGAATGGCAGGAACGGCGAATCGCAGGGAACGGTGAGGACCAGGTCGTGGCTGGCCGCGGCCATCCCCGCGTGCAGGCCGGCGAGCGGCCCGGCGAAGCCGCCGATGGCGTCGGGGACGACGCGGTGGCCGAAGCGCGCGTACGCGTCCGCGTTCTGGTTGGCGTTGATCACGATCTCGGCGACCTGCGGCGCGAGGCGCTCGATCACGTGCGCCACCATCGGCCGGCCGCGCAGCGGCTGCAGCCCCTTGTCGACGCCGCCCATGCGGCGGCCGAGGCCGCCCGCGAGCACGATGCCGGTGATCTGGTCCATGTCCGGGTCCGTGCCCGGATTCTACGGCTCAGTCGACGAGGCGCGAGAGCACGACCTTGATGCCGGAGGCGCCGGGCGCGACCGGCGCGCTCGCGCCCTCGATGTCGCCCTTTTCCGGCGCCGCGGTGCCCGACTTCGACACCCGCGCCACGACCACGATCTGCGAGGCGCTGGAGATGGTGCGGCCCGGCGCCATCGCCATGCTGTCGTCGAGCGTAAAGGTGTACGGCAGCTGCGCGACAGTGATGCGCTTGACCGCGAGCGGCATGCGCGGCCCGCTCGCCGGGCGCGCCAGCACGAACACCGTGTCGCCGGGCGC
>DATJXO010000043.1:0-66129 GCA_035500055.1 Burkholderiales bacterium | reverse complement strand
GCACCTGCATCGGGCTCGTGTGCGTGCGCAGGAGCAGCGGCAGCCCCGCGCCGTCCCTGCCTCCGGTGCCGTCGTTCAGGTCGACGTAGAAAGTGTCCTGCATCGAGCGCGCCGGGTGGTTCTCGGGGTTGTTGAGCGCGGTGAAGTTGTACCAGTCGGTCTCGATCTCCGGGCCGTCGGCGACGTCGAAGCCGATGGAGCGGAAGATCTCCTCGATGCGCCGCCAGGTGCGGCTGATCGGGTGCACCCCGCCGCGGCCACGGCCGCGGCCGGGCAGCGTTACGTCGAGCGCCTCGCCGGCCAGGCGCGACTCGATTTTTCTCGATTCAAGGTTCTTGCGGCAGGAGTCGAGCGCGGCCTCGATCTGCCCGACCGCGGAGTTGTAGTTTTGTCCGGCCGTCCTCCTCTCTTCGGCCGGCAGGGAGCCGAGAGAGGCGCGAAAGGCGGAGAGCTCGCCTGACTTGCCGAGGTATCTCGCCTTGGCGTTCTCGAGCGCCGCCGCGTCCGGCGCCGCGCGCAGGTCCGCGAGCGCGCGGGCGACGATGGCGTCGAGGTCCGGATTCCCCATGCCCTCCCCCGGGCCGGGGTCAGTGCGCGAGGCTGGCCTTGACCTGGCCCGCGATCTTGGCGAACGCGGGCTTGTCGAGCACGGCGAGGTCGGCGAGCACCTTGCGGTCGATCTCGATATTGGCCTTCTTCAGCCCCGCCATGAACACGCTGTAGCTCAGGCCGAGCTCGCGCACCGCCGCGTTGATGCGCGCGATCCACAGCGCGCGGAAGGTGCGCTTGCGGTTGCGGCGATCGCGGTAGGCGTACTGCCCCGCCTTCATCACCGCTTCCTTGGCGACGCGGTAGACGTTGCCCCGGCGGCCACGGAAGCCCTTCGCCTTGACCAGGACCTTCTTGTGGCGCGCGCGCGCCGTTACCCCCCGCTTCACTCTCGGCATGGCGGCCTCCTAGCGCGAATACGGCAGCATGGCGCGCACCTGGTGCGCGTTGCTGTCGTGCACGTTGGTGGTGCCGCGCAGGTGGCGCTTCCTCTTCGTCGATTTCTTCGTGAGGATGTGGCGCATGTAGGCCTGCGAGCGCTTGATCGAGCCGCCCGAGCGGACCTTGAACCGCTTGGCGGCCGACTTCTTCGATTTCATCTTCGGCACAGCTTCAACTCCTGTCGTCTAGCCCGCGGCGGCGGGCTTCGCCACCGGCTTCTTCGCCGTCGCCGGCGCCTTGGCCGCCGGCTTGGGTTTGGCCGGTATCTGCTTCTTCTTCGGCGCCAGGACCATCACCATCTGGCGCCCCTCGAGTCTCGGGAACTGCTCCACCACCGCAACACCTTCCAGGTCGGCCCTGACCCGCTCCAGCAACCGCACGCCGAACTCCTGGTGCGCCATCTCGCGGCCGCGGAAGCGCAGCGTCACCTTCGCCTTGTCGCCTTCCTCGAGAAACTGGATCAGCTTCCCGACCTTGATTTTGTAGTCGCCTTCGTCGGTCCCGGGCCGGAACTTGATTTCCTTGACCTGGATCTGCTTCTGCTTGAGCTTCGCCTCGTGCGCCTTCTTCTGCTCGCGGTAGCGGAACTTGCCGTAGTCCATCAGCTTGCAGACCGGGGGCACCGCCAGCGGCGCTATCTCCACTAGGTCCACGTTCTGCTCCTCGGCCATGCGCAGCGCGTCCGCGACCGCAACGATGCCGAGTTGATCTCCGTTTTCCGCTACCAGCCGCACCTGGGGCGCGGTGATCTCGCCATTGATGCGTTGCGATCTGTCGAGTGTGATGAGCGAAGCTCCTCTTCCGTAAAAAAAATGCGGCCGTGCTTCTACGCGCCTGCCTCACTGCGGAGGCGCGCGACGAAGGCATCGAGGGCCATCGCCCCCAGATCCTCGCCGCTGCGCGTGCGCACGGCCACGTTCCCAGCCTGCTTCTCCTTGTCCCCCACAACCAACTGATAGGGCAGCTTTTGCAGGCTATGTTCTCGAATTTTATAAGAAATTTTCTCGTTTCGCAAATCCGCGGCGGCGCGGAAACCGGCCTCGCGCAGCGCCCGCGCGACGCTTTCGGCGTACCCGGCCTGATGCTCCGAGACGTTCAGCACCGCGACCTGCTCGGGCGCGAGCCAGAGCGGGAATGCGCCGCCGTAATGCTCGATCAGGATGCCGAGGAAGCGCTCCATCGATCCCACCGTTGCCCGGTGCAGCATGACCGGCGTCCTGCGGCTGTTATCGGCAGCGACATACTCGGCACCGAGCCGCCCGGGCATGAAGAAATCCACCTGCATCGTGCCGCACTGCCAGACGCGGCCGATGGCGTCCTTCAGCGAGTACTCGATCTTCGGGCCGTAGAACGCGCCCTCGCCCGGCGACAGGGCGTAGTCGCAGCCCGACTGCTTCAGCGACTCGAGCAGCGCCGCCTCCGCCTTGTCCCACTGCGCGTCCTCGCCGATGCGCTTCGCCGGCCGCGTCGCCACCTTGTAGATGACCTCGGTGAAGCCGAAGTGCGCATACACCTTCTGCAGCAGCGCGGTGTAGGCGACGCACTCGGGCAGGATCTGCTCCTCGGTGCAGAAGATGTGGCCGTCGTCCTGCGTGAAGCCGCGCGCCCGCATCAGGCCGTGCAGCGCGCCCGAGGGCTCGTTGCGGTGGCAGGAGCCGAACTCGCCGTAGCGCAGCGGCAGGTCGCGGTAGCTTTTCACGCCCTTGTTGAAGATCAGGATGTGGCCCGGGCAGTTCATCGGCTTCACCGCGTAGTCGCGCTTCTCCGACTCGGTGGTGAACATGTTGTCGCGGTAGTTCTCCCAGTGCCCGGTGAGCTCCCACAGGCGCCGGTGCAGGATCGTCGGCCCCCGCACCTCCAGGTAGCCGTTGTCGCGGTATACGCGGCGCATGTACTGCTCGACCTGCTGGTACAGGATCCAGCCCTTGGGATGCCAGAACACCATGCCCGGCGCCTCTTCCTCCATGTGGAAGAGGTCGAGCTGCGTGCCCAGGCGCCGGTGGTCGCGCCTCTCGGCCTCCTCGAGCATCTTCAGGTAGGCGTCCTGCTCCTCCTTCGTCGCCCAGGCGGTGCCGTAGATCCGCTGCAGCATCTCGTTCTTCGAGTCGCCGCGCCAGTAGGCCCCGGCGACGCGCATCAGCTTGAAGACCTTGAGCTTGCCGGTCGATGGCACGTGCGGTCCGCGGCACAGGTCGACCCAGTCGCCCTGGCCGTAGAGCGAGATCGGCTCGTTCGCCGGGATCGCGGCGATGATCTGCGCCTTGTAGTGCTCGCCGATCGACTTGAAGAACTTGACGGCTTCGTCTCTCGAGAGAACTTTTCTTTCTACTTTCAGGTCCTTCCTGACGATCTCAGCCATGCGCTTCTCGATGGCGACGAGATCCTCCGGCGTGAACGGGCGCTTGTAGGCGAAGTCGTAGTAGAAGCCGTTCTCGATCACCGGGCCGATCGTCACCTGCGCGCCCGGATACAGCTCCTGCACCGCCTGCGCCATCAGGTGAGAGGTCGAGTGGCGCAGGATGTCCAGCCCCTCGGGGCTCTTCGCGGTGACGATGGCGACGTCGGCGTCCGACTCGATGCGGAAGCTCGTGTCGACCAGCTTGCCGTCCACCTTGCCGGCGAGCGCGGCGCGCGCGAGTCCCGCGCCGATGGCTTCCGCCACTTCGGCGACGGTGACGGGTCCGGGAAATCCCTTCACCGAGCCGTCGGGCAGTTTGATGTTGATCAAGTCAGAAAAAGGCTGGTAGGCGCGATTGGACTCGAACCAACGACCCCTACCATGTCAAGGTAGTGCTCTAACCAGCTGAGCTACGCGCCTAGAAGCGGCGAATTTTACCGCAACCCGACCGGTCGCCGCGCGCGAAGCAGGCTCAGGCGCGCGCCACACGGATGACCCCGGGAACTTCCTTGATCGCGCCCAGCGCGCGCCGTAGCTGCGTGGCATCCGCCACCTCGAAAGCGAGCCGCATGTCTGCCAGGTCGTCCCGGCTCTGGGTGCGAACCGCGGTGACATTGAGCTGCAGGCGGGCCATCGCCTCGGCGATGTCGCGCAGCAGGCCCGGCCGATCGCTGGCGACGACCCGCGTCTCCACGGCGTAGCGCGCGTCGCCCGCCGGCGCACCCCATGCCGCCTCGATCATGCGTTCCGGGTCGCGCTCGGCGAGGCGCCTCAGGCTCGGGCACTCCTCGCGGTGCACCGAGACGCCGCGGCCGCGCGTGACGAAGCCCCGGATCGGATCCGGCGGCACCGGCTTGCAGCATTTCGCGAGCTGCGTCAGCAGCCGGTCGACGCCGACCACGAGTACGCCTCCCGTGTTGAGGTCCTTTTTCTTCCTGGGTATCTCTTTCCGGATTTCGGGAGTTTCCGAGAGGGAGCCCAGGCCCGCCATTTGCCTCAGGGCCGCCTGCAGCTGGCGCAGGTTGATCTCTTCCCGCGCCACCGCGACGTACAGCTCGTCCGCGCGCGCGAAGCCGAGCCGGCGCGCGAGCTCCTCCAGGCTCGCCTGAGCCGCGCCCTCTCGCCGCTGCTCCTTCTCGACGATGGCGCGGCCCCTGGCCGCGGTCTCGGCGAGCGCCTGCGCGTTGAACCACTGGCGCACCTTGGCGCGCGCGCGATGGCTCTTCAGGAAGCCGAGCGCCGGGTTGAGCCAGTCCCGCGACGGGCCGCCGGCCTTCGCCGCCACGATCTCGACGCGCTGCCCGCTCGAGAGCCGCGTGTCGAGCGGCACGATATGGCCGTCGACGCGGGCGCCGCGGCAGCGGTGGCCGAGATCGGTGTGCAGTGCGTAGGCGAAGTCGACCGGCGTCGATCCCGCCGGCAGGTCGAGCACCTTGCCCTGCGGCGTGACCACGTAGATCGTGTCGTCCAGCGAGGCCCGCCTCGTCTTCTCGGCCCAGCCGGCGCCGTCGGCGACCTCGTCGCGCCAGGCCAGCAGCTGGCGCAGCCACGCGATCTTCTCGTCGAAGACGCGCTCCGCGGCGCGCGGCGGCCGCGCGCCTTCCTTGTATCGCCAGTGCGAGGCGACGCCGAACTCAGCCTGACGGTGCATCTCCTCGGTGCGGATCTGCACCTCCACGGTCCTCCCCCCCGGGCCGATCACCGCGGTGTGCAGCGACTGGTAGAGGTTGCCCTTCGGCCGCGAGATGTAGTCGTCGAACTCCTTCGGGATCGGCTGCCAGAGGTTGTGCACCACGCCGAGCGCGGCGTAGCAATCGCGAACCTCGGGCACGATGATGCGCAGCGCGCGCACGTCGTAGACCTCGCCGAAGTCGAGGTTCTTGGCGCGCATCTTGTTCCAGATGGAATAGATGTGCTTCGGCCGTCCGGACACCTCGGGCCGCAGGCCCGACCTACCCAGCTCCGCCTTCAGCAGCTCGACGGCGTCGCCGATATAGAGCTCGCGCTCGGTGCGCCGCTCGTCGAGCATGCGCGCGATGCGCTTGTAGAGCTCCGGCTGCAGGAAGCGGAACGAGAGGTCCTCCAGCTCCCACTTCAGCTGCCAGACGCCGAGGCGGTTGGCCAGCGGCGAGTAGATGTCCAGGGTTTCCCGCGCGTAGGCCGCCTTTTCCGGGCTCTCGATCTTGGAGAAGTACCTCAGGGTCTGGGTCCGGCTCGCCAGGCGGATCAGCACCACGCGCACGTCCTCGACCATGCCGAGCACCATCTTGCGCAGCACCTCGTTCTGCTCCCCGGGCGAGGCGCGCGTCAGCACGCGCAGCCGGTAGAGCCGCTCGACGCCGGCCGCGAGCGCGGCGATCTCCTCGCCGAAGGCCGCGGCCAGCCGCTCGTTGCCGTCGAGGAACTTCGGCGCCGCGAACAGCACGCCCGCGGCGCGCGCCGCGGAGTCCACGCCGAGCGACGCCAGGCTCGCCTCCAGCCCGAGCGCGTGCGGCCACGCCGCCTCGCCCGTCGAGAGCGCCTGGCCCTCGTAGAGAGGGCGCGCGAACGCGAGCGCGCGCTCAGTGAGCGCGTCCCGGGCGGGGGCGTTGTCCGCTTCGCGCGGATGGAGCTGGACCACCGAAACCATGCTGCTATTGTAGCGGCGCAGGTCAAATGGGCTGGCTCCGCGACTGGCAGCGCAAGCGCGTTCTCGCGCGTCACGGCATCGACGACGTGCTGTGGCGGCGCGCGCTGGGCTACCTGCCGTTCCTGCGCGGCCTGAGCGAGGACGAGGAGCGGCGCCTGAAGGCGCTGGCGGTGGTGTTCCTCGCCGAAAAGCAGTTCGCGCCGGTGCACGGCGTCGCCCTGTCCGACGACGATCGGCTCGAGATCGCGCTGCAGGCCTGCCTCCCGGTGCTCGAGCTCGGGCTGGACTGGTACGACGGCTGGGTCGGAATCGTGGTGCATCCTTCGGACTTCAAGGTGAGGCGCGAGGAAACCGACCAGGACGGCGTGGTCCACGAGTGGGACGACGAGCTCTCCGGCGAGTCCTGGCCGGGCGGCCCGGTGGTGCTGTCGTGGGAGGCGCTCGACGACTCCGGCTCGGTGGCGCGCGGCGGCGCCAACGTGGTGATCCACGAGTTCGCGCACAAGCTCGACATGGCCGACGGCGAGGCCGACGGCGTGCCGCCGCTGGCGTCGCGCGAGGCGCGCGAGCGCTGGATCGCGGTGCTCGACGGCGAGTTCGAGCGCTTCCGCGCCGAGGTCGACGCCGGCCGCAAGACCTTCCTCGACCCCTACGCGAGCGAGAGCGAGGCCGAGTTCTTCGCCGTGGCGAGCGAGGCCTTCTTCGAGTCGCCGAACAGGCTGAAGCGCCTGTTTCCCCGGCTCTACCAGCTGTTCCGGGACTTCTACCGGCAGGATCCGGCGCAGCGGCTGAAGACATGAAGACACTGCTGATCGTCTATCACAGCGGCGGGGTGAAGACGGCGCGGATGGCCGAAGCGGTCGAGCGCGGCGCGCGGGCGGAAGGCGGCGTCGAAGTCGTGCTCAAGCGCTGCGCCGAGGCGGGCCCCGCGGACGTGCTCGCGGCCGACGCGCTGATCCTAGGCACGCCGGAGAACTTCGGCTACATGTCGGGCATGATGAAGGACTTCCTCGAGCGGGTGTTCTACCCGTGCGAGGGCAAGGTCAACGGCCGGCCCTGGGCGCTGTTCGTGGGCGCCGGGATCGACGGCGCGGGCGCGGTGACCTCGGTCGAGCGCATCGTCACCGGCTTGCGGCTGGAGAAGAGATCCGAGCCGATCGTCGGGCTGAAGGAGCTGACGCCCGAGGTGCTGGCGCAATGCGAAGAGCTGGGCGCGTCGTTCGCGGCCGGCCTGAGCCTCGGGATCTTCTGAGCCGAAGCCCTAGAGCACCAGCTCCGAGCCTTCCGCCGGAGCGTCGCAGACCAGGCTCGCGCCCAGGCGCGCCAGCTCCTTGCGCGTCTCGTCCAGCTTGGCGTCGATGTCGGCGTCGGTCTGGTCCGGGTCGTGGTGGAACAGGTGCAGCCGCTTCACCGCGGCGCGCGCCGCGAGGTCGGCGACCTGGCTGACGCAGGAGTGGCCCCAGTCGACCTTGGACGGGTATTCGTGGTCGCGGTAGGTGGTGTCGGTGATCAGGACGTCGCAGCCGCGCACGAACTCCGCCAGGCGCTCGACGTAGCGCGCTTCATGGCGCGCGTCGGTCGGCAGGTAGAGCTCGTTGTCGGTGATGTAGCAGATCACCCGCTTGCGGCAGGTGAGCCGGTAGCCGAGGCAGTACCCCGGATGGCGCAGCAGCATGGTGTCTATCTTCACCGGTCCGAACTCGAGCGACTCCTCGCGCAGGTCGCGGAACACCAGGCGGGCGCCGAACTCGCGCACCGTCACCGGGAAGTACACGCTCTCCATCTGCGCGCTGATCGCCCGCTCGATGGTGAGGTCGCCCTGGTACGGGCCGAACAGCTCGACCTGGTTGCCGCGCACGTACAGCGGCGCGAAGAACGGCACGGTGTTGATGTGGTCCCAGTGAGTGTGCGAGATGAACACGCGCGCCGAGAAGCGCTGCGCGCCGCCGCGCGCCATGACGTGGTCCGAAAGCCGCTTGATGCCCGAGCCGCAGTCGAAGATGTAGAGCGGCTCCCCGGCGCCGACGTCGACGCTGACGCAGGGCGTATTGCCGCCGTAGCGCGTGAACGCGGCGCCGGGCGCCGGCAGCGTGCCGTGCACGCCCCAGTACTGCAGCCGCACCCGGCTGGAGACGATCTCGTCGATCGCCTGCAGGAAAGTGTCGCGGTTGATCGGCTTGGTGATGTAGCCGTCGGCGCCCATCTCCCTGGCGCGGCGGCGGTCGAAGTCGTAGCTCTTGGCCGACAGGATCACGATCTTGGTCGCGGCGAGCTCGGGCCGGCGACGCAGCTCGCGCATCAGCTCGAAGCCGTCCATGCCCGGCATCATCAGGTCGGTGATGACGCAGTCGGGCGGCGCCTCGGGAATGTCGCGCACCGCGCTGGTGCTGGAGGAGCGTACGGTAACCTCGTGGCCGGCGTCCTGCAGCAGGCGCGAGACCAGCGCCAGCGCGTCAGGATCGTCGTCGACGATGAAGAACTTCATCGGATGCCGAGATGCGCGAGCGCGGCGAGGCCGGCCGGGCGCGGCGTGCCGGGCGCAAGGCGCGGGTCGTCCTGCGGCGCGCCGGCCGCCAGCGCCACCGGCACCACGCCCGCCCAGATCGGCAGCGCGTAGTCCTCCTCGTCGTCGATCGGCGGCCCGCTGCGGACCTTGGCCGAGGCCTCCTCGATCTCCATGCCGAGCAAGCTGATCGCCTTCAGCTCCTGCTTGCTGACCGGGCGCAACTGCCGCCAGCGCCCGGGGTAGAGCCGCTCCACGAAGCGCTCCATCTTCTCGAGCTTCTCTTCCGTCCGCTCCACCCTGTAAGGGCGCCCGAACAGCATCGCGCTGCGATAGTTCACCGACATGTGGAAGCCCGAGCGCGCCACCACCAGCCCGTCCACGATCGTCGCCGTCAGGCAGACATGAGGGCCCTTCTCCTGAGCCAGCAGCATGCGGCTCTTCGAGGAGCCGTGCCAGTAGACGGCGTCGCCCTCGCGCCAGTACGCGGTCGGCGTGACATACGGCTGCCCGCCGATCGCATAGCCGAGATGGCAGACGAACGCAGCGTCGAGAATCCCGTACACCGTCTCGCGGTCGTAGTGCCCGCGCTTGGGCAGGCGCTTGAGCTTCGAGCGCGCGGTCGGGACGAAGGGCCTCATGGGCCCGAATATACTTTGCCTGCATGAAGGCGCGGCTATATTTCGAAGGCCGGCCGGTGCCGGGCGGCGCATACGACAAGCCGTACAGCAAGAAGATCGTCGTCGACGTGATCCGCGAGGTCCTGAAGCACGCCTAGCGAGGCGCCCGGCCGTTCTCAGAACGGCGCGCCGCCGTGCACAGTCGTGCGGTGCATCAGCCGGCGCAGCGGCAGGTCGTAGTCGAAGTTCGCCTTGTGCTGCGCGGCCGCGTTGTCCCACATCAGGAGGTCGCCGGCGCGCCAGCGGTGCTCGTAGCGGAACTCGGGGCGCACCAGGTGCGCGCAAAGCTCCGCGAGCAGCGCCGCGCCCTCGGCCTGCGGCAGGCCGGCGATGCGCGAGGTATGTGCCTCGTTGACGAACAGCCCCTTGCGGCCGGTCACCGGGTGCGTGCGCACGACGGGCACCTCGACATCCGGAACGGAGCGCAGCTGCTCTTCGCTCAGCACGTGCTCCTGCACCGTGCGCGCGCCCGCGGCCTGCTCGGCGCGCTGCGCCGCGCGGTTCTTCTCCCGGTAGTAGCGGTAGCTGTGGACGTTCGTCAGCCCTAGGAGCCGCTGCCGGGTCGCCTCGTCGAGCGCCTCGTATGCGGCGGCCGCGCTAGTGAAGCTGGTGCCGCCGAGGACGACCCCATCCCTCACCGGCACCTCGAGCGCGTAGAGCGCCGACAGCAGGCTCGGCTCGGCCTTGTACGAGAGATCGCTGTGCCAGAAGCGGCCTGCGTCCTGCACGCCGATGGCGCGGCCGCCCTCGTCGAGCACGTTGGATACCACCAGGATCTCGGGATGACCCGGCAGCCGGTGCTCCTTGCGCACGTGGTGCTCGAGCACGCCGAAGCGCGCGGTGAACGCGATCTGCTGCGCCGGCGTCAGCGCCTGGTCCCGGAAGACCACCACCTGGTGCTCGAAGAACGCGTCGCGCAGCTCGGCGAAGGTCCGCTCGCCGAGCGGCCGCGCCAGATCAAGGCCGGCGATCTCCGCGCCAAGGTGCCTGCCGAGCCTGCGGATCGAAATCACGACGGAAGGAAGGGTATCAGCGCCGGCACCTTGCGGCGGTAGGCCTCGTAGCGCTCGCCGAACTGGCGCAGCATCCAGCGCTCCTCGAGGCGCAGCTTGCGCCACAGCGCGAGCGACGCGAACGCGAGGGCGGCGAGCGCGCGCCACTCGCCCAGCGCGATCGCGGAGCCAAGGATCGCGAGCAGCAGGCCCGTATAGATCGGGTGGCGCACCAGCCCGTAGGGCCCGCTGGTGACCAGCTCGTGGTCCTGCTTGATCGTCACGATGCCGCTCCAGTTGGCGCCGAGGTGGCGCCGGGCCCAGACGGTGAACAGCAGGCCGCCCGCGGTCAGCACCGCGCCGCACGCGAACGGCCACGCCGAGAGCGGCAGGAACCGCTCGCGCAGCACCGCCGGCGCCAGGCCGCGAATCGCGAACGCCGCGGCGGCGAGCGCGAACAAGGCGATGTACGACGCCCTGGAGACCCACGACTCGGACCGGGCGGTCGGCTTTACGTGGCGCGACGAGAACCCCCAGTACGCCGCCCACGCGAGCCACAGCGCGGGGAACAGGTACCGGTACACGAAGGACATGGATGGAGTCTACAAACGCGGATAAGATTTGGCGATGACTGCCGCACGGAAGGCCCCGCGCCTCGCCGCTCCGGAAACCACCTCGACGCTCGCCGCCGACCGCAAGCGGTACCGGACGTTCTGGGCGAAGGCGGCCGCGACGCTCGCCGGGCTGCCGCCGAAGCGCAAGCGCAGCGCGGCGCAGGGGGCGCAGGCCGCGGAGATCCTTGCCGCGGCGCGCCGGTCGAGGACGCGCTTCATGCGCGCGCACGCGCGCGAGGTCTACGACGCGCTGACGAGGCGCCGGCGCGAGTTCGTGCGCGTGGACGAGCTCTGCGCGCGCGCCGCGGAAGCGTTTCCGGGCCTGGTGCCCGGTGCCGAGGCGCTGGCGCGAGACTCCGGCATCCCGCAGGGCGACAAGGACGGCGCCGAGGTGGACCACGGCATCTTCGCCTCCCAGGTGCTCGCCGATCCGCTCGCCGGGGCGCATCTGTGCCACGCGATGCTCCTGCCTCGGGCGGAGTCGCTCGCGCGCCTGGAGGAATATCGGCGCAGCGGAGAGATCGCGTTCCCCGGCGCGCACCTCGCGCGGCGCGGCAAGGCCTCGGTGGTGACGATGCGCAACCCGCAGTACCTCAACGCCGAGGACGAGGCGACGCTGCCCGGGCTGGAGACGGCCGTCGACCTGGCGCTGCTCGACCCGCAGACGGAGATCTGCGTGCTGCGCGGCGACGTGGTCACCCATACCAAGCACGCGGGGCGGCGCCTGTTCGGCGCCGGTATCAACCTGACGCACCTCTACGAGGGAAAGATCCGTTTGCTGTGGTACCTGATCCGCGACCTCGGCCTCGTCAACAAGCTCTACCGCGGGCTCGCCACGCCGGAGGCGCCGCCGGAGGAGGAGTCGATCGAGAAGCTGTGGGTCGCCGCGGTGGAGGGCTTCGCGATCGGCGGCCATTGCCAGATCCTGCTGACGATGGACCAGGTGATCGCGGCGGACGACTCCTACATGACCCTCCCGGCGAGGAAGGAAGGCATCATCCCGGGCGCCGCCAACCTGCGCCTTGCGCGCCATGTCGGCGACCGCGTCGCGCGCCAGGCGATCCTCGCCGAGCGCCGCATCGATTGCGCCAGCCCGGAGGGACGGCTGGTCTGCGACATCCTGGTGCAGCCGGCGGAGATCGATCGCGCCGTCGACGACCTGGTGCGGAAGCTCACGGGCTCGGGCGTGGTCAGCGCCGCGGGCAACCGCCGCGCGCTGCGCATCGAGGAGGAGCCGCTCGATGCGTTCCGCCGCTACATGTCGGTGTACGCGCGCGAGCAGGCGCACTGCCATTTCAGCCCGGCGCTGATCTCGAATCTGGAGAAGTTCTGGGTCAGCCAGCGAGCAGGAAGTCGCGCACCAGGCTGATCTGGTCCGCGTGCATCAGCGTCGGCGCGTGACCGACGCCGGGGATCTCGACCACCTTCGCCTTCGGCCCGCGCTCGGCCATGCGGCCGCAGGTCTCGCGGCTGAGCAGGTCCGAGAGCGCGCCGCGCAGCACCAGCGTCGGGCAGCGGATTGCGTCCCACACCGGCCACAGCTCGAGGTCCTTCTCCGGCACGTTGGCGCGGAACGGCTCGGCGAGCTTCGGGTCGTAGTGCAGGCGCAGCGTGCCGTCGGCGTTGGCGCGCATCACCACTTCGGTCAGGAAGCGCCACTCGGCGTCGCTGTGCGGCCCAAAGGGCGCGCTCACCGCCCGCACGTACTTCTCCGCCGCGGCCATGTCGGGAAGGGTGGGCGCCATGCCGACGTAGCTCGCGATGCGCTCGATCGAGGCCTTGGCGATCACCGGCCCGAACTCGTTCAACACGAGCCTGCGCACCGGGGTGCCGGGCTGCGCGGCAAGCGCCATGCCGATCAGCGCGCCCATCGAGGTGCCCACCCAGTGCACCGTCTCGACGTCGAGCCGCGCGACCAGCGTCACCATGTCGGCGACGTACTGCGGCGGCTGGTAGAGCATCGGGTCGGCGAGCCAGTCCGAGTCGCCGCGCCCGGCGACATCGGGGCACACTACCCGGTAGCGGTCGCTCATCGCCGCCGCCAGATTGTCGAAATCGCGCGCGCAGCGAGTCAGGCCATGCACGCACACGAGCACCCGGTCGTTCGCCGGGTCGCCCCACTCCAGGTAGCTGATGCGGTGCAGCCCCTTCGGCGAGGCGCACTGCACGCTGCGGCGGCGGCCCGCCGCCGCGACCGCGGCGCGGGCCTGCCCGGCGGCGATCGCGGCGTCCACCTCAGGACCCGTACTTGAACGAGAGCGAGAGCCGCGTGCGGAACTGCGTCACCTTGCCGTTCTCCACCTTGACGTCGAGCTTGGTCACCTCCGCGATGCGCAGGTCCCGCAGCGACTTCGATGCGGTCTTGACCGCGCTGCGCGCCGCATCCTCCCACGAGGTGCTGCTGGTGCCGATGACGTCGGTAACCCGGTAGACCGCGCTACCACCCTTCTTGGCCATGATGTGCCCTCCTCGAGTGCTGCTGGTTGGTGGGGATCGTTCCGCTGCGGGAGCCTTGCAGGCGCCCGCCCGGCCATTATCGCCTCAGCGCGCCGCGTCGTGCCAGTACCGCCGCCGGGCCGAGCGTTCCGTCAGGACCCGTACGCCCTGCGCCGAAAGGAGGGCGGTGACCGCGCCTTCGAGGTCGGTGCGGTGTACCACGGTCCCCAGGGCCGCGTAGCGCGCCAGCACCTCGGCGCTAGGATGGCCGAATCGGTTGCGATAGCCGGCCGCGACCACGCCGACCGCCGGATGCACCGCGGCGAGGAACGCGGCGCTCGACGAGGTGCGGCTGCCGTGGTGCGGCACGAGCAGCACGTCCGCGCGCAGCGCGCCCGTCGCCTCGGCAAGCAGCCGGGCCTCCGCCGGCTTCTCGATGTCGCCGGCAAGCAGCGCCGTGCCGCCGCCCGCGGCGCTCACGCGCAGCACGCAGCTGAGGTCGTTCGCCTTGACCTTCCTGCCCGGCGGCGCCCAACCCGCCGCCGGGTGAAGGAACGCGAAGCGCACGCCGTCCCAGTCCCAGGTCTCGCCCGCGGCGCAGCGTCGCGCCGCCGGCGCGGCGCGCAGCAGCGGATGCGAGTCAGGGAGCGACGACAGCAGCTCGCCGGTCTCGAACTCCGCCAGCGTCGAGGCGGCGCCGCCCGCGTGGTCCATGTCGTCGTGCGTGACGACCATGGCGTCGAGGCGCGACAGGCCCGCGGCACGCAGGCGCGGAGCGATGATGCGCTCGCCGCTGTCTCCGCCGCCGAAGGCCGGGCCCGTGTCGTAGAGCAGCACGTGCCTGGAGGTGCGCACCAGCACTGCGAGCCCTTGGCCGACGTCGAGCGTCTCGATCCAGGCCTCGCCCTCGGCGGGCGCGGGCGGCGGCAGCGCAGCCGCCGGCAGCATCAGCGCGAGGCCGGCCGCGCGCCACGGCGTGCCGCGCGGCGCGAGCAGCCACGCGACGCCGGCGAGCGCGAGCAATACCGCCCACAGCGGAGGCGCGTGCTGCTGCCAAAGCGCGGCGGGCAGCGAAGCGCACCATTCCAGGAACTGCAGCAGCAGCCCGGTCAGCCAGGCGGCGAGCCGTAGCGGCGCCGCCCACGGCAACGCCGCCGCGGCGAGCGCAAGCGGCGTCACCACGACCGACACCAGCGGGATCGCGACGGCGTTGGCGAGCGGCCCGACCAGCGACACCTGCGAGAAGAGCAGCAGCGCGGCGGGCGCGAGGCCGACCGTGACGGCCCACTGCACCCGGATCCACTGGCGCCACGCCGGCTCGCCCTCCTGCGCCACGTAGAAGATGAGCGCGACGGCGCCGAACGAGAGCCAGAAGCCCGGCGCCAGCACCGCCCACGGATCGAACGCCAGCACCACCGCGAGCGCCCATGCGAGCGCGCGCGAGGGCGTGGCGATGCGTCCCGACCAGAGCGCGGCGGCAACCACGGTCACCATCCAGAAGGTGCGCTGCGCCGGGACGCCGCACCCCGCGAGCAGCGTGTAGCCGAGCGCGCCGAGGATCGCGGCCGCGGCGCCCGCCTTGCGCGCCGGCAGCGCAAGCGCCAGGCGCGGCACGCGGCGCCACAGCGCTGCGGCGAGCCAGGCGACCAGGCCCGACACCAGCGTCACATGCAGGCCGGAAATGCTCATCAGGTGCGTGACGCCGGTGCGGTTGAAGAGCCGCCACTCCTCGGGCGAGATCGAGCGCTGGTCCCCGACCGCGAGCGCCGCCAGGATGCCGCTCGCCGGGGTCTCGCCCAGCACGCGCTTGAAGCGATCCCGGATTTCCTCCCTCAACCCTTCCACGAACGACGAGAAGCCGGGATCGCTCCCCAGCAAAGCGGGCGGCGCACCCGGCCGCACGTAGCCGGTGGCGCCGATGCCGCGCTCGAGCAGCCAACCCTCGTAGTCGAAGCCGTGCGGGTTGAGATTGCCGTGCGGCCGGCGCAGCCGCAACGTGAAGCGCCAGCGCTCGCCCGCATGCACCGCGGCTTCCGGCTCGGCGCCCTCCGCTTCGCCGTACCAGGAAACCAGGACGCGGCGGGGCAGCGGCGCAGGCGCGGACTCCGGCTCGAGCTCGAAGCGCACGCCGCGCTCGGTCGCCGAAGGCAGGCTCGCCACGACGCCGACGACCTCGAGGTCCCGGCCCTCCAGCTCCGGCGCCAGGCGGTCGGCCATGCGCAAATGCGCCATGCCGAGCGCCCAGAGGAAGCCGATGGCGAGCGCAAGCGGAGGTTTGGGGATCCTTTTCCAGCACAGACCTGCCAGAAGGACCGGGAAAAGGCAGGCCCATTGGATCGCGGGCAGCTCCGGACGCAGCTGGAGCAGCAGCACCCCGGCGGCGAAGGAGACGAGCGCGGCGGTCATCTAGAATCGCTGAACGCGCGACGCGTAGCGCCGCCGACCGCCGATGCCGGGAAAATTCTTCCGCAGGTACCCGCCCGACGGCGACGAGCTGCGCCGGCGCCCGTGGGCGCCGCTGAGGCCCGCTGCTATTTCTTGCGCCCGAATTTCCCGGTGAGGCGCGCCCGGGCGATGGCGTTTCCGTTCACCATGTAGCCGACCAGCGAAGCGCTGGCGCCAGCGGCGTCGATCTTCTCCGTCTTCAGCGCGTAGAGCGTGAAGATATAGCGGTGCGGCTTGTCGCCCGGCGGCGGGCACGGGCCGCCCCAGCCCGGGCTGCCGAAGTCGGTGGCCACCTGCACCGCGCCGGCCGGAAGGCCCGACCCGTCGGCGCTGCCGGCACCCTTCGCCAGCGCGCGCACCCCGGGCGGAATGTTCACCACCAGCCAGTGCCACCAGCCCGCGCCGCCGGTCGGCGCGTCGGGGTCGTGCACCAGCAGGGCGAAGCTCCTGGCGCCTTCGGGCGCCCCGGACCACGCCAGCGCCGGCGAAATATTCCTGCCGGTGCAGCCGAAGCCGCCGAACACCTGCTCCATCGCGATCGTGCCGTTCTGCTTGATGTCGGAACTGACGAGCGCGAAGCGCGCTGGCGCGGGCTTGCGGGTCTTGCGTGCGGGCATGGTCGGGCTCCTCCGGAAGATGTCGACGCGGGAACTGCCGCCAGCCTAGAAACGCTGCTCCTCGTAGTCAAGCTCTTCTTCGAGATGGTGCAGCACGTCGTCGCTGATTTCGCCCGCGCGCCAGATGCGGATCAGCTCCTGGCGCTCGGCGCGCACCGCCGCCAGCCGCAGCTCGCGGCCGAAGCCGAACGTGCTGTGCTCGCCGTCCGGCGCCGCGGCGTGCATGCGGTCGGCGAACTCGGCGCGCACCCGCGCCACGAGGTCGCGCGGCAGGGGCTCCCTCGCCGCGAAGGCATCGATCGCGGCGAGCGCCGCGGCGCCGAGCGCCTGGCGCGCGCGCGCGTGCTCGGCCTGCGCGCCCGGGTCGGTGCCGATGCGCAGCCCCCGGATCAGCGGCGCCAGCGTCAGGCCCTGCACCACCAGCGTCACGGCGATCACCACGAAGGTGAGGAAGATGATCAGGTCGCGATGCGGGAACTCGGCGCCCGACTCGACCTCGACCGGCAGCGCCAGCGCCGCCGCGAGCGACACGATGCCGCGCATGCCGCACCAGCTCATGATGAAGACCTCGCCGTGCTGCGGCGCCTGCTCGGCGGCGCGCAGCCGCGCGCTGAGCGCCCGCGGCGCGAGCGTCGCCAGGTAGACCCAGGCAAAGCGCACCGCGATCGCGACCAGCGCCACGCAGGCCGCGGTCTGGGCGAGCTGCGACGCGCCGTGGCCGGTAAGGCGCGCCGTGACCGCCGACAGCGTCATGCCGATGAGGATGAAAACGAGGCTGTTCAGCAGGAACACCAGGATATTCCACACCGAGCGCGCCAGGATCCGCATCTCCGCCGAGACCACGGCCGGCGTATAGCGTCCGCGCACCAGCCCGGCGGCCACCACCGCCAGCACGCCGGAGCAGTGCGCCGACTCGGCCACCACGTAGACCGCGTAGGGCACCGACAGCGACAGCAGCACTTCGGTAAAGGCGTCGCCGACCAGGCGGTGCAGGCCGAGGAACACGAAGCCGAGCGCGACGCCGAGCGCGATGCCGCCGGCCGAGACCGCGACGAAGTCCAGGCTCGCGTGCGCGAACGAGAAGGTGCCGGTGAGCACCGCCGCCACGGCGAGCTTGTAGAGCACCAGGCCGGAGGCGTCGTTCACCAGGCTCTCGCCCTCGAGCACCGTGACGATGCGCCGCGGCATGTTGAGGCGCGACAGGATCGCGGTCGCCGCCACCGCGTCCGGCGGCGAGACGATGGCGCCGAAGACGAACGCCACCGCCCAGGGGATGTCGGGCGCCATCAGGCGCAGCGCCGCGCCGACCGCGAGCGTGGTGACGATGACCAGGCCGATCGCGAGCAGCCCGATCGGGCGCAGGTTGGCCTTGAAGTCGCGCCACGACGTCAGCAGCGCGGCCTGGTAGAGCACCGGCGGCAGCACCAGCACCAGCAGGAACTGCGGATCCACCGCGAGCTGCGGCAGCCCGGGCGCGAAGCCGAGCGCGCCGCCGCCCAGCACCAGCGCGATCGGGTAAGGCACGCCGGCGCGTCGCGCGAGCCAGCCCAGCACCACCGCGCACAGCACCAGGAACACCAGGGTCTGGACGGCGCCCACCGCGCGCCCTTCAGCCCGGGCTCAGCCGGCCGTCGCGCAGCTGCAGCACGCGCCCGGTGCGCGCGGCGAGCCCGGCGTCGTGCGTCACCAGCACGAACGCGGTGCCCTGGCTGCGCTGCAGGCGCAGCATCGCCTCGAACACCTCCTCCGCGGTCTGCGCATCGAGGTTGCCGGTCGGCTCGTCCGCCAGCACGCAGGCGGGCGCGGCCACCATCGCCCGCGCGAACGCGCAGCGCTGGCGCTCGCCGCCGGAGAGCTCGCCCGGCAGATGCGCGCGCCGCGCCGTGAGCCCGACCTCGGCAAGCACGCCGCGCGCTCGCTCCAGCGCCGTGCCGCGGTCGATCCGCCGGATGAACAGCGGCATCGCCACGTTCTCCTCCGCGGTGAATTCGGGCAGCAGGTGGTGGAACTGGTAGACGAAGCCGAGCGCGCGGTTGCGCGCCTCGCCGCGCTCCCGCTCGCCCATCGCGCGCAGATCGCGCCCCTGCAGGCGCACCGCGCCGGCGGTGGGCTCGTCGAGGCCGCCCAGCAGGTGCAGCAGCGTCGACTTGCCGGAGCCCGAGCGGCCCATGATTGCGACGTGCTCGCCGGCGCGCACCTCGAAGTCGACGCCGAGCAGCACGTGAACCGGCGCAGGTCCCCGGTATGTCTTCCGCAGATCCTTGCAGCTCAGTACCGGTTCATTCATAGCGCAGGGCTTCGGCCGGATTGACGCGCGAGGCGCGCCAGCTCGGGTAGAGCGTGGCGAGGAACGACAGCACCAGCGACACCACGCCGATGGTGACGATGTCGGGCAGCTGCACGTCGGACGGCAGCTCGGAGATGTAGTACACGTCCTTCGACAGGATGTGCACGCCGAGCAGGTGCTCGATCCAGGGCACCACCGTCGGCACGTTCAGCGCCAGCAGCGTGCCGCCCACCACGCCGACCAGGGTGCCGATGACGCCGATCACCGAGCCCTGGATCATGAAAATCTGCACGATCGAGGCCGGCGGCGCGCCGAGCGTGCGCAGGATCGCGATGTCGGCCTGCTTGTCGGTGACCAGCATCACCAGCGTGGAGACGATGTTGAACGCCGCCACCGCCACGATCAGCGTCAGGATCACGAACATCACGTGCTTCTCGATCTCGACGGCGCGGAAGAAGTTGGCGTGGCTGCGGGTCCAGTCGGTGGCGTAGAGATCGTGATCCAGCCGCGCGCCGAGCTCGCGCGCCACCGCGCGCGCCTCGAACAGGTCCTTCAGCCGCAGCCGCACGCCCGACACCGCGGAGCCCATCTGGTACAGCAGCTGCGCGTCGGCCAGGTTGACGAGCGCAAGGCCCGAGTCGTACTCGAACATGCCGACCTCGAAGATGCCGCTCACCGTGAAGCGCTTCAGCCGCGGGATCACGCCCGCGGGGGTCACCTGCCCCTGCGGCGCGATCAGCACCACCTTGTCGCCGGGCAGCGCGCCGAGCGCGCGCGCCAGCTCGGACCCCAGCACGATGTTGAACTCGCCCGGCTTGAGCGAGGCGAGGCTCCCGGCGCGCATGTGGCTGCCGAGGTCGGCGACCTGACGCTCGCGCTCCGGCAGGATGCCGCGGATCACGCTGCCGCGCACCCGCTCGCCCTCCGCGAGCATGCCCTGCGCGTCGACGAACGGCGCCGCCGCCACGACGCGCGGGTCCTCCAGCGCCAGCTTCGCCACCGGCTGCCAGTCGGCGAGGCGGTTGTCGGCGCCGCTCACCTGCACGTGGGAGGCGACCCCGAGGATGCGCGTGCGCAGCTCCTTCTGGAAGCCGTTCATCACCGACAGCACCACGATCAGCGCCGCGACGCCGAGCGCGATGCCGGCCATCGACAGGAGCGAGATGAAGCTGATGAAGTGGTTGCGGCGCTTGGCGCGAGTGTAGCGCAGGCCGACCAGAAGCTCGTACCGCACGGTGGCGCGAGAATACTACAATCGCCGCGATGGACTTCGGCCCCGTCCTCGCGGCGCTCCTGCGCAGGGAGCGCATCGCGCACCTCGCGACGCTGCGCCAGGGCGCGCCGATGGCTTCGATGACGCTGTTCCTCCCCGCCGCCGATTTCGCCGCCTTCCACGTCCACGTCAGCCGCCTCGCCTGGCACACGCAGGACATGCTCAAGGACCCGCGGGTGGCGCTTTCGGTCGCCGAGACCGACGACGGCCGGGCGGACCCCTTTACGCTCATGCGGGCCACCGTTCGGGGTACCGCCGCTCAGGTATCGAATCAGGCAAAAGAACATGAAAGCCTGAAAGCCGCGTGGCTGGCCCGCTTTCCGGAGCAGTCGATCAACTTCGAGCTCGCCGACTTCTCGTTCTGGCGCATCGTGCCGCGCGACGCGCGCTTCGTCGCCGGCTTCGGCGCCATCCACAATCTCTCGGCCGCCGAGCTCGCCGCGTGCGCGCGGCATTGACGGTCTACGGCGTCGATTTCACTTCCGCGCCCTGCCGCGCGAAGCCCATCGTCGTGGCGGAAGGATGCGCGCGCGGGTCCCGGATCGAGGTCGTTTCGATCGAATGCCTCCGGAGCTTCGATGCCTTCGAGGCATTCCTGCTGCGGCCCGGCCCCTGGATCGGCGGCTTCGACTTCCCGTTCGGCCTGCCGCGCGAGATGCTGCGCGACCTCGGCTGGCCGCGCGACTGGCGGCGCCTCGTCGCCTTCTGCGCCGGGCTGGCGCGGCGCGAGTGGCGCGGGATCCTCGACGGCTATCGCGCCACGCGTCCGGCGGGACGCAAGTACGCCCACCGCGCCACCGACCTTCCCGCCGGCTCCTCCAGCCCGATGAAGCTGGTCAACCCCCCGGTGGCGCTGATGTTCCACGAGGGCGCGCCGCGGCTGGCCGAAGCGGGCGTGCACGTGCCGGGCCTCGCCGCGGGCGACCGTACGCGCGTGGCGCTGGAGGCCTATCCGGGGCTGCTCGCGCGCTCCATCGTCGGGCGCGCGCCCTACAAGAGCGACGACCGAGCCAGACAGACGCCTGAACAGAGAGGAAAACGGAGGGAGATTCTCGCGGCCGTCCCGGTCAGGGTGTCGAATGCATTGAGAAGGCAAATCATCGCGGATCCCTCTGGCGACACGCTGGACGCGGTGCTGTGCGCGGTGCAGGCGGCAGCGGCCGCGCACCGCCCGAACTACGGCCTGCCGCGGCGCGTGCCCCGCGGCGAAGGCTGGATCGCGGGCGCGTGACGCTCTTCCTCAAGGGCCTTGCCTTCGCGGCCTGGCAGCTGGCTTCGCTTTTGCGGTAGATTGCCGTTACTGGACATCCATCCACTGTGACGCTGCAGATCCTCGATTCCCCGCTCGCGATCGTCGACCTCGAGACGACCGGCGCGCACCCGATGTGGGACCGCGTCACCGAGATCGCGGTGGTCGAGGTCGAGCGCGGCGAGGTGGTGCAGGAGTGGTCGACGCTGGTCAACCCCGGCACGCCGATCCCGGCGGCGATCCAGGCGCTCACCGGGATCACCAACGCGATGGTGGCGGACGCGCCGCCGTTCGAGGCGCTCGCCGCCGGCCTCTACGAGCGGCTGGAGAACCGCGTCTTCGTCGCGCACAACGCACGCTTCGACTACGGCTTCCTGCGCCACTCCTTCGAGCGCGCCGGCATCCGCTTCCAGGCGCGGACGCTGTGCACGGTGAAGCTGTCGCGCAGGCTCTACCCGGGCCACGCGCGGCACAACCTCGACAGCCTGATCGAGCGCCACGGGCTGCGCTGCGCGGCGCGCCACCGCGCGCTCGGCGACGCGCAGGCGGTGTGGCAGTTCCTCAACGTCGCCGCCGAGGAGCGCGGCGCCGATGCGCTCGCCGAGGCGGCGGGCCAGCTCTCGCGCCTGCCGTCGCTGCCGGCGCACATCGAGAGCACGGCAATCGACGCCATCCCCGAGGCGCCGGGCGTGTACCTGTTCTATGGCGAGCGCGGCGCGCCGCTCTATGTCGGCAAGAGCGTGGCGCTGCGCAGCCGCGTGCTGCAGCACTTCGCCGGCGGCGCGCGCTCGCCGCGCGAGGCCGAGATCGCGCGCCAGCTGCGCCGCATCGAGTGGCGCCGGACCCGCGGCGAGCTGGGCGCCCTGCTCGCCGAGAACGCGCTGGTGAAGGAGCTGGCGCCGTTGTTCAACCGCCATCTCAAGCCGGCGAAGGACTTGTGCGGCTTCAGTTTCGATCTCCATACCCTCAGGCTCGTGGATGGAGAGGAAATAAATGCGGAAACGCTCCCCCTGCTGCACGGCGTGTTCCGCTCGCGGCGCGCCGCGCTCGAGGCGCTGCGCGGCCTGGCCGACGCGCACGGGCTGTGCTTGCGCGCGCTCGGCTTCGAGCGCGCCGGGCGCGGACCGTGCTTCCGCCACCAGATCAGGCGCTGCGCCGGCGTCTGCGCGGGGCGCGAGGGTGCGCAGGCGCACCTCGCACGCGCCGCCGCCGCGCTCGCGCGCCTCAGGACCGCCGCCTGGCCGTGGCGCGGCCCGATCGCCGTCGTCGAGGAGGACCGCGGACACGACGCGGCGGAGATCCACGTCGTCGACCAATGGTGCCTCCTCGGCACGGCGGCGAGCGAGGCCGAGGTCGCCGAGCTGCTCGAGGACCGGCGGCGGGCGCGCTTCGACCCCGACCTGTACAGGATCCTCGCGCGCCATCTCGCCGGCGGGCGCGCGAAGGTAGTGGAGCTGCCGGCGCGGGCGCACTGATGCATCTCGAACTCGTCGTGCCGGCGCTGCTGCCGCCGGCCTCCGCGCCGGCCGCGGCCGAGGCGCCGTCGCTCGAGCGGCTGCTCGCCCGCGGCCGCCGCGGCGAAGCGCGGCCGCAGGACCTCGAGGCGTGGCTCGCCGACGCCTTCGGCCTGGAGGAAGGGCCGCTGCCCGCGGGCGCGCTCACCGCGCTCGCCGCGGGCGAGGCGCCGGGCTCCGCGCTCTGGCTGCGCGCCGACCCGGTGCACCTCCGCGCCGACCGCGACCGTGTGCTGCTGCTGCCGGCGCACGCGTTCGGCATCGACGCGGCGGAGGCCCAGGCGCTCGCGGCCGCGCTCGCGCCACTGCTCGCCGGCGAGCTCTCGCTGTTCGCATTCGGCCCGGAACAATGGTGCCTGCGCGTGGACGCCGCCGGCGCCGAGGCCGGCGCGAGCCTGCTGCCGCCGATCGCGCTCGCCGCGGCGGACGTCGATCCGCACCTGCCGGACAAGCGCTGGCACCGGCTGCTCACCGAGATCCAGATGACGCTCTACCGCCACCCCGCGAACGCCGCGCGTGAGCAGCGCGGCGCGCCCGCGGTGAACAGCGTATGGCTCTGGGGCGCGGGGCGCCTCCCCGCCGGGGCCAGCGCGCCCTGGCACTCGGTGAGCGCGGGCGATCCCGCGGCGCTCGGCCTGGCTCGGCTCGCGGGCCTGCGCCAGCGCGCTCCGGGCGGCGGCGCCGAGGAATGGCTCGGGCGGGCGCCCGAGGACGGGCGCCATCTCGTGCTGCTGGAGCAGCTGCGCGGCGCGCACGCGCTCGGCGATGCCGCGGCCGCCGGCGCGCGCCTGCGCGAGCTCGAGGCGCGCTGGTTCGCCCCGCTGCGGGCGGCGCTGCGCTCCGGGCGCGTCGGCATGGTGACGGTGCACGTGCCGGAGGCCGGGCTCGCCGTCGAGACGACCGCCGCCGACCTGCGCCGCTTCTGGCGGCGCGACCGGCCCCTCGCCGCCTACGCCGAGCGCCGGCCGTGAAGATCGTCTCGCGCCGCTACGAGGAGGCCGACCGCCGCGCCCTGGAGGCCGGCGGCGTGCACCCGGTGCTAGCGCGCCTGTACGCCGCGCGGCGCGTCAGGTCGCCGCGCGAGCTGCGCTACGACGCGGCCGGCCTGATCCCGCCCGCCGCGCTGAAGCACGCCGACCGCGCGGCGCGCCTGCTCGCCGACGCGATCGCGGCTCGCAAGAAGCTCCTGATCGTCGCCGACTACGACGCCGACGGCGCCACCGCCTGCGCGCTGGGCATGCGCGCGCTCGGCGCCATGGGCGCGCGCGTCGAGTACCTCGTGCCCGACCGCTTCAAGCTGGGCTACGGGCTGTCGCCCGAGCTGGTCGAGCTCGCCGCGGCGCGCGCGCCCGACCTGCTGATCACGGTCGACAACGGCATCGCCAGCATCGAGGGCGTGGCGCGCGCCAAGCAGCTCGGCATCGCGACGCTGATCACCGACCACCACCTGCCCGGCGCGGCGCTGCCCGAGGCCGACTGCATCGTCAACCCGAACCAGCCCGGCTGCGAGTTCCCGTCCAAGGCGCTGGCCGGCGTGGGGGTCATGTTCTATGTTCTGCTGGCGCTGCGGGCGGAGTTGCGCGAAAGGGGGATCTTCAAGGATGAAAACAAGGAACCCAACCTCGCGGCGCTGACGCCGCTCGTCGCGCTCGGCACCGTCGCCGACGTGGTGCCGCTGGACGCCAACAACCGGATCCTCGTCGCGCAGGGCCTGGAGCGCCTGCGCCGCGGCCGCGCCGGCGCCGGGCTCGCCGCGCTGGCGCGCGCGGGCGGGCGCGCTCCGGCGCAGGCGAATTGCTTCGACCTCGGCTTCGTGCTCGGGCCGCGCCTCAACGCCGCCGGGCGCCTCGCCGACATGAGCCTCGGCATCGAGTGCCTGCTCGCCGACGACGAGGCGCGCGCCGCCAACTGCGCGCAAGAGCTCGACCGCCTCAACCGGGAGCGCCGCCGCATCGAAGGCGAGATGCTGGAGGCGGCCAACGCGGCGCTGGCGCGGCTGGCGCCGCAGGCCGGCGCCTCGCTCTGCCTGTTCGAGCCGCAATGGCACCAGGGCGTGGTCGGCCTGATCGCTTCGCGCGTGCGCGAGCGCATTCACCGGCCCGTGTTCTGCTTCTCGCGGTCCAGCGCGGGCGAGCTGACCGGCTCGGGGCGCTCGATCCCCGGGTTCCACCTGCGCGACGCGCTCGACCTCGTCGCCAAGCGCGCGCCCGGGCTGATGCGGCGCTTCGGCGGCCACGCCCAGGCCGCGGGCCTCACGCTCGGCGAGGCGCACCTGGAGCGCTTCGCGCGCCTGTTCGAGCAGGCCGCCGACGAGCGCCTCCCGGAGGAGGCGCGCCTGAGGGTGGTCGAGACCGACGGCGGGCTGGAGCCTTCGTACCACTCGCTCGAGGTGGCGCAGCTGCTGGAGGCGCAGATCTGGGGGCAGGGCTTCCCGCCGCCCCTGTTCTGCGACACGTTCGCGGTCGAGGCGCAGCGCGTGGTCGGCGAGCGCCACCTGAAGCTGCGGCTGCGCCAGGGCGAGCGGCGCCTGGAGGCGATGCGCTTCAACGCGCTCGAGGCCGCGCCGCTGCCGGCGCGCATCCGCGCCGCCTACCGCCTCGCGGTGAACGAGTTCAACGGCCTGCGGCGGCCGCAGGTGACTCTGGAGCACGTCGAGCCGGCCTGAAACGGCGCGCCAACTTAAGGGCACCTTAAGGCGCGCTGCCGAGACTCGGCGCATGGATGTAGCGGCGGGGCGCAGGGTTCCCGCCGCGTCCTACCGCAAGGAGCAACCGCATGCCTACTGCGCAACGCGCAATCCGCCCGCAATTCGAGCTTCCCGCTCTGCCTTACGCCATGGACGCGCTCGAGCCGCACCTCTCCCGCGAGACACTCGAGTACCACTACGGCAAGCACCATCGCAAGTACGTCGAGACGCTGAATACGCTGGTCGCCGGGACCGAGTTCGAGGGCACGGCGCTGGAGGACATCGTTCGGCGCGCCACCGGGGCGATCTTCAACAACGCGGCGCAGGCCTGGAACCACGACTTCTACTGGCGCTGCATGGCGCCCAAGGGGGGCGGCGAGCCCGGCGGGGAGCTGGCGGCGCAGCTGAAGGCCGCCTTCGGCTCGAGCGACGGCTTCCGCCAGCAGTTCCGCAAGGCGGCGACCGCCAAGTTCGGCTCGGGCTGGACCTGGCTGGTGCGCACCGGCGACGGCCGCGTCGTGGTCCATAATACCGACGACGCGGACACGCCGCTGCGCCAGGGCGCCAGGCCGCTGCTGGTGTGCGATGTGTGGGAGCATGCCTACTACATCGACTACCGCAACGAGCGCCCGCGGTACGTCGACGCCTTCCTGCAGGTCGTCAACTGGGCCTTCGTCGAGAAGAATCTCGCCGCCAAATAAAGCCACAGGAGAAACCGCGATGAGACGCAATCGCTTTTGCGGCCAGCGCCGCCGCTTCCTGAAGACGGGCTCGGCCGCGCTCGGCGCGGCCGCGCTGGGCGCCGGCGGCGCCGAAGCGCTCGCCGCCGAGAAGGTGCCGGAGGGCGATCCGATGGCGAAGAGCCTCGGCTACCACCTGGACGCGAACAAAGTCGACGCCAAGAAGTTCACCACCTACAAGCCGGGGGAGGAATGCGACAAATGCAAGTTCTTCGGCGGCAAGGAAGGCGCGACCTGGGGCCCCTGCCAGATCTTCCAGGGCAAGCTGGTCGACCGGCACGGCTGGTGCACGGCATTCCAGAAAAAAGCCTAGGCCGCGAGGCCTAGGCTGTTCTTCTCCTTGCGGATCGATCAGCCGATCCGCACCGGCACGAAGATCCGCGAGTCGCCGCGCTGCACCAGCAGCGCGACGTTCTTCGAGGCGTGGTCGATGAGGTGGCGCAGCTGCGCCACGCTCTTCACCTCGGTGCCGTTCACGGAAAGCAGGATGTCGCCCGGCTGCACCCCGGCGCGCGCCGCGGTCCCGGCGACGCCCTCGACCAGCAGGCCGTTGGGCACGTCCGCCTGCTGGCGCTCCTGAGGCGTGAGCGCCCGCACCGCGAGCCCGAGGCGCGCCTTCTCGGCGCCCTTCTGGCCCTCGCCGGCGGAGGCGACGCTCTCCTCCTCGGCCTTGCCGAGGGTCACGGCGACCTGGCGCGTGCCGTCCTTGCGCCAGACCTCGAGCGTCGCCTTGTCGCCCGGGCTCGCCTTGCCGACCAGTTCCGGCAGGTCGGTCGAGCTGACGATCGGATGGCCGTCGAACTTGGTGATCACGTCGCCCGCCTTGAGGCCGGCAGCGGCGGCGGCGCTCCCGGGCACCACCTGCGACACCAGCGCCCCTTCCGCCTTCTTCATGCCGAAGGAATCGGCCAGTCCCCGATTGACCTCCTGGATCGTGACACCGAGGCGCGCGTGCGTGGCGTGGCCGGTGGCGAGGATCTGGTGCTCGACGCGGGTCGCGACGTCGATCGGGATCGCGAACGACAGCCCCTCGTAGCCGCCCGAGCGGCTGTAGATCTGGGAGTTGATGCCGATCACCTCGCCGGCGAGGTCGAACAGCGGCCCGCCGGAGTTGCCGGGGTTGACCGCGACGTCGGTCTGGATGAACGGCACGTAGACGTCGCCGGGCAGCGAGCGGCCCTTGGCCGAGACGATGCCCGCGGTGACGCTGTTCTGGAAGCCGAACGGCGAGCCGATCGCGATCACCCAGTCGCCGACGTGCGCGGTGGACGGGTCGCCGAGCTTCACCACCGGCAGGTTCTTGGCGTCGATGCGCAGCACGGCGATGTCGGTCGCCGGATCGACGCCGATGACCTTGGCCTTGAATTCCCGCCGGTCGGTGAGATTGACGGTGACTTCGTCCGCATCGCGCACCACGTGCGCGTTGGTGAGTATCACGCCGTCGGAGCTGACGATGAAGCCGGAGCCCTCGCCGCGCATCGGCACTTCCTGCGGCACGCCGAAGTGGAACTGGAACGGCAGTCCGCGGAAGAACTGGAAGAAGGGATCGTTGCCGTTGCCGCTGCCTTCGTCGTCGCCGTTCTGCCCGAGGTTGTATCCGACCTTCTTGGTGCCCGAGACGTCGATATTGACCACCGCCGGACCGTACTTCTGCACCAGCGCCGCGAAGTTGGGCAGCGCCACGACGGGTACCGCCGACGGCGCGGGATGCTGCGCCTCGGCGACGACCGTGCTCTCGGCCGCGCGCAACGGATAGAAGTGGGCGGCGGCGGCGCCGCCGACGGTGAGGACGCCGGCGGCCGCAAGCGCCGCGCCGATTCGCTTGAATTTCATCGAAGCTCCTTTTCCCTGCGGGATCATGCGGGGCAATGCCCCGGACGACGGCATGGTGGCGCTACCGGCTTAAGCGGCGCTTAACGGGCCCGGATCGGGAACGTGACACGCGCCAGCAACCCGCCGCCGGGCGCGCTGCCGAGCTCGATGCGCCCGCCGTGCCGCTCGGCGACCGCGCGCACGATCGCGAGCCCGAGGCCGCTGCCGCCGGGATCGGCGGCGCTCGCCGCCGGGCGCCGGAAGAAGCGCCCGAATACGCGCTCGCGGTCCGCGGCGGCGATGCCCGGGCCCGTGTCGGCGACTTCGAGCAGCGCCTCGCCGCTGCGTCCGCGCACGCTGACGTCGACGCGCCCGCCGCCGGGCGTGTAGTGCACCGCGTTCTCGACCAGGTTGCGCGCGAGCGCCCGCAACGCGTCGGCCTCGCCCTGCACCGTGACGTGCTCCGCCGCAGTGACGCCGAGATCGACGCCGCGCGCCTCCGCCTGCGCGGCGACCTCGCCCACGGCCTGGCGCGCGACCTCGTCGAGGCGCACCGGCGACGGCGCCGCCGCCGGGTCGGCATGCTCGCTGCGCGCGAGCGTCAGCAGCTGGTTGACCACGCGCACGGCGCGCTCCAGGCCGGCAGCGAGCTGCGCGCTCGCGTCGCGCCGCGCCCCGGGATCGCGCGCCCGGTCGAGCAGCTGCACCTGCAGGCGCAGCGCCGTGAGCGGCGAGCGCAGTTCGTGCGCCGCGTCGGCGACGAACATGCGCTGCGACTCGAGCGTCGCGCCGAGCCGCCCGAGCAGCGTGTTGAGCGCCCGCGCCAGCGGCACGAACTCCTCCGGCAGATCGCCCTCGGGGAGCGGCTCCAGCGAGTCGGGGTCGCGGCGGCGCACCTCGCCCGCCACCGCCGCGATCGGCCGCAGCGCGCGCTGCACGCCGAACCACACCGCGAGCGCCAGCAGCGGCAGCAGCGCGAACATCGGCAGCAGCGTGCGCAGCGCGTGCGAGCGCGCCAGCTCCCTGCGCACGCTCATCGGCTGCGCCACCTGGATGGTGCGGCCGCGCACCTGCGTGGCGTAGACGCGCCAGACGCCGTCGCGCGTGCTGAGGTCGCCGAAGCCGAGCGTGGCGCGGTCCGGCAGGCGGCTGTGCGGCTGCGACATGTAGACCCGCACCCCGTCCTCGCTCCAGATCTGCACCACGAAGTCGAACCCCTGCTCCGGATCGGGCAGCGACTCGGCGACTCCCTGGTCGCGCAGCGACAGCGCCAGCTGGCGCAGGTGGTAGTCGGCGACGGCGTCGATCTCGACCAGCGCGGACTGGTACACGCCCCACGCGGCGGCGACCGCCACCACGGTGACCGAGCCGAGCAGCCACGACAGCAGCCGGACCCGGATGGAGCTCACGTCCCCTTCGGCACGCGGTAGCCGACGCCGCGCACGGTGCGGATGAAGCCCGGGCCGAGCTTCTTGCGCAGGCCGTGCACGTAGACCTCGACCGCGTTGCTCTCGATCTCCTCGCCCCAGCCGTAGAGGCGCTCCTCGATCTGCGCGCGCGACAGCACCACGCCGGGACGCTCCAGCAGCGCCTCCAGCACCGCCAGCTCGCGCGCCGAGAGCTGCACCGGCTTGCCGCGCAGCGTCACCTCGCGCGTCGCGGGGTCGAAGGCGACGCCGAGGTGCTCGATCATCGGCTCGGCGCGGCCCGCGCTGCGGCGCACCAGCGCGCGGATGCGCGCCGCGAGCTCGTCCAGGTCGAAGGGCTTCACCAGGTAGTCGTCGGCGCCCGCGTCCAGCCCCTTGACTCGATCCTGCACCGCGTCGCGCGCGGTCACCACCAGCACCGGCGTGCGGTCCCTGCGCGAGCGCATGCCGCGCAGCACCTCGTTGCCGTCGAGCTGCGGCAGGCCGAGGTCGAGCACCACGGCGTCGTAATGCTCGGCCTGCAGCGCGTGGTCCGCGCTCTTGCCGTCGCGCACCAGGTCGGCCGCAAAGCCCTCCTGGCGCAGCGCGGTGCGCACGCTCTCGCCGATCATCGCATCGTCTTCGACTACCAGGATTCGCATTCTCGGTAAGCATAAGACAGCTTCCGCGCGTCGGGGTTCTGCGATAGAGTCTGCGCGCCATGACGCGGCTGCGCCTCGAGTCCGGCGGCATCAGCATCGAGCTGGAGCTCGAGGACTGCGCCACCACCGCCGCGCTCGCGGCGGCGGCGCCGTTCGAGGCGCGCGCCCAGACCTGGGGCGAGGAGCTCTACTTCTCCACCCCGGTCAGCGCGAAGCTGGAAGCGGGCGCGAAACAGGTCGTCGAGCCGGGAACCGTCTGCTTCTGGACCGAGGGCGACGCGCTGGCGCTGCCCTGGGGCCGCACGCCGATCTCGACCGGCGACAAGCCCAAGCTCGCCAACCCCTGCAGCGTGCTGGGGCGGGTGGCGGGGGATTTCCTCGCCCTGAAGAAGATAAAGTCCGGCTCGAAGATCCGGGTCTCGGCGGCCTGATGCAGCGCAGGCGCGTCAATTTCTCTCGCATCCGCTCGGTCGGCTACGACGAGCCGTCGATGACGCTCGAGGTCGAGCTGTCCAACGGCCAGGTCTACCAGTACCCGAAGGTCTATCCGGAGGTCTACCGCCGCTTCATGGCGGCGCCCAACCCGACCAGCTTCTTCGAGGACAAGATCGAAGAGGAGTACACGGGCCGCCGCGTATAATTGCGGCCCGATGGAAGCGGAACGCCTCAACCAGATTTCCTCCACGCTCGCCGCGCTGCAGTCGAGGTCGGTTGAGCTGCGGAGGTATCTTTGACTTCGACGGCAAGAAGCAGCGGCTGAGCGCGGTCGAGGCGCTGCTCGCCCAGCCCGACGTCTGGAGCGACCAGAAGAAGGCGCAGGAGCTCGGGCGCGAGAAGAAATCGCTCGACGCCACCGTCGCCGGCCTCGACTCGATCGCCTCGCGGCTGCACGACGCCCGCGAGCTCTTCGAAATCGCCAGGGCGGAGGCGGACGACGCCGCCCTGCTCAGCATCTTCGATGACACGGAGAAGCTGAGCAGCGACGTCGCGGCGCTCGAGTTCCGGCGCATGTTCTCGAACCCGCTCGACCCGAACAGCTGCTTCATGGACATCCAGGCCGGCGCCGGCGGCACCGAGGCGCAGGACTGGGCCGCGATGCTCGAGCGCATGTACCTGAAGTACTGTGACAAGAAAGGCTACCGCGTCGAGATCCTGGAGCGCAGCGAGGGCGAGGTCGCGGGCATCAAGAGCGCCACCCTCAAGATCGAGGGCGAGTACGCCTACGGCCGCCTGCGGACCGAGAACGGCGTGCACCGCCTGGTGCGCAAGTCGCCGTTCGACTCCAACGCGCGGCGCCACACCTCCTTCGCCAACGTCTTCGTGTATCCCGAAGTCGACGATTCGATCGAGGTCGAGATCAACCCGGCCGACCTGCGCGTCGACGTCTACCGCGCCTCGGGCGCCGGCGGGCAGCACGTCAACAAGACCGAGTCCGCGGTGCGCATCACCCACCTGCCGACCGGAATCGTGGTGCAGAGCCAGAACGACCGCTCGCAGCACCGCAACCGCGCCGAGTGCATGGCGATGCTGAAGTCGCGCCTCTACGAGCTGGAGCTGCGCAAGCGCAACGCCGAGCAGTCCAAGCTGGAGGCCGCCAAGACGGACATCGAGTGGGGGCACCAGATCCGCTCCTACGTGCTCGACCAGTCGCGCATCAAGGACCTGCGAACGGGCGTCGAGAAGGGCGCCACGCAGGCGGTGCTCGACGGCGAGCTCGACGATTTCATCGAGGCCAGCCTGAAGCGAGGCGTCTAGGCATGGAGCAGGACGAAAACAAGCTGGTCGAGGAGCGCCGCGAGAAGCTGAAGGCGCTGCGCGCGCAGGGCACCGCGTTTCCGAACGATTTCCGCCGCGAGGACCTCGCGGCCGCCCTGCAGGCGGCGCATGCCGGAAGGTCGAAGGAAGAGCTGGAGGGCCTCAAGCCGGCCGCGACCGTCGCCGGCCGCATGGTGCTGAAGCGCGTCATGGGCAAGGCGAGCTTCGCGACGCTGCAGGACGGCTCCGGCCGCATCCAGATCTACGTCTCCAGCGAGGTGAAGAATTACGAGGATTTCAAGCATTGGGACCTCGGCGACGTGCTCGGCGTCTCGGGCTTTCTCTTCAGGACCAAGACCGGGGAACTGACGATTCACGCGACCGCGGTCAGGATCCTGGTGAAGGCGCTGCGCCCGCTGCCGGAGAAGTTCCACGGCATCGCCGATCAGGAGATGAAGTACCGCCAGCGCTACGTGGATCTCATCGTCTCGGCGCCCACCCGGCAGGTCTTCGAAAAGAGAATAAGGATCATCGAGGCGCTGCGCGCGGCCATGAAGGCGGACGGGTACCTCGAGGTCGAGACGCCGATGATGCAGCCGATCCCCGGCGGCGCGGTGGCGCGGCCGTTCAGGACGCACCACAACGCCCTCGACATGGACCTGTACCTGCGCATCGCGCCGGAGCTGTACCTCAAGCGCCTGGTGGTGGGCGGCATGGAGAAGGTATTCGAGATCAACCGCAACTTCAGGAACGAGGGCATCTCGACGCGGCACAACCCCGAGTTCACGATGATGGAGTGGTACTGCGCCTACGAGGACTGCGAGTACATGATGGCGCACACCGAGAAGCTGGTGCGCGCGGCCGCGAGGAGCGCGGCGGATTCCGGGGCGGTCGCCTACCAGGGCAAGACGCTCGACTTCGGCGCGCCGTTCGCGCGGCTGCCGATGCCGGAGGCGATCCGCAAATACGGCGACGCGCGCTGCCGCGGCGGCGACCTCAGGGATCGCGCCTTCCTGTCGCGCAAGCTGCGGGAGCTCCAGGTCGAGGCCAAGGGCGAGCACGGCTGGGGCTCGCTGCAGCTGATGCTATTCGAGGCGCTCGCCGAGAAGCACCTCGTGCAGCCGACCTTCGTCACCGAATTTCCCGCCGAGGTCTCGCCGCTTGCGCGCCGCAGCGACCGCGACCCGGAGCTGGTCGAGCGCTTCGAGCTGTTCATCGACGCCAAGGAAATCGCCAACGGCTTCTCCGAGCTGAACGACCCCGAGGACCAGGCGGCGCGCTTCCGCGAGCAGGCGCGCCTCAAGGACGCGGGCGACCAGGAGGCGATGTACTACGACGCCGATTACGTCCGCGCCCTGGAGTACGGGATGCCGCCCGCCGCCGGCGGCGGGCTCGGCATCGACCGTCTCGTCATGCTGCTCACCGACAGCCCCTCGATCCGTGACGTAATTCTCTTCCCGCACATGCGGCCGGAGGGCGGCGGCGCCTAGACCCGCCGCGAAGCGGGACCGGGCCGCGCTGCCTCGGCCCTCGGGCTAGAATCGCGGCATGCCGAAGGCCACCTGGAATGGCGCGCTGCTCGCCGAGGCGGAGGAAGACGAAGTCGAGCGGGTCGAGGGCAACATCTACTTCCCGCCGGGCAAGGTCGACAGGACCTACCTGCGCGAGTCGCGGACGCACAGCGTCTGCCCCTGGAAGGGTACGGCGAGCTACTACGACGTGGTGGTGGAGGACGCCGTCAACAGGGACGCAGCCTGGTACTACCCGGTGACCAAGCCTGCGGCGGAGAACATCGCAGGCTTCGTCGCGTTCTGGAAGGGCGTCGACGTCGAACCGTAGTCCCGGCCGGCGCGCGTAGCGGCCGGCGCTTCGCAGGAATTACGCGGTGAACGAACCCCAAACGCTCGGTCGATACAAGATCAACGGCGTCCTCGGCAAGGGCGCGATGGGCCTCGTCTACGACGGCCTCGACCCGAACCTCGACCGCCGCGTCGCGATCAAGACCATCCTCACGCGCAAGCTCGACGCCGAGGCCGCGCGCATGGTGCAGGTGCGCTTCGAGCGCGAGGTGCGCGCGGTGGCGCGGCTGAACCACCGCAACATCATCCAGGTGTACGACTTCGGCGCCGAGGGCGAGCTGGCCTACATCGTCATGGAGTACGTGCAGGGGCGCGAGCTGCTGGACTACTTCGAGAAGGGCGAGCGCTTCGACCTGCGCACAATCTTCCGCATCATGATGGAGCTGCTCGACGCGCTCGATTGCGCGCACGAGGCCGGGATCATCCACCGCGACGTCAAGCCCGCCAACGTCATGATCGACGCCGGCGGGCACGCCAAGCTGGCCGACTTCGGCGTCGCGCGCGTCAACGACCCGGAGGGCCCGCAGGCCGAGGCGACGCGCGTCGGCGCCGTGATCGGCACGCCCTCCTACATGTCGCCCGAGCAGATCCAGGGCATGCCGATCGACCGGCGCAGCGACGTCTTCTCCGCGGGCGCGGTCTTCTACCAGCTGCTCACCGGCAAGAAGCCGTTCGAGGCGGGCAACCAGTGGGGCCTGCAGGCGATGATCATCACCGAGGATCCGGTCTGGCCCTCGCGGCTGGTGCAAATCCCGCCCGAGATCGACCGCGTGGTGGCCAAAGCGCTCGCCAAGGAGCCCGACAAGCGCTACGCCACCGCGCGCAAGTTCGCCGAAGCGCTCGACCGCGTGCTGCACGGCAAGCCGCCGGAGGAGGCCGGCGAGGCCCCGATCCAGCTCACCACGGTGGCGCCGGCGAAGGCGGCCGCCGCGCCTGCCGCCGCCCCCGCGCAGAGCGACGAGGCGGAGAAGGAGTTCTGGAACGAGGTGAAGGACAGCGAGGATCCCGACGAGCTGTCGCTTTACCTCGAGCAGTTCCCCAACGGCCAGTTCGCCGCCGAGGCCAAGCGCCGCATCGCCGAGCTCTCCGGCAAATAGCCGGGGCACAAAACATCTCGATCGGGAAGTTTTCCCCGGCTCGTGCCGCTGGCAGAGACTACTTGTGGTAGGCGGCGTCGAGCGCGATGCCGACGAACAGCACCACGACCGCCAAGAGAAGAATGCCGGCAAGAACTTCCACGGCCTACAGTTTACCTATTTGATCGATGCGACGCTCGACCTGTCGATGCACAGGGAAAATGGAGACGCCAAGCAGCACGGCACCGAATGCCCCGACAAACCAGAGCGTCGGGTTCGTATCGGTGGGCGTTGAGATGAGCCAGCCGACCAGCGTGATTTCCGTGACGACCATTATTCCGAGCCAGAACCTCAGATAGACGAGTTGCTCCTTGAGGCGATCGAGCTCCGGCATGGCTGCCTACAACCAACGCCAGCCGGGACGTTCCGTTGACTAAATCGGGGGACGCTTGCCATGAACACCTCCTCAATCGTTAGGTCGAGGTGTCCACTTTATCGAATGAGGTTCCGCGGCCGCCTGGGGCCTGGGGTTAGGTTGCTGTGCGCTTCTTCTCAACGTAGTCGCGGAGAGCACGGTTGACAGCTTTGGAATCCGGGAAAAGCTTGTGCAGGTCCGGGTCAATCAAGACTACGTTCGTACCCTCGCGATAGGCCTTCACGTACTTACCTCGAACACCTGACTTAATCAGGTTCTCTGGGTACTCGTCTCTCAGCGTGTCTTTTTCACTCTTCATAAGCTCTTCGCTCCCGCGAAGTCATCTGTCGAGCGGAGATCAACCGGATTCGGTCTCCACGTTCAGCATAGGATACAACCAGGTAGCGGCCCTGTCTGGACATTCCGAAGATGAGGTAACGAGCCTCATCGATTGAGTGATCGGGGTCTCGAACAGACGATGAATGGTCATCGTCGAACACCTCCGATGCTTCAAAGAAGCTGATGCCATGCTTCTGCTCGTTTTCACGAGCCTTCTCTGGATCCCATTCAAATATCAGCATCGCGCGTCCAACAGCAACCTAACGTCGTGCTGTGCGGCCGGCCCGCACGAACGTTTGGTCAATTGGCGCGACGCTCGCCGCCGGTGATCTTCATCCGATTTAGTGGACACCTTCACTCTGAAGAATATACGTTAGGAAGGGCACCGGGAACACTGGCGAGCATTAGGTGCGACGACGTTCCCCAAAGCCTGCTTTGTAGAGAGGAAGAACGCAACCGCGAGCTCTCCACCGAGATAACGCCAGCAACCGTCACAGTTAGTACCAGTGCCGCCCTTGAGCGTTAGGTTTGCCTATCCACGCTATCGGATGAGGTTCCGCGTCCGCGTGAGCTGCGCTGTTATGGCGCATCGGAGACCACCTTGTAGCGGAGAAACACTTGAACTAGACAGCCGGCGGAGAAGATCACCAGTGCCATCAGGACTAACGTCTGGACGATATTGCCAGAGATGACGCCGGAATCTCTGAGTGCTCGGAACCCGAAGGCTGCTCCGGCCACTAGCGCGCCCCAAAAGGGCAGGGCGACCCAAATTCCAGGCGCCATCTGACCTCGGACTTCCGCGCCACAGGAGTTGCACGAAGTGCGGACGGGCGCAGGTAGATACCACCGCACCTTGCGCTCGTTGTGTGTCGCGTCGCGCCTGAACCCAGCGGCTCTCCCGCACGCAGGGCAATAGTGGCGCCCAAGTACATAGTCGAGAATCCGTCTATGCGCCATAACGTGGGCAATGACCGGGCGCCGTCGCGCAGCGTGCGACGGGTACCCAACAGCGGTTACGCTGTTGGGCGCTCCGGTCGATTGCTGGGTTGGGCCTCATCTCACGACTCGCCATGCTGCGCGCTTGCGCTCATAAGTCGCGGTGGTATTGGCCGGGCTCGTCGATGGCAGACGGCGCACCAGTGTCGGATGAGACCGGATCGGGAGAGCCACGCGTCGCGTGAAGTTCCGCTCAGCCGCTGCTCCATTGAGATAGATGCGCCTGATATCGTCGTGCTTGACCAGGAAAGAGTCGAAGTCATTCACAGCAATAGAGCTAGCGATGATCTTCGCGTCCGTGCTGCCATCGCGTTCGCACGACTCGATCACATCCCAGAGCGCAATGCCACGCTTTACTAGAATTCCAGTCCGCTCCTCGTAGGCTGCGGACGCCAGACGGCGCCCAGGCGCTTGGCGCGCTCGCGTAATTCGGTCTCGTGGTACGCGATGCGCACGGCGATTATCTCGTCGTCCCGCCGGCGCGGACGGCGGAGCCGCGGGCGCCAGGGAGCGGACGAAACGATCAGTTCGACGGTCTTGAAGCGGCGGCCCGAGCCCGCGTCGTAGAGGTAGCGCACGCACACGAGGCGCTCGCCGAAGCGCTCGACGAGCTTCCAGGTGCCCTTCTGCCCCGGGCGCAGGGTGGCGCGGGTCTCCATCGCCCGCCAAACGGGCGGGGCGCGCTGCGGGTTGACGCCGTTGCTAGTGCAGTCGCTCGAAGATCGCGGCGATGCCCTGCCCGCCGCCGATGCACATGGTGACCAGCGCGTAGCGCGTCTGCGTCCTTTGCAGCTCGTAAAGCGCCTTCACGGTAAGGATCGCGCCAGTAGCGCCGATGGGGTGGCCGAGCGCCACCGCACCGCCGTTCGGGTTGACCTTCGCCGGGTCTAGCCCGAGGTCCTTCGTGACCGCCATCGCCTGCGCGGCGAACGCTTCGTTCGACTCGATCACGTCCATGTCGGCGGGCTTGAGGCCGGTCTTCTCGAACACGCGCTTCACCGCCGGGATCGGCCCGAGGCCCATCACCTGCGGCTCGACGCCGGCGTGAGAGTAAGCAACAAGCCGCGCCATGGGCTTCAGGTTCTTCTGCTTCGCGAATTCCGAGCTGCACATGACGATCGCCGCGCCCGCGTCGTTCAGGCCCGAGGCGTTGCCCGCGGTGACGGTGCCGTCCTTCTTGAACACCGCCTTTAGCTTCTGCAGGTCCGCGGCCTTCGCGTCCTTGCGCACGTGCTCGTCGCGCGCGAATTTCTCCATGCCCTTCCGCGTCCTTATTTCGATGGGCGTTATCTGGTCGGCGAAGAAGCCCTTCTCGATGGCGCTCGCCGCGCGCCTGTGCGATTCCAGCGCGAAGGCGTCCTGCTGCTCGCGCGTGAAGCCGAACTTGGCCGCGATGTTCTCGGCCGTCACCCCCATGTGGCCGTGGCCGAAGGGATCATGCAGCGCGCCGGTCATCGCGTCCAGCGCCGGCTCGTCGCCCATGCGCTGGCCCCAGCGCGCCGCCGGCAGGAAATACGCCGCGCGGCTCATGCTCTCGGCGCCGCCGCCGACGACCAGCTCGGTGTCGCCGAGCAGGATGTGCTGCGCCGCCGAGACGATCGCCTGCAGGCCGCTGCCGCACAGCCGGTTCACCGTGAGGCACGGCGTTCCGACCGGCAGTCCGGCGTCGACCGCCGCGACGCGCGACAGGTACATGTCGCGCGCCTCGCCGTGGATCACGCTGCCCATGACGACGTGCCCGACCGCCGCAGGGTCGACCTTGGCGCGCGCGACCGCCTCACGGATCGCGATCGCGCCGAGCCCGGTCGGCGCCACGTCCTTCAGCGACCCGCCGTAGTCCCCGATTGCCGTCCTCGCCCCGCTCACCACCACCACTTCGCGTGTGCTCATGCCAGTCTCCCGAAAAGGTCGTGCGCGTCGCTTCGTTCGATGCGCAATTGAGTGAATTCTCCAGGCTTTATTCCTGGAAGACTCTTGAAGTAAACCCGCCCGTCGATCTCCGGCGCATCGGCGGTGGATCGACCGATGCCCGGCTCGTCCACGAGGACCTGCAGCGTCTTCCCCACCTTCCCCTTCAGCTTCCTGCGGCTGATCCGCGCCTGCACCTTCATGAATTCCGTCCTGCGGCGCGCCCTTTCCGCCTCTGGCACGGGGTCGGGCAGCGCATTCGCCGCAGCCCCCTCGACCGGCGAATACTCGAAACAACCGACGCGGTCGAGCTGCGCCTCCCGCAGGAACGCCAGCAGCTCCTCGAATTCCGCTTCCGTTTCGCCCGGAAAGCCGACGATGAAGGTGCTGCGGATCGCGATCTCCGGGCACGCCACCCGCCAGGCCCCGATCCGGTCGAGCACCTTCTCGGCGCTCGCGGGGCGCTTCATCAGCCTGAGGATCCGCGGGCTTGCGTGCTGGAAAGGGATGTCGAGGTAGGGAAGGATCTTTCCTTCGGCCATCAGCGGGACGACCTCGTCGACGTGCGGGTAGGGATAGACGTAGTGGAGCCTTATCCAGACACCCAGCCCGGCAAGGGATCGGCAAAGCTGATCGAATTTCGTCTTCACCGGCCGGCCATGGTGGAAGCCGGTCATGAATTTCACGTCGACTCCGTATGCGCTCGTGTCCTGGGAGATGACCAGCAGCTCCTTGACGCCTGCCTTCACCAGGTTCTCCGCTTCGCGCATCACCTCGCCGATCGGCCGCGAGACGAGGTCGCCGCGCATGGAGGGGATGATGCAGAACGTGCAGCGGTGGTTGCAGCCCTCCGAGATCTTCAGGTACGCGTAGTGCTTCGGCGTGAGCTTGATGCCTTGCGGAGGAATGAGGTCGGTGTAGGGATCGTGGGGCCTCGGAAGATGGGCGTGCACGGCCTTCATGACCGCCGGCGCGTCGTGCGGGCCGGTGACCGCGAGAACCGCGGGGTGAGCGCTTGTGATCAGATCGGCCTTGGCCCCCAGGCAACCCGTGACGACGACCTTGCCGTTTTCCGCCAGCGCCTCGCCGATCGCGCCGAGCGACTCCTCGACCGCGCTGCCGATGAAGCCGCAGGTGTTGACGATGACGAGGTCGGCACCCGCGTAGTCGGGCGCGGTGGCGTAGCCCTCCGCGCGCAGCTGCGTGAGGATCCGCTCGGAGTCGACCAGCGCCTTGGGGCAGCCCAGCGAGACGAAGCCGACCTTCGGTACGGCCTTCAAGCGCTACTTCTTCTCCGGCTCGGCCTTGCCCTGCGGCGGCGGGAACCCCGGGAACTGCAGGCCGGAGAACATGTTGCGCGCCTGGCTCTGCATCTGCTCCTGGAACTGCGCGAACATCTTCTGGCTCTGCTCCATGTAGGCCTGCATCAGGCTCTGCATCGCGGGCCCCTGCAGGCTCATGAACTGCGACCACAGGTCCTGCGAGGCGCGCGAGTTGTCGCCGTAGATCTTCTGCGACTGCTCCTGCAGCGCCTTCTGCATCTGCTGGAAGCCCTCGATGTTCTTCTCCAGGTAGGGCCCCATGAAGCTCTGCATCGCGCTGCCGTAGGACCGGATCATCTGCGACAGCAGGTCGGAGGAGAACATCGGCATGCCGCTCGATTCCTCCTCGAGGATGATCTGCAGCAGGATCTGGCGCGTCAGGTCGTCGTTGGTCTTGGCGTCGACGACCTGGAACTCCTCCTGCTTCAGCACCATCTGCTTGACGTCCGCGAGCGTGATGTAGCTCGACGTCTTGGTGTCGTACAGCCGCCGGTTGGGGTACTTCTTGATCAGCCGGACGGCGTGCTCAGGGTCTTTCTCGGGCATCGCGGACATCGAGTCTACTCCTCAATACATGTGCTGGCCGCCGTTGATCGAGATGTTGGCGCCCGTGACGAAGGCGGCTTCCTCCGAGCACAGGTAGATGATCAGCCCGGCGATCTCCTCCGGCTTGCCCAGCCGCCCGACCGGGATCTGCGGCAGGATCTTCGAGTCCAGGATCTCCTTCGGGATCGCAGTCACCATCTTGGTGCCGATGTAGCCCGGCGAGATGGTGTTGATGGTGACGCCCTTCTTCGCGACTTCCAGCGCCAGCGCCTTGGTGAAGCCGTGGATGCCGGCCTTGGCGGCGGAGTAGTTGGTCTGGCCGAAGGCGCCCTTCTGGCCGTTGACCGAGGAAACGTTGATGACCCGGCCCCAGCCGCGGTCCACCATGCCGTCCATCACCTGCTTGGTCATGTTGAAGCAGGAATCGAGGTTGGTGCGCATGACGGCGTCCCAGTCGCCCTTGCCCATCTTCTTGAAGGTCATGTCGCGGGTGATGCCGGCGTTGTTCACCAGGATGTCGATCTCGCCGCAGTCGCGCGTGATCTGGGCGCACTTGCCGGCGCAATCCTCGAAGGAGGCGACGTCCACCGGATAGGCCGAGAAGCCGTAGCCGCGCCCCTTCATCTCGTCGAGCCAGGCCTTGTGCTTCGTGTTGCTCGGGGAGTAGGTCACCACCACCTTGTAGCCGGCGTCGGCCATCTTCGTGCTGATCGATTCGCCCAGACCGCCCATGCCGCCGGTGACGACCGCGAGTTTCTGTGCCACGTTCCTCCTCCTCCGATGCCCGGATTCCGCGGGCAGTCTACTACATCATGTGCATGCCGCCGTTCACGGAAATGTTCGCGCCGGTGATGTAGCCGGCCTCCTCGGAGGCCAGGAACGCGACCACCGCCGCGATCTCTTCCGGCCTGGCCAGCCGCCCCATCGGGATCGAGGCGACGATCTGCTCGCGCACCTCCGGCCGGATCGCCATCACCATGTCGGTCTCGACGTAGCCCGGCGACACGGTATTGACCGTCACGCCCTTCTTCACCACCTCCTGCGCCAGCGCCTTGGAGAACCCCGCCATGCCGGCCTTGGCCGCCGAGTAGTTGGTCTGCCCGAACTGGCCCTTGATCGCGTTGACGGACGAGATGTTGACGATGCGGCCCCAGCCGCGCTCGACCATGCCGTCGATCACCTGGCGGGTGACGTTGAAGACGCTGTTCAGGTTGGTGTTGATCACCACGTTCCAGTCGCGCTCGGTCATGCGCTTGAAGATCGAGTCGCGCGTGATGCCGGCGTTGTTGACCAGGATGTCGACGCCGCCCACGACCGAGCGGATGTTGTAGAACATCTCGGCGCACGAGTCGTAGTCGGAGACGTCGCCCTCGGCGGCGTGCACGCGCCAGCCGTCGCGGCGCATCTCGGCGAGCCAGGCGTCCTTCTTGTCGTACTCGGGCAGGCAGCCGGCGACGATGGTGTGGCCCGCGCTCGCGAGCCGCCGGCAGATTGCGGTGCCGATGCCGCCCATGCCGCCGGTGACGAAGACCACGCGCCGGAGAACGGCCCCCTCCTGCCCGCGCGCCGCTTGATCTTGTTGTTTCAGCCGTTCCATGACGTGCATCGTGTTTCCTTTCCTCGTGGTTACTGGCGCTCGACCGCCATGGCGACGCCCATGCCGCCGCCGATGCACAGGGAGGCAAGCCCCTTCTTCGCGCCGCGCTTGTGCATCTCGTGCAGCAGCGTGACCAGGATCCTGGCGCCCGAGGCGCCGATCGGATGGCCGAGCGCGATCGCGCCGCCGTTGACGTTGACCTTCGAGGTGTCCCAGCCCATCTGCCGGTTGACGGCGATGGCCTGCGCCGCGAAGGCCTCGTTGATCTCCATCAAGTCGAGATCCTTCGGCTCCCAGCCCGCGCGCGCGAGGCAGCGCTTGGAGGCCGGCACCGGGCCCATGCCCATGTACTTCGGGTCCACCCCGGCAGAGGCAAACGCTCTGATTTTCGCGATGGGCTTCAAATTCAATTCCTTCAACTTCCCGGAAGAGCACAGCACCACCGCCGCGGCGCCGTCGTTGATCCCGGAGGCATTGCCGGCGGTTACGGTGCCGTTCTTGTCGAAGGCGGGCTTGAGGCCCTTCATCGCCTCGAGCGTGGCGCCGTGCCTCGGATACTCGTCGTCGCCGAACACCACCGGCCCTTTGCGCGACGGCACCTCGTACGCCACGATCTCGTCCTTGAAGCGGCCCGCCTTCTGCGCGGCCTCGGTCTTGTTCTGGCTCTTCACCGCGAACTCGTCCTGCTCCTCGCGCGAGACCGCGTATTCTTTCGCCACGTTCTCCGCGGTGACGCCCATGTGGTACTGGTTGTAGACGTCCCACAGGCCGTCGACGATCATGGTGTCCACCAGCTTCGCGTCGCCCATGCGGAAGCCGTCGCGCGAGCCCATCAGCGCGTGCGGCGACTGGCTCATCGATTCCTGTCCGCCCGCCACCACGATGTCGGAGTCGCCGTTGGCGATCGACTGCGCGCCGAGCATCGCCGCCTTCAGGCCCGAGCCGCAGACCTTGTTGATGGTCATCGCCGGCACCATGTCCGGCAGCCCGGCCCAGATCGCCGCCTGGCGCGCCGGGTTCTGGCCGACGCCCGCGGCCAGCACTTGCCCGAGGATCACCTCCGATACCTGCTCCGGCGCGACGCCGGCGCGCTCCAGCACCTTCTTCACGACGTGCGCGCCCAGCTTCGCCGCCGGGACGCCGGCGAGACTGCCGCCGAACTTGCCGATCGCGGTGCGGGCCGCGCCTACGATATAGATGTCTTCCATGATGGCCTCCTGGTCTATGCCGCCTTCTGCCTGACGTAGCTGCCCGGCGCCGCTTCCAGCGCCGGGTAGCGCGCGCTGCCGGTCTGCGCCGGCGCTTTGCGAGTTTCCCCCTTGAACCGGTCCAGCCACCGCGCCCAGCGCGGCCACCAGCTGCCGCGCTCCTCGCGAGCGCTCCCGAGCCAGCCGTCCGCGCCGCGCCCTGCCTCGCCCGAGTGCCAGTGGCTGCGCCGGTTGGCCTGCGGCGGGTTGATCACGCCGGCGATGTGTCCCGCCGCGCCGAGCACGAACTCGGCGTCGCCGCCGAGCGCGTCCAGCGACCGGTAGGCCGCGCGCCAGGGCACGATGTGGTCCTCGCGGCTGGCGTAGACGAAGCTCGGGCGCCGGATGCTGCCGAGATCCACGTCGACCCCGCAGTTGCGCAGCGCGCCGGGCGCGCACAGCTTGTTCTCGAGGTAGGTATTGCGCACGTAGTAGCAGTACATCGGCCCCGGCAGGTTGGTGCTGTCCGAGTTCCAGTACAGCAGGTCGAAGGCCGCCGGCTTGCCCCCCAGCAGGTAATTGTTGACCACGTACGGCCAGATCAGGTCGTTGGCGCGCAGCGCCGAGAACACGCTGGACAGCGCGGCGCCCGGAAAGACGCCGCCCGCCCCGATCTCCGCCTCGCGCTGGGCGAGGCTCGGCTCGTCGATGAATACCCCGATCTGGCCGGGCTCGGAGAAATCGAGCATGGTGGTGAGGTATGTCGCGCTCGCGACGCAGCTGCGCTCCTGCCGGGAGAGCACCGCGAGCGCGGCGCCGAGCAGGGTGCCGCCGATGCAGAAGCCGAGCGCGTTCACGCTCTCGCTCCGGGCGATCTCCCGTGCCGCCTCGAAGGCGGCGAAAATCCCCTTTTCGAGATAGTCGTCCCAGCCGAGCCGCCCTTGCTCGGGGCCGACGTTGCGCCACGAGACCATGAACACCGTGTGTCCCTGCTCCACCGCATAGCGCACGAACGAGTTCGCGCGCTGCAGGTCGAGGATGTAGTACTTGTTGATGCACGGCGGCACCATCACCAGCGGCCGCGCGCCCACCTGCGGCGTCGCCGGCGCGTACTGGATCAGCTGCATCAGCTCGTTCTGGCACACCACGTCGCCCGGCGTGCAGGCGACGCTCGCGCCGATCTCGAAGGCGGCGTCGTCCGTCTGCGAGATGCGCCGCCGGCGCGTGTCGGCGATCAGGTTGGCGAGGCCGCTGGCGAGGCTCTCGCCGCCGGACTCGTGCGCGCGGCGCAGCACCGCCGGGTTGGTGGCGGCGAAGTTCGCCGGGCACATCGCGTCGGACCACTGCCGCACCGCGAAGCGCAGGCGGTCCTTCGCCTTCTCCTCGAGCGGCACGCGCTCCGCGAGCTCGGCGAGGTGCTTCGCCGCCAGCAGGTACGACTGCTTCAGGTACGCGTAGTAGGGGTTGTCGCGCCATTCGCGGTCGGCGAAGCGGCGATCGCCGGGCTCCGGGGCCACCAGCTGCGGCAGCTCGCCCTGCGCCCCGCCGCCGAGCAGCGCGCCCCAGAGCTGCGCTTGCTGCGCCGCGTAGCCGGAGTGCAGTGCGGCGACGCGGTAGGGGTCTCCAAACACCTGGCCGATCCAGCTGGCAGGGTCGGGAATGCCCGGCAAATCAATGCCCGATGGCTGCAAAACGTGCCCTTGTCCGGGTTGGGTAACAGGTGATTTTGCGCCGCACAAACCCGTCCGTCAACGTGCCCCGGCGAGAAGCCGGGCCCCCCGGGAAAGCGGCCTACGCGAGCCAGATCGCGGCCACCATGCGCTCGGCGGTGCGCTCGCGCCGCCATGAGAAGAAGCGCTCCGGTTCGCTGAAGGTGCAGTAGCCGCCTCCCCACACGCGCCGCACGCCGCGCGCCTCGAGCCGCTGGCGCGCGACAGCGTAGAGGTCGAGCAGCCAATGGCCCGGACGGGACGGGGCGAAGGCGCTGCCCGCGCGCGCCTCGCGCGCGACGAACGCCGCACGCACCTCGTCGCCGACTTCGTAGGCGCGGGGGCCGATCGCCGGCCCGAGCCAGGCAAGCAGCCGAGCGCCCGGCACGCGCATCTCGTCCACGGCAGCCTCGAGCACTCCCGCCGCGAGGCCCCGCCAGCCGGCGTGCGCCGCGCCGACTGCGCCGCCGGCCTCGTCCGCGAGCAGCACCGGCATGCAGTCGGCCGCCATCACGGCGCACACCACGTTCGCCTGGCGCGCGACCGCGGCGTCGGCCTCAACGCCCGGAACCGCGCTTGCGGCATCGACCACGCGGGTGCCGTGCACCTGGCGCAGCCATGGCGGCTCCGAAGGCAGCTGCGGGCGCAGCCGCGCGCGCCCGGGCGCGCTGCCGGCGTCGCCGAGCGCGCGCGTCGTGACGAGCGCGCGTACCCGCGCCGGCGCGGGCCAATCCGGCACGATCAGTTCAGGCGTCACGCCGCAGCATCTCGATCAGCCGCGCCATGTCCCGCGGCAGCGGCGCGCTCCAGCGCATCGGCGCGCCGGTCCTCGGATGCCTGAGCTCGAGCACCGCCGCGTGCAGCGCCTGCCGGTCGAACGCGACGCCGCGCCGGGTGCCGCGGCGGTACACCGGATCGCCCACCAACGGGAAGCGGATGTGCTGCAGGTGGACGCGGATCTGGTGCGTGCGCCCGGTCTCGAGCCGGCATTCGATCAGCGCCGCGTTCCCGAAGCGCTCGATCACGCGGTAGCCGGTGCGCGCCTCCTTGCCGCGTCGCGTCACCGCCATGCGCGTGCGCGTTCGCGCGTCGCGCCCGATCGGAGCGTCGATCGCGCCGCGAGCCGGCGGATCGCCGTGCACCACCGCCAGGTACGTGCGCCGCGCCGCGCGCGTGGCGAGCTGCTCCGCGAGCCGCGCCTGCGCGGTGACGTTCTTCGCCACCACCAGCAGGCCGCTGGTGTCCTTGTCGAGGCGATGCACGATGCCCGCGCGCGGCACGCCGCGCAGCGGCGGCGCGTGCGCGAGCAGCGCGTTCATCAGCGTGCGGTCGGGATTGCCCGCGCCGGGGTGCACCACCAGGCCGGCGGGCTTGTCGATGACCACCAGGTCCTCGTCCTCGTACACGATCGCGAGCGGCATTGCCTGCGCCGCGGGTTGCGCGGCGTCGGCCACCGCGGGCGGCGCCAGCGCCACGGCCTCGCCGCCGGCGGTGCGGGCGCTGCCCTGCGCGCGCCGGCCGTCGACGAGAATGTGGCCCGACTTGAGCCACGCCTGCAGGCGGTTGCGCGAGTACTGCGGAAACATTCTCGCCAGCGCCTGGTCCAAGCGCACGCCGCCGAGGGCGGCCGGGACGCGCGCCTCGAGCGGCGCGGCGAACGCCTCCTCCCAGTCGGGCGCGGCGCCGGCAGTATAATTTTTGCCCATGAGAAGACGCAGTTTACTGGCACTGCTCGCGGTTCTGCTGCTCGCGGGCGGCTGCGGCCTGTTCGAGCCCAAGGACGCCGACGAGACGCAAGGCTGGTCGGCGCAGAAGCTCTACGGCGAGGCGAAGGACGCTATGGCCAACAAGGCCTGGGACAAGGCGATCAAATACCTCGAGAAGCTCGAGGCGCGCTACCCCTACGGCCGGTTCGCGCAGCAGGCGCAACTCGACATCGCGTACTGCTACTGGAAGAACAGCGACCGCGCCTCGGCGGTCGCCGCGGCCGACCGCTTCATCAAGCTCTACCCGAACAACGCCCACGTCGACTACGCCTACTATCTCAAGGGGCTGGTGAACTTCAACGAGAACTCCGGCCTGCTCTCGGCGCTCGACGACCCGGACATGACCGAGCGCGACCCGAAGGGCTCGCGCGAGTCGTTCGACGCGTTCTCGGAACTGGTAAAGCGCTTCCCGGACTCGAAATACGCCGCGGATTCGCAGGCGCGCATGCGCTACCTGGTGAACGCGCTGGCGCAGCACGAGGTGCACGTGGCGCGCTACTACATGAAGCGCGGCGCCTACATCGCGGCCGCCAACCGCGCGCAGTACGCCGTGAAGACGTACCCGCAGGCGCCGGCGATCGAAGAGGCGGTGTTCATCATGGTCAAGGCCTACGACGCCCTCGGCATGACGGAGCTGCGCGACGATGCGGACCGGGTCATGCGCAAGAACTTCCCGAACAGCAAGTACCTCACCGGCAAGGTCGCGAACAACGTCCCGTGGTGGAAGCTGTGGGACCCGAACTGGTAGGGCCGATCAGAGCTTGATGCCCTCGTCCGCGATGTAGTCGCGGATCACCTGCTCTACGCTCCGGTCCGGCTTGAAGCCCATGTCCAGCGCGCGCGGCGTGCGGAAGCGGGCCGGCCAGGTCTTCACGATCGCCTGGATGCGCGCGTCGGGCTTGTAGACGACGCGCTTCGCGGCCGCGTCGCCGGCCACCCGGCGCAGCGCCTCCACCATCTCCGCGACGCTCGCCGTGATCCCGGGCAGGTTGACGACGCGGTAGCTGCCCCAAGCCGACGGCGGCAGCTCCCACGCGTGGATGAAAGCCTCGACCACGCGCCCCGGCGACAGCAGCCAGACGCCGGTCTCGGCGGCCACCGGGCATTCGGAGACGACGCCGTTGAGCGGCTCGCGGATCACGCCGCTGGCGAAGGACGACGCCGCAGCGTTCGGCTTGCCGGCGCGCACCACGATCGTCGGCAGACGCAACGAGCGCCCGTCGAGAAAGCCCTTTCTCGTGTAGTCGGCGAGCAGGTACTCGCCGATCACCTTCTGGCTGCCGTAGGAGGTCTGCGGGTTGGCGATGGTCGAGTCGTCCAGCACCTCGGGAAGCGCGCCGCCGAACGCGGCGACCGAGCTGGTGTACACGATGCGCGTCGGCCCGCCGCCGACGGCTGCGTTCTGCCTGATCCGCGCCAGCAGCAGTGCCGTGCCCTGGAAGTTCACCCGCATGCCGAGGTCGAAATCGGCCTCGGCCGCGCCGCTCACCACCGCGGCGAGGTGGAATACGGCGTCGGTGTCCGGCGTGCAGACGCCCGCGAGCGTCGCGGCATCGGACACGTCGCCCTTCACCGCCCTCGCCTTCGGCAGATTTTCCGCGCCCGGGGGGAACGCCCCGTCCAGCAGGGTCATCGAGGAGATCTGCCTGCCGCCGAGCTGGCCGCGCGCAAGCAGCGTCTTCGCGAGCCTGAAGCCGAGGAAGCCGCCGCCGCCGGTGATCAGCACCTTCATGCGGGAATTCTAGCGAAGAAGGCCTCTACCTCGGCGAGCTCGCGGGTCAGTTTCATCGGCGGCAGGCTGGCGCGCACCGCGCGGCCGTAGGATCGCGTGAAGAGCCGCGGGTCGCACAGCGCCAGCACGCCGCGGTCGGTCTCGTCGCGGATCAGGCGCCCGGCCCCCTGCTTCAGCTGCAGCACCGCCTGCGGCAGCTGGAAATCGAGGAACGGATTGCCGCCCTCCGCGCGCAGCGCCTCGATGCGCGCCGCGAGCACCGGGTCCCCGGGCGGCGCGAACGGCAGCTTGTCGATCAACACCACCGACAGCGCCTCGCCGCGCACGTCCACGCCCTCCCAGAACGACGCCGCGCCGAGCAGCACCGCGTTGCCGAGCGCGCGAAAGCGCACCAGCAGCTCACTGCGCGAGCCGCTGCCCTGCGCGAGCAGGGGGTACTCGATGCGGCCCTCGAGCAGCTCGCGCGCGCGCCGCAGGGCGCGGTGCGAGGTGAAGAGCAGGAACGCGCGCCCGCGGCTGGCGCGGATGAGCGGCAGCGCCGCCTCGACCACGGCGTCGGTGTAGCCCGGGTCGTTCGGGTCGGGCGGCAGCCCGCGCGGGCAGTACAGCAGCGACTGGCGCTCGAAGTCGAACGGGCTCGGCCAGGCGCGGGCGCGCGCCTCCTCGATGCCGAGCTCGCGCTTGAACAGCGAGAAGTCCTCGCCCATCGCGAGCGTCGCCGAGGCGAAGATCCACGCGCGCGGGTGGTCGGCCATCTGGCGGCGGAACAGCTCCGCGGGCACCAGCGGGGTGACGTGCAGCTGCGCCGAATGGCCGAACACCTCCACCCAGCGCACCTGACCGTCGCCCTTTTGCGGCTCCGCGGCGAGGCGCGAGAGCAGCGCCAGCGCCTGCCCGGCGCGCCGCGCGCACGCCTCCAGGCCCTCGGAGCGCTCGGCCTGCTCGCCGAGCGGCGCGCGCAGCGCCTGCAGCGCACGCTCGAGCGCCGCGAGCGCCTCGCCAAAGCCGGGCTCGTTCAGCGCCTGCGCCCAGGCGAGGCGCGCGCCTTCCCTGGGAAGCGCCAGGCGCAGGTCGCGCGCCGCCTTGTCGAGGCTGCCCGCGAGCCGCTCCAGCTCGGGCGAGGCGCCGCCGGCGGCGCGCAGCTCGACGCGCGCGTCGCGCGCGAGCTCCACCAGCTGCGCCGTCGACAGCGTCTCGCCGAAGAACAGGCGCGCGGTCTCCGTCAGCTGGTGCGCCTCGTCGAAGATCACGGTGTTGCACGCCGGCAGCAGCTCGGCGACGCCCTCGTCGCGCAGCGCGACGTCGGCGAAGAAGAGATGGTGATTCACCACCACCACGTCGGCGGCGAGCGCATTGCGCCGCGCCCGCATCACGAAGCAGTCCTTGTAGTCCGGGCATTCCTGACCGAGGCAGTTCTCGCGCGTCGAGGTGGCATGCTGCCAGGCGGGCGCGTTCTCGGGGACGTCGGCGAGGTCGGCGCGGTCGCCGGTGAGGCTCGAGCGCGCGAAGCGCTCGATGCGGCGCAGCTGCGCCGCGTCCTCGCGCGACTCGAGGCGGCCCTCGGCAAGCGAGCGCTGCAGGCGGTAGAGGCAGACGTAGTTGGAGCGCCCCTTCAGCAGCGCGGTGCTCGCGCCCGCGGCGAGCGCCTCGCGCACCGCCGGCAGGTCGCGGTCATAGAGCTGGTCCTGCAGCGTGCGCGTGCCGGTCGAGACCACGATCTTGCCGCCGGCGAGCAGCGCCGGCACCAGGTAGGCGAAGGTCTTGCCGGTGCCGGTGCCGGCCTCGACTGCGAGCGTGCCGCCCGACTCGATCGCGGCGAGGATCGCGCGCGCCATCTCGAGCTGCTGCGGCCGCGGGCGGTAGCCCGGCACCTGCGCCGCCAGCGGGCCGCCGGCGGCAAACGCGCGCTCGAGCGCGTTCAGCGTCCCACCTCGTCGACCCGGAGCCAGACGCGGCGCGCGGACGCCGCGCCGCGGTCGCGGCTCAGGGGAAGCCCGCGCTCGCCGCGCGTCTCGGTGACATCGACGCCGGCCAGCTCTATCCACCCGCCGAGCGGGCCGCGCACCACGCTCGCGGCGCGCTGGCCCTGGATCGCGCCGCGGCGCGCGAAGCGCTCGGCGCTCGCCGCGATCTCGAGCGTCACCTCGCGCCCCGAGACCCGCGGCACGACCGCGAATCCGGTCGCCGCCTCGCCGTAGACGCGCGCCTCGCCGGTGGCGATGTAGGCCGCGCCGCCTTCCAGCACCTGCAGCTGCTGGTCGACGCTCCCGTTGCGGGAATCGCCGGCGGCCTCGAAGCGCACCGAGACCCGCAGGCGGCGCGGCGCCACGTCGATGCGATCGAGCACGCGCTTCAGGTCCGCGAGATTGGCGGGGCTGGTGCGCACGAAGAGCTGGTAGGACTGGCCGCTCAGGGTGCCGCCCGGCTCGAGCAGGGGCTGCAGCGCCGGGATCACCTCGGCGGCGCTGCGATGGCGCAGCGGGATGACTTCCAGCGTGCCCTGCGCCGCCGCGCCCGCGGCGAAGGCGAGCAACAAGGCGGGGAGCGCGCGCCACGGCTTCATGGATCGAATAACGCCTCTGGCGGCCATTCGGTTTGCTCTCCGGCGCAAGTTCAACTAAATTACATCAATTATGGTCCGTAATTTACTGTATCCAATGATCATTTCAGCCGCCCTCTCCGGCTGCGGCGGCTTCGGCTCCTGGCGCCCGGCGCCGGTCGACGAGCCCGCCGCAGCGGCGCGCCCGCCCGCGCCCCAGAGCGCGCTGCAGGCCGAGCGCGCCGAAGCGTTGCTGCAGGCTCTGCTCGCGCTCGGCGTCGACTACCAGTATGGCGGCGCCTCGCCGGTGACCGGATACGACTGCAGCGGGCTGGTGGCGCACGTCTACCGCGAGGCCTGGGGTCTTTCGCTGCCGCACAACACGCTCGCCCTGAGCCACGCGGGCGTGGCGGTCAGTCTAGCGGAACTGCAACCGGGCGACCTCGTGTTCTACGACACGCAGGGGCACCCGTACTCGCACGTCGGCATCTATCTCGGCGACGGGCGCTTCGTGCACGCGCCCAAGACCGGCGCGCGCGTGCGGGTCGACTCGCTGCGCAACCGCTACTGGGCGGAGCGCTTCAGCGGCGCGCGGCGCGTCGAGCCGCCGCCGTCGGCGGCGCGGGCGCTCTAGGCGCCGCGCAGCGCGCGCCAGACCTTCTCCGGCGTAAGCGGCATCTCGAGACGGTCCGCGCCGCGCCCGGAGAGCGCGTCGAGCACCGCGTTGACCACGGCGGGCGTCGCGCCGATGGTGCCGAGCTCGCCGACGCCCTTCACGCCGAGCAGGTTGGTGCGGCACGGCACGCTCTCGTCGAAGTTCGCGTGCATCGGCGGAAACTGGTCGGCGCGCGGCAGGCAGTAGTCCATCAGCGATCCGGTCACCAGCTGGCCGCTGTCCGGGTCGTACACCGCGTGCTCCCACAGCGCCTGCCCGGCGCCCTGCGCGATGCCGCCGTGGACCTGCCCCTCGACGATGGTGCGGTTGATGATGCGGCCGATGTCGTCGACGCTGGCGATCCGCTCGAGAGTGACGACGCCCGTGTCCGGGTCGACCTCGACCTCGACCGCCTGCGCGCCGTTCGGCCACGACGGCCCGCTCGGCGTCTGCGTGTCGGAGACGCGGATCCGCTTCTCCGGCTGCTTCGCCGCGAGCTCGCCGAGCCCGATCGAGCGGTCGGTGCCCGAGATCGCGAAGCGCCCGTCGCGGAACTCCAGGTCGCGCGCCGCCGCCTCCAGCGCCTCCGCCGCGAGCTCCCTGCCGCGCGCCACCACCTTGTGCCCGGCGGCGACCACCGCCGAGCCGCCGACGAACGCCGAGCGCGAGCCGACGCTGCCGACGCCGTTGGCCCTGTCCGTGTCGCCCTGAACGATCTTTATCTTCGCAGCCGGGATTCCCAGGAGCTCGACGATGAGCTGGGTGTACGAGGTTTCCAGCCCCTGCCCCATCGCCATCGTGCCGGAGAACACGGTCACGCCGCCGTCGGCCGACACCTCGATGTCGACGGTCTCGGTGGGCAGCGCGCCGGTCCACTCCAGGTACGAGGCGAGGCCGCGGCCGCGCAATTTTCCGCGCTGCCTCGACTGCTCCTGCCTTGCGCCGAAGCCCTTCCAGTCCGAGGCGGAAAGGACGGCGTCGAGGAGCTTCTCGAACGCGCCGCTGTCGTAGACGTCGCCGAGGTAGGTGCGCCACGGGAACGCTTCCGGCGGGATGTAGTTGCGGCGGCGGATCTCGGCCGGATCGAGCTTCAGCGCGCGCGCCGCCTTGTCCATCAGGCGCTCGATCAGGAAGTTCGACTCGGGCCGGCCGGCGCCGCGGTAGGCGCCGGTCGCCATGGTGTTGGTAAGCACGCCGCGGATGCGGTAGTCGACCGCCGGCACGCGGTACAGCGAGGTCACCACCTTCGGGCCGACCAGCATCGGCACCAGCGGCGTCGAGCCCACCGGCACCGCGCCGAAGTTCGCGATCATCTCCGCGCGCAGCGCGAGCGCGCGGCCCTCGGCGTCGAGCGCGAGCTTCGCCGCGAAATGCTGGTCGCGCCCCATGTGCGCGGCGAGGAAATCCTCGCCGCGCTCGCCGCGCCACTTCACCGGCCGTCCCAGCTTGCGCGCGGCGTAGCAGACGAGCCCGTCCTCCGGGTAGGCCCCGGTCTTCATGCCGAAGCCGCCGCCGAGGTCGCCCACCACGACGCGGAACTGCTCGGGCTTCGCCTTGAACGCCGCGGCGATCAGGTCGCGCGCGCCGGTCGGCTGCTGCGTCTGCGTGTAGAGCGTCCAGCGCCCGCCGGCGAACTCGGCCAGCGCGCAGCGCGGCTCGAGCGGCACCGCGGCGACGCGCTGGTTGGCGATCGCGATCTCCACCACGTGCGCGGCCTTCGCCATCGCCGCGTCCACCGCGGCGGCGTCGCCGTAGCGCACCTCGGCCGAGACGTTGCCCGGGGCCTCGGCCCAGATCGTCGGCGCGCCCGGCTCGATCGCCCGGCGCGCGTCGACCACGCAGGGCAGCTCCTGGTACTCGACGGCGAGCAGCTCGAGCGCATCCTGCGCCTGGGCGCGCGTCGCCGCGACCACCGCGGCGACCGGGTGCCCGGCGTAGAACGCCGTCCCCTCGGCGAGCAGCGTGCGCGGCGGCGCCGCCATCGGCGCGCCGTCCGGGCGCTTGAACAGCGGCGGGAACGGGATTGCGCCCATGCCGTCGGCCGCGAGATCGGCGCCGGTGTACACGGCGAGCACGCCCGGCGCCGCGCGCGCCGCCGCGGCGTCGATCGAGGCGATGCGCGCATGCGCGTGGGGCGAGCGCGCGACCACCAGCCACGCCTGGCCCGGCAGGTCGCGGTCGTCGCTGTACAGGCCCTTGCCGCGCAGCAGGCGGTCGTCTTCGAGGCGCTTCTGCGAGCGCGAAGCGCCGAAGCGCGCGCTGGCGGGATCGAACTGGGATGCGGGAGCGTTCATCATGGCGGCAAAAAAAGCGCGAGTTTAATGCTATTGTCGCCGCACCGTGAGGCGCGCGCATCCTGCCGAAGTCGACGCGAACGGGGTGCGCTACCGCTGGCCGCGCCGCCCGGTGGCCGTGGTGTGCATCGACGGCGGCGACCCGGCGTATTTCCGGGAGGGCCTGAAGCGGGGAATCCTGCCCAACGTCGCGCGCTTCATGCGCGAGGGATTCGCCACGGTCGCCGAGGGCACGGTGCCCTCCTTCACCTGTCCGAACAACATGTCGATCATCACCGGGACGCCCGCGTCGCGCCACGGCATCTCCGGCAACTTCTACCTCGACACCGCGACCGGCGAGGCGGTGGTGATGACCGGCCCCGAGCTGCTGCGCGGCGACACGATCCTCGCGCGCTTCGCCGCCGCGGGCGCCCGCGTCGTCTCGATCACCGCCAAAGACAAGCTGCGCCGGCAATTGGGCAAGGGCCTGGACCTTGCCGGAGGCAACGTCTCGTTTTCTTCGGAATTTGCGTCGAGGACGACCCAAAAAGAAAATGGGATCGAAGGCGCGCTCGACCTCGTCGGCATGCCGCAGCCGGACATGTACTCGATGGAGCTGTCGCTGTTCGTGCTGGAGGCCGGCATCCGGCTGCTGGAGCGCGATCGGCCCGACCTGCTCTACCTCTCGCTGACGGACTGGGTGCAGCACAAGTACGCGCCGCACGAGCCCGAGGCGCTGCGCTTCTACGCGGCGCTCGACCAGGCGTTCGGGCGGCTGGCGGCGGCCGGCGCGCTGGTGGCGCTGACCGCGGATCACGGCATGAACGACAAGTCGGCGGCCGACGGCAGCCCCAACGTCATCTGGCTGCAGGACCTGCTCGATGCCGAGCTCGGCAAGGGCGAGACGCGCGTCATCTGCCCGATCACGGACGCGTTCGTCGCGCATCACGGCGCGCTCGGCGGCTTCGTGCGCGTCTGGCGCCGCGGCAAGGCGAGCGCGCGGGACATCCTCAGGGCGATCGCCGGCGTCGATGGCATCGAGCAGGCGCTCGGGCGCGAGGACGCCTGCCGCCTGTTCGACCTGCCGCCTGAGCGCGAGGGGGACGTCGCCGTGATCGCGCGCGCCGACACCTGCATCGGCGCCTCCGCGTCGCAGCACGACCTGTCCGGGCTCGCCGGCCATCGCCTGCGCACGCACGGCGGAGTGTCTGAGGCGAAAGTGCCTTTCGTGCTGAGCGAGCCGCTGAGCGACGCCTACCGCCTCGAGGCCGCGGCCGGCGCGCTGCCGAGCTACCGCATCTTCCACTTCGCCCTCAACGGGCCCGCTCAGTAGTTCTCGCGGTTGAAGATGAAGTTGTTCGGCTGGCTGCCGTATACGCCGAAGCCGACGCGCACCGACGGATCCGCGCTCCATCCGGAACCGCTCCAGGCGCCCTGCAGATAGGGCATGACGGCGCTCGTCGCCGCGGCCTCCGAGCCGCCGACCGACGGGCAATAGTTGCCGCTCGGCGAACTGCCGAGGTTCGCGGTGAGGAGCACCGAGCCGTTGTTACTGGCGCCCGGCGCGGCGAGCGTGAGCGTGGCGCTGCCGCTGCCCCCGGCGAACGAGGCGCCGCCGAGCGCCGCGGTCTCGCATGCGTTCAGGTTGATCTTGTAGCCTGAGAGCGCGAAGTTGCTCGCCGCCAGCGCGGTGCAGGCGTCGTCGGTATTCGCCGCGAACGCCGTCCCGTTCCAGTACTGCGCCTGCAGCCCGACGCGCGTCGGCAGAAGCGCGGAGCCGGTGGCGCCCGTCATGCGCAGCCGGCCGAAGCGCACCCTGGTCGTCACGCCGAGGTCCTTGCGCTCCGCGCCCGCGGTGCCGTCGGCGTCCAGGTCGTAGGTATTCATCGCCACGCCGTCGCTGTCGACGGGCGCGATGCCGAGGTGCAGCGACTCGTAGGCGCCGTCGGGGCTCGCGGCGCGGTTCAGGCCGAGCGTAGCAGCGATCGCGGCGGCGCCGCCGCTGAACGAGCCCGTCGGCGCGCTGCTGGTGTCGAGGCGCGAGGTCAGCACGGTGCCGGCCCCGGCCGTGTCGCGCGCGCCGAAATCGAGCGCGCCGCCCGCCGTCGGGTCGAGCTTGGCGAAGCCGTTGGCCGTGGCGTAGTTCTGCGTCTTCGTGTCGGCGACGTTGCGCGCCTCGAGCGTGAAGGCCGCCGTGAAGGGTTCGCCCATGTAGCTGAAGCTCGAGGCCGGGCTGCAACTCGCGTCGGAGCGGTTCGTGATCGAAGCCGAGGAAACGCTGAAATGATCCGGGTAGAAGCGCCCGACGTTGCCGCTCGTGCCGGTCGTGGTGAGCGATTGCCCGAGAAATGTGCTGTTGGTCGCAGTGAGGGTGATGACGCCGACCTCGCTCCAGGTGAGGTTGGTGACCGTGGCTACGCCGTTAGAGAAGCTGCTGCGCACGATCGCGGCCGTGCCGCCGAGCGAGCCCGTCGCGCCCCCCGAAGGCGCGATCAGCGTCTGCGTCAGGCCGACCGATTCGCTGCCGTTGTTCGAGCCGAGACCGAAGCTCGGCGTGGTCGCGCCGCCGGAGGCGCGCGCCGTCACGGTGGCCGAGATCGCCTCGCCCGCCTTGGCGAACTTCGCGCCCGACGAGCCGCTCGCGCCCGGGTTGGCGAACGAGTCGCTGGTGCGCTGGATCGCCGAGAACGCGAAATCGTTCGGCCTCACCACGAACGCGTTCGACGAGCCCGTGAGCGTCGCCGAATTGACCGTCTTCTGCGCCCACAGCGTCACCTTGCCGGCGTCGCCGTAGGTGAGGCTGAAAGGCGCGTTGCCGTTGGCGTCGAAGGTCACGCCGACCGACGTGTAGCTCGACACGCTGCCGTTGTTGTTGCGCACGATCGTTGTCGGCGTGCCGCCGTTCACGCTCATGAAATTCGACGCGTAGCAGGTCGTCGGGTCGTTGCACTCGTACGCGAAGTTCACCGTGTTCGCGCCCTGCAGCGCCGCCTCGCAGGCCTGCGTGGTCGTGTTGGTGCGCACCGCGCGCAGGTAGTAGGTGCCGCTCGCGACGCCGGCCACCTGGCTCGTCACGGTCGCCGCGCCCCCGCCGGCGCTCGCCGAGACGATGAAGCCCGCGGTGTTGAAGGTCGTGGTGCAGCCGGTGCCGCTGCGGCAGGTATAGGCGTTCGGGGCCGAGGCGCTCGCACCCGTGAGCGAGACCGTGACGGCGGTGTTGTCCGCGGCGCCGGGGTCGCTGAGCGAGCTCGTGCCGACGCCGCTCACCACGTTCACCGGGCTGACGATCGAGCCGCCGGTAGTCCCGAGGCTGGCCGTGCCATTGATCGCGGCGACGCTGGTGCACGGGTTCGAGCTGTCCGCGCACGCGGTAATGGTCACCGTGGTCGGAAGGCAGGTGACGCTGGTGGACGCCAGCGAGAGCTCGTAGTGGTGAACGCAGGTGTTCGCCTGCTGCGAGCCGACGCTCAGGAACGTCGCCGGCGAGCTCTGGCTGTTGTAGTCGGTCAGGACCCAGGCTGCGGAGCGGGCGACCAGTGAGACTCGAGCCTCGTCGACCTGTCCCGGAAAATAACCGTCGCCGGCGTTCGGCCAGCCGGCCAGCTTGTAGCTTCCTATCCTCCACCAGCCGTTGAAGTTCTGTGCCGCCCCGCTGTTCGTGCCCTGGGCGACCCCGTCGATGTACAGCGTTCCTACGTTCGCGGAGGTGTGCGTTCCCACGGCGTAGTGCCATGCGTTGTCGTTGAGCGTGGCCGTGGAGACGACCGTCGCGGCGCTGCCAGTCCACCAGCCGAAATAGACCTTGCCGTCGGTACCCACGTACAGATGACGGTCGTACATGCCGGCGCCCGTGCCCGTTTGCGTGGTTTCAAGACCGATGATCTTGCGGCCCGAGGCGCTGCTGGTCCTGAACCAGGCCGATACCGCGAAATCCTGAATGTTGTTGAACTGGCTGATGGTGGATATGTAGCCGCTGCTTCCGTCGAAGCTGCCTGCGCCGTCAATTTTTCCGGTCGCAGCGGTGACTCCCCCGTTCACGGTCCCGTTGTTGGCGTTCGAGGTGGAATCGCCGGTCGTCAGCGTCGTCCCGTTCGGCAGATGCCATACGCCCACGTAGTTCGCGTCCCAGACGGCGCTCGGGTTCTGCTGCGCCGAGACGCTGGCGTTGCCGTAGTACATGTAGATGAGGGTGTTTGCCGCCGCCGAGACGCTCGGCACGTTGACCCAGGCGATCAGCTGGCCCGTCGCGCCGTTGTACTGCTCGATCTCGTGCGCGAGCTTGACCGTGCCGCTCGAATCGGTGAACACGATGTCGTTGCCGCTCGCCTGCGCGCCGGCCTGGAGATTGGCATCGGTGATGCTCACCAGCACCGGGTAGTTGCTGAGCGCGCCGCCGACCTGCGGGTAGTTGATCGTGATCGGCTCGCGGTACGACCACGCCGGGTTGTACCAGGAGCTGCACGCGCTGGCGCCCGAAATCGTGAACACCTGGCCCGTGAACGGCAGGTTGCCCGGCGCCGGCGAGACTCCTGTGGCGTTCGTCATGTTCAGCCCGAGCGTGCCGCTGCCGGTTCCCGTGACGGCGGTGACGGTCCAGATGGTGCCGCTGCCGCTCACGCCGATGATCGCCGGCGAGCCGCCGAGGCCGCCGCCCGAGACCAGCGAGAAATTGCCGGCCGTCAGGCCCGTGACGCTCTGCCTGAACGTGACTGTCCAGCTGACGCTCGCGGCGCTCGTCGGGCCGCAGGAACCCGAGCAGTTGATCGAGACCAGCAGCCCGAGCGGGGTAGCGGAGCCGATCGACGTGCCGGTGTCGTAGTTGCCGCTGGTGTCCTGCTGGAAGACCTTGTAGCTATAGGTCGTGCCGTCGGCGAGCGCCGTAGCGCTGCATCCCCCGGTGCCGCCGCCGTCGACCCCGCTCACCGCGGTCGAGGCGGCATCGCCCGTGCGGACGCAGACCACCGTCGCGGTCCCGATGGTGTTTCCGTTCGCATAAGTGGTCGTGCCCTCGACCGGAACTTCCGTGCCTGCCGTACCCGTCCAGCGCAGCACCACCGAGCGCGTGAAATCGCTCGAGCTCGACGTGGTCCAGTGGAGCGTCACCTGCGTATCGCCCGCGCTGGCGCTCGCCGCGGTCGCGCCGTTGGGCGACAGGTTGTCGATGGTCAGCGCGTTCGCGTTGGTATCGCTGCCCGCGTGGGTGTTCGTACCCGCCCACGCAGTCACCGGGGCCGTGATCAGGTAGTTGGCGCCGGGCGGCGCCGGCATGGCCGCGTGGCTGAGTGGTGTGACCCGGACCGTGAACGTGCCGAGCGTGGTGGTTGCCGACATCCCCGAGACCGTGATCGTGTTCGAGCCCGTCGCGGGGGAGGTGGTGAAGCCGAGCTCGGTACCCGCGTTGTTGTAGATCGAGAGGCGTCCTACACCGCTGGCCGTCGACAGGGTCACCGTCACCGACGTGACCGATTCCGTCCCCCTGCTCGTCTGCAGCGTGAACTGGTCGACGATCGCGACGCCCGAGCCGGGCGCGACGGTCGCCGCCGCGGGGTCGGCGCCGGTGGCCAGAGTGGTGACGGCGAGCGGAGTGAACGGGCCGATCGACGTGCCGGTGTCGTAGTTGCCGCTCGTGTCCTGCTGAAACACCTTGTAGCTGTAGCTCGTGCCGTCGGTGAGCGCCGTGGCGCTGCAGCCTCCCGTGCCTCCGCCGTCGACCCCGCTCACCGCCGTCGAGGCGGCATCCCCGGTGCGCACGCACACGACCGTCGCAGTGCCGATCGTGTTTCCGTTCGCGTAGGTCGTCGTGCCCTCCACCGGCACTTCCGAGCCCGCGGCACCCGTCCAGCGCAGCACCACCGAGCGGGTGAAGTCCGTGGAGCTCGAGGTGGTCCAGTTGAGCGTCACCTGTGTGTCGCCCGCGCTGCCGCTCGCCGCCGTGGCGGAGTTGGGCGACTGGTTGTCGATCGTGAGCGCATTCGTGTTGGTATCGCTGCCCGTGTGGGTGAACGGGCCCGCCCACGAGGTCACCGGCGCGGTGATCGAATAGCTGGCGCCGGGTGGGGCCGGCATCGCGGCGTGGCTCAGCGGCGTGATGCGGACGGTGAACGTGCCAAGGGTCGTCGTCGCCGACATTCCCGACACCGTGATCGCGTTCGAGCCCGTCACCGGAGACGTGGTGAAGCCGAGTTCCGTCCCCGCGTTGTTGTAGATCGAGAGCCGCCCTACGCCGCTCGCGGTCGAGAGATTCACCGTCACCGAGCTGATCGCCTCGGTGCCGCCGCTCGTCTGCAGCGTGAACTGATCCACGATGGCAACTCCGGATCCGGGGGCGACGGTCGCCGCCGCCGGATCGGTGCCGGTGGCGAGCGTCGTCGTATTGGTCTTCAGAGCGATTGTGAGAAAGGCGTTCACCGAGCTGGTGACGGTCGCGGTGGTGGTTCCGGAGCTGCCGGCATTCGCCAGCCCCCCGTCCCACACCGCGAAGCCGCCGCCGTTGCCCGAAACAGTGCCCGCGTCGACTTCCTTCGTGAGGTTGGTCAGACTCGCGTTCGCCGGGGTGCCGAAGGCGGCGCCGGCGTTGTTGTCCGTGTCGCGCGCCACTCCCTGCACGATGAGCGTGTTGGCGACGCTCGTGGTCACCGCGGTCACGGAAACGCTGGTGCTCGCAGTAGCCTTGACGCCGCCTCCAGTGATGTCCCACGGATTGCCGCTGCTGATCACGTCCGTATAGACGAGAATCTGGCAGTAGACGTGATTGCCGGGGTCGGCGACGGTGGGAGCCGCCATCGTCGTCGACGTGGCCCGCGCCCAATAGACCGTGATTCTTGTTCCCGCAGTGCCGGTGCCCGTCGACTGCGGGCTGTTGGTGACCGCGGCGAAGCCGTTCGCCGTGGTGAGGTTGGCCGCCTGGCCGCCGTCCGATTCGCAGAAGAGCAGCCCCACGTCGCCGACCTGATACTGGCCGGCGGGCCAGGCCGGCGTCGCATTGCCGGTTCCCCCGGCGGCTGTTCCCGCAGCCTGGAAGCTCGGAGCCGCGCGGGCCGATCCCGCGCCGAGCGCGAGCGCGCACGCGACGAGTACCGCAGAAAACCTAAGAAGGGCCGCCACCCGGACGATTTCCCGGCCCGAAGGATACCAACTGGCGCGCCCCCCGTACGTGGCGCATGACCTTATCTCACAGTTTCCCGCCGGTTTTTCGTCAGGAACGTGCCGGAGTTGCCACGCCGGAAGCCACTCACACGCCGTCGGCGGCGTATCCGCGAAAGAACCGCACGTAGAGCACCAGGTAGCTCGCCTGCAGAACCGCGGCGACGAGAAACGGCAGCCGCAGCATTCCGGCGTGCAGCATCAAACCCGCGACCAGCGGTCCGACCGCGCGCGGAATCTGGATGGACGCGTTCTGCAGGCTCGCCGCCAGGCCGCGGCGATCGCGCGTCAGCCCGACCACCAGCGCCTGCCGCACGCCGGCGGTGCCCTGGTTGAATCCCGCGCGCAATGCGTACAACGCCGCTGCGGCGCCGAACGCCGGCATGAGCGGCACCGCCACGAGGCAGACGAGACCTAGGCCGCGCATGATCACCACCGGGCCGATGAGCCCGTGGCGGTGCACCAGGCGTCCGGCGATGACCGAGCCGAGCGCCCCGAGCACGAAGCTCGCTGCGAGCGCCGGTCCAATCGATCCCGGCCCGTGCTGGAAACGCAATGCGAACCAATAGGCGATGAGCGGAGCGATCATACCGATGCCGAGGCCGTTCAGCGTGTTGGCGGCGACCAGGCGCGTCAGCAGGCGATTCTCGCTGCGACGCTCTGAGGCTGCGGCCGCCCGGCCGGAGGCCGCGGCCGAGTGCTCGGATGCAGGCTCGCGCCGCGGATCGCGCAGCGTCGCGACGAGGACGAGCGCCGCAGCCGACCCGGCGAGCGACAGCAGGAACAGCGGCCGGTAAGCGAGCACCTCGCCGAAGGGGCCGATCAGGAATTGCACCCCGCCCGCGAGCAGCGCCCCGAGCGCCATGCCACCGAAACCGATCGCGGCGTTGGCGCTGAAGACCGCGCCGCGCCTTGCCGCGGGCACCACCTGGGCGAGCCAAGCCTGCTCAAGCGGACCGAACGGGCCGGCGCTGCCGTTGGCGCCGCGGCCGAAGCCGCCGACGATGGCGGCGAGCACCAGTGCCGGCGGCCACGCGGTGAGCAGCGCGACCAACGCCGCCATTGCCTGCATCAGTTCGTAGGCGAGCAGGAAGCCCCGCCTGCCGAAACGGTCGCTCAGCGGGCCCACGGTCAGCGTCAGCGCCGCGCCGACCACCAGCGCCGCCGACAGCGTCGCGCCGATCGCGGGTGCCGACCAGCCGAGGGCGCGCAGGTAAAGCGCGAATGCCGCGACCAGCGCGCCTTGCCCCAGGCTGCGGGCAGCGCGTGCGGCCATCAGGCGAAGGACGGTGGGCGGCACCTCAAGTCGCCCCGCAGCGATGGACGGCGAGGATCAATCTCTGCGCCGGGCGGCTTCCGCCGGAAGCCGGAATTGCGGCGGCGCCCATATTAGCCGGCGGGTATTCGTGCTAGACTCCGCCGGCAAGATTCTCAAGCAGCGGTGGCTGCTCCTCGCCGCCGATCGGCGGCGCGTCCTTTGGGTGGCCGCACTTCCCTCCTTGACCATCGTGTCCGAGCGCGAGACTCGGCGCTGTCTCGCGGTAATCGTCAAGGTCGACTGCTCTTGCGGCCGCGAATGTGGAGCAACAGCAGCCCGACCTCCCGACACTTGCAGGAGGCAAAAATGAACATCGCCATATGGATTGCCGCTGGTGGTTGTATCGGCTGGGCCGCGTTCGCGATATTGGGAATGAACGAATACCGCGGCGTCGTCGTGTCGATCGTCATCGGCGCCGTCGCGGGAACGGTTGGAGGGCAGGTCCTCGCCCCGATGCTGAGCGGCTCGACCGCCCTTCCAGGCGAGTTCAGCTTCAACGCGCTGACGATCGCCGCGCTGAGCGCCGCCGCGTGCCTGGTCGCGGGTAACGTTATCCATCACCGCTTCGGGATCTGACGGGCAATCCATGTCAGTACGCCAGATCACCCTGACCCTCATCGTCTATCTCGCTGGCGTGCCCCACATCGCGAACGCGCAGGCAATGCCGCCTGACCAAAGCGCTTCCGCTTCAGCAGGCGCGCCCGCGCGGCCCGATCATGCGAAGCCTTCCGCGGCAGGTCCCGCAACACCGGCCCCGGGACCGGCGGCGCCCCCGCCCCGATCGGCCGCTTCCGTTGACGCAACTCACGCTCAGCCACGCCATCGGGATATTTGGTGCGAGACGCCCGTCGCGGGGCCTTGTAGCAACGATTCGTCGAGGACGTGCTTTCGTACCGAACGGCAGGAGTGCGCCGACTGAGCGATGTATGAAAGCGCCGGCCTTCGGACTCGTAGGGCGGTCCTGTATTCGCGGCAGCTGACAAGATCCTTGCGGCAAGGGACGCGCTTCGGGGGATAGCGCGGAGGATGGCGGTGGCCGCGCGGTATCGTGTGCTTCGGCTCCTCGGGTCGGAACGATCCTCAAACATTGCATCGAGGGCGGTCGCTGCCCATTCGCTTCAGGTACACCCGCAACTCGGGGCGCGCGCAACAGCGGAACACTTGCGCAGCAACCTGGATCATCAGCCGTTGTTTTAAGAACCCATCCCGAACCGAATCACCGAAGCGCGTTCAGTCGACACCTTCCCGGCGGCCCTGTCAAGGGTGGCGGATTCAACCGATCAACGCAACCCGACATTCGCCTAAGATTCCCTGCAGCGCGGCAGTCGGCTACCGGCCAGAAGTCGACATTCCGGCACCAGGCCATACGACATTCTGCTACGGCTCCTTCGGCATCAGGATGTTGAGCAGCATGGCCAGCAGGATGCCCATCACGATGCCGTCGGTGACCAGGATGCGCAGAGCTGGATCGATGACGTCGAACGCGCCCGGCGGCGCAGCCTGGATGCCGAGTCCTACTGCGAGCGAGGCCGCGAGGATTACGGCGTCCCGCCTCGAGGCCAAATTGCGGCCAATGATGTCGATACCGACGGAAGCCACCATGCCAAACATGAATAGCAGCACGCCGCCGAGCACGGCGTTCGGCATCAGCGCGATGATCGCACCGACCTTCGGGACCAGCGCCATGACGATCAGAAACGCTCCACCAAAGGCCACGACGAAGCGGCTCCCGACTCCCGTGAGCGAGATGACGCCGATGTTCTGCGAGTAGGAAGTGAGCGCCATGCCGCCGAACAGCGCCGAGATCGCCGAGCCGAGACCGTCGTTCGACACCGCGCCACGGATGCGCCAACTCTCCTGCGGCACGCCGACGATTCGCGTGACCGCCAGCGTGTGCCCAGTGGTCTCCACTGCGGTGGCAAAGAAGCACACCACGACGGTGACTACCGCGATGATCCCCGGCCATTGCAGCCCACCGTAGGGGAATGGAGTCGGTGCGCTGACCCAGTCGGCTCTCGCGACGCTGCCAAGATCGATCAAGCCCCAGCCCGCCGCCACCAGGTAGCCGATCACCATCGTGAGAAAGAGCGACAGCGCTCGCACCACGCCCTTGGCAAAGCGCGTGATGACCAGGATCAGAACGATCATCAGGGCCGCAAGCCCGAGGGTGACCGGCTTGCCGAAGGCCGGGGTGCCGAACCCGGAAGCGACGTTGATGCCGATCTTCATCAGGCCCGTGCCGATCAGAAGGATGGTGGTGCCGGTGACGATCGGCGGGAAGAAGCGCTGCAGCCGGCCGATCAGCGGACTCCAGGCAAACTGGACCGCACCGCCGATGATGAGGGCGGTCATCGCCGCCGCCAAGCTCACCTGCTTGCTGATATGGACGATCGGGCCGATGAAGATATAGAACACGCCCATCACAATCGGCAAGCGCGGGCCGATGAAGGACACGCCCAACGAAGAAATCATGGTGGCGATGCCGCAGCCGATCATCGTTCCCGAGACCATCGCGATGCGCGTGCCTTCTGGCAAATTGAGAAGTCGTCCGACGATCAGCGGTCCGCCTACCATCGCCGTGAACATCACCAGCACGTGCTGGATGCCGAACAGCGTGGTCTTGACCGGTCCGGGATAGTCGTCCAGCTCGAACTCGAGCTTGGCGAAACCACGCTCGCTACCGTGACCGGCGTGCTCCGCTCCCACTTGCGTGCTCATTCAGATTCCCCCTTTTACGAAGGCGAGTCTACGCCCCGAACACCGGCTTTGGGTGGCGGAACCCGACGTTCGGTCGAGCGACCGCGAACCCCGACCCGCCTACCGGGACGGGCAGCAGCCCTCTGGAACTTCTGCCGGCAGCTACAAGTCGCTTGCTGGCGGCGACGATGGGTGGATGTAGGCCCAACCCTCGGCTTGCCGGATTGTGATCTCACCCATGCCCGAGGGAACAATCTGAATGAAACTGTAGAGATCTCCGCGGTCGACATGCAGCTCGCGCAACGTGTTGGAGCATTGCGCTAGCTCGACGCCGTCGGCTTTGAGCTGCTCAAGCCGCTTCTCAAAGCCATTGCCCTTCACATATACGGCGAAGCCCTTGCTGTTCGCGATTAGTTCGACGTGAAGCTTGCGATCCTTGAAGCGTGGATCGTGCATCAGGTTCTCGACGTTATTGAGAGTTTTCTTGATGGTGGCCTGATCGCCGCTGTCGATGTGGAAAATGACCCCGTACTCGGATTTGGTCGGCTGGGCGCCCGCGAGGCCGTCGGCCCGAGCCGGGATCGTGGAAACGAGGCCAAGAATGAAGGCGCCCCAAGCCACGGCTTCAGCGCGTCGGCGCCATGCGACAAGACGTCCGTGATGCATACACCCTCCTTCGTTTAGGTTTGAGCGTCTCGTAAGTCTACGCTTGACTCTTCGGGGAACCTCGATCAACCGCCGCAGCTCTTTGCTCGCTGGTGCGCCGGCCGCCGAGCGCTCTTTCAGCCGGATTACCTGGCCTGAAGCCTGCGTAGATAGTCAACGAGCCCCAGTATGCGCGCTCGGACGAGCGCCTCGGGGGTAGAGGCCGGATTGGGCTGCATCGCGAGTCCGGTGCTGAAGTCCACTCCCCAGACGGGCATATCGCGGGGGCCGTGCGCCCCGACCGCCCGCCTGCCGTCGATCGTCTCGTAGACCCTCTGATCCGGAAATACGCCGCCGTTTCTGGCTGCGAGGGTCGTGAGATCGCTCGGAACCTTCGTTAGAAACGCCGAGTAGGGTCCGTTGCCCTTTCCGCTCGGGCCGTGGCAAACGGCGCAATGCCACAGATACTCGTACTTCCCGGCATCAAAATCGGGGGGCTGCGCCAATGCGCCCGCCGCCGTCAGCAGTAGCGCGAACCCACCCATGTCGACACTTTTGACCCAAGCGCTCATTAATTACCTCTAATCGCCCTGGCCCTCAGCCTTCCTTCTTCTCCGCACTCTTCGATTCAGCAGAGGGCTTCGCGGCCGCGGGTTGATCCGACTCCTTATAGTCCCCGATGACACCCTTCAGAGGACAAACCGAGAACGCAAGGCAGT
>DATJXO010000042.1:0-8621 GCA_035500055.1 Burkholderiales bacterium | reverse complement strand
TCGCGGCGCCAGCGCCAGCATGGACAGCGCGGCGAGCGCCGCGAGGCTGCGCGCCGCGCGCAGGCTCACGCCTTGAGGCGCTCGAGCAGGAACGGCACCGCCCCGGCGAGCGGCACGTTCTCCGGCGCCGTCGCGGTGCGCCCCTTGTATTCGGCGCTGCCCGCGGCGAGCCCGCGCTCCGACACCACCAGCCGGTGCGGTACGCCGATCAGGTCCATGTCCGCGAACAGCACCCCGGGGCGCTCGTCGCGGTCCTCCAGCAGCACGTCGACGCCCGCCGCGGCGAGCTCGCCATGCAGCTTCTCGGCCGCCTCCCGCACGGCGGCGCTCTTGTGCAGGCCGATCGGCACCAGGCAGACCTCGAACGGCGCGATCGGGCGCGGAAACGCGATGCCGCGCTCGTCGTGGCACTGCTCGATCGCGGCCGCGGCGATGCGGGTCACGCCGATGCCGTAGCAGCCCATTTCCATCGGGCGCGTGGCGCCCTTGTCGTCGACGAAAAGCGCGTTCATCGCCGCCGAGTACTTGGTGCGCAGCTGGAAGATGTGGCCGACCTCGATGCCGCGCTGGATGCGCAGCGGCCCCTTGCCGTCCGGGCTGGGGTCGCCCTCCACCACGTCTCGGATATCGGCGATGCGCGCCGGCTCGGGCAGGTCGCGCCCCCAATTGACGCCGCTCAGGTGGAAGCCGGGCTCGTTCGCGCCGCAGACGAAATCGCTCATGGCCGCCACGGTGCGGTCGGCGATCACCGCGACGCGCGCGTCGGCGCCGACCGGGCCGATGTACCCGGCGCGGCAATGCAGGCGCTGCTCGATTTCGGCCTCGGTCGCGAACCTGAACGGCTGCAGCTCCGGCAGCTTGCCGGCCTTGACCTCGTTGAGGCTGTGGTCGCCGCGTACGAGCAGCAGGCAGAACGCGCCTTCGTGCACCACGGCGATCGCCTTGACGGTGCGCTCCAGCGGCAGCCCGAGCAGCGCCGCGACCTCCTCGCAGGTGGTCTTGCCCGGCGTCGGGACCTTCTTCATCGCCTCGCTAGGTTGTCGCCTTTTTCCGGCGGGCGCAACCGCCTCGGCGAGCTCGAGGTTGGCGGCGTAGTCGGAGCCGGGGCACCACGCAATCGCGTCCTCGCCCGAGTCGGCGAGCACCTGGAACTCGTGCGAGCCGGTGCCGCCGATGGCGCCGGTATCGGCGGCGACGGCCCGGAACTTCAGCCCGAGGCGCGTGAAGATGCGCGTGTAGGTCTCGTGCATGTTGCGGTATTCGCGCTCCAGGTCCTCGATGCCGGCATGGAACGAGTAGCCGTCCTTCATGATGAACTCGCGGCCGCGCATGACGCCGAAGCGCGGCCGCCGCTCGTCGCGGAACTTGGTCTGGAACTGGTAGAAGTGCACCGGCAGCCGGCGGTAGCTGCGCAGCTCGGCGCGCGCGATCTCGGTCACCACCTCCTCGGAGGTCGGCTGGATCACGAAGTCGCGCTCGTGGCGATCCTTGAAGCGCAGCAGCTCCGGGCCGTATGCGCCCCAGCGGCCCGATTCCTGCCACAGCTCGCCGGGCTGCACCACCGGCATGGAGAGCTCGATCGCGCCGGCCCGGTTCATCTCCTCTCGGATGATCGCCTCGATCTTGCGCACCACCCGCAGCCCGAGCGGCATCCAGGTGTAGATTCCCGCGGCCAGCCGCCGGATCATCCCCGAGCGGATCATGAGCCGATGGCTCGCCAGCTCGGCGTCGGCGGGCGCCTCCTTTACGGTGGAGATGAAGAAGCGGGAACTGCGCATGCGGAGGCGCTCGACGCGTTGAGTTTGCAGCGCGGCTGTGGAAAAATGCCGGAGGGATTCTAGCTTAGGTGGTCTCGCCATGCTCGACAGGGACGGCTACCGCCCGAACGTGGGCATCCTGCTGGTGAACGTGAACGACGATGTGTTCTGGGGCAAGCGGGTCAACCAGCACGCGTGGCAGTTCCCGCAGGGCGGCATCAAGTCGGGCGAGACGCCCGAGCAGGCGATGTTCCGCGAGCTCGAGGAGGAGGTGGGCCTGAGGCCGGAGCACGTGAAGATCCTCGGCCGGACCCGCGAGTGGCTGCGCTACGAGGTGCCGGACAAGTGGGTCCGTCGCGACTGGCGCGGCACCTACCGCGGGCAGAAGCAGATCTGGTACCTGCTGCGCATGCTGGGACGCGACTGCGACGTCAAGTTGCGCGGCAGTGGCAAGCCCGAGTTCGACGCCTGGCGCTGGAGCGGCTACTGGGTGCCGTTCGAGGCCGTGATCGAGTTCAAGCGCGACGTCTATCGCCGCGCGCTGACGGAATTGCACCGCTATCTGGGTGCCGACCGGCGCCGGCGAGGGGACGCCACGGCGAGCACCGGCGCCGGGTAGCGCAACCGAGAGGGGCGCCATGGACAGGCAGTACCACGCATTGCCGATCAGGGAGCTGGGCGAGGGCGCCGGATACCGGCGGCCGGTGCAGGCGCGGCCGGCGCGCGTCACGCTCGAATCGCCGGCGCGCGAGGTCATGACCGACCTGCAGCGGACCGCGCCCGCCACGATCCGGTCGCAGGCGCCGGTCGAGGGCGCCAACCAGTACATGATCTCGCGCGGCGTACGCCTGCTGCTGGTGGCGGACGCGCGCGACGTGGTCGAGGGGCTGATCACGGCGACCGACATCCTCGGCGTCAAGGCGGTGCAGATCATGACCGAGCGCGGCATCGCGCGCCACGAGCTCACGGTGCGCGACCTGATGACGCCGACCGAGCACGTCGAGGTGCTTGACTACGCGGACGTCGACGGGGCGCGGGTCGGGCACGTGCTCGAGACCCTGCGCAAGGCGGGCCGGCAGCACGCGCTGGTGGTGGACTACGACGTCATCCCGCCGCAACGCCTGATCGACCAGCCGGTGCGCCGCGCGATGGTGCGCGGCATCTTCTCCCTGTCCCAGCTCGCGCGCCAGCTCGGGGTGACGCTGCAGACCGGCGGCGCGGTCGCGCTCACGTTCTCGGAAGTCGAGTCCGCGCTGGGACGATAGCCCGCTTCTATAGGTGTCATTGCAACAATCGATTTGCCCCGGAGCCGCGGCGGTCGTAGCGTGGCACTTCCCGCAGAAAAGGAGACCGTCATGCAATTGAAGGGAACCAAGACCCACGACAACCTCAAGTACGCGTTCGCCGGCGAGTCGCAGGCGAACCGGCGCTATCTGTATTTCGCCGCCAAGGCCGACGTCGAGGGCCAGAACGACGTCGCCGCGCTGTTCCGCTCGACCGCCGAGGGCGAGACGGGCCACGCGCACGGCCACCTCGAGTACCTTGAGCAGGTCGGCGACCCGGCGACCGACAAGCCGATCGGGCGTACGCGGCTCAACCTCGCGGCGGCGGTCGCCGGCGAGACGCACGAGTACACCGACATGTACCCCGGCATGGCGAAGACCGCGCGCAGCGAGGGCTTCACCGAGATCGCCGACTGGTTCGAGACCCTGGCGAAGGCGGAGCGCTCGCACGCCAACCGCTTCCAGAAGGCGCTCGACGCGCTGGTCGACTAGGGGCGCGGAGCCGGAATGCCGCAGATCGCGGCCGACAGCCTGATGACGCTCGAGGCGTACGCCCGGGAGCGCAACGCCTTCCGCGCCCGGGTGATCGCGCACAAGAAGCACCGCAAGGTTCCGGTGGGCGAGCACGTAACCCTCATCTTCGAGGACGAGCTCACGATCCGCTACCAGGTGCAGGAGGTGCTGCGCATCGAGCGGATCTTCGAGGAAGACGGCATCCGGGGGGAGCTCGCGGCCTACAACCCCCTGATTCCCGACGGCGGCAACTGGAAGGCCACCATGATGATCGAGTACCCCGACGCGCAGGAGCGCCAGCGGCGCCTCGGCGAGCTGCGGGGAGTCGAGGATCGCGCCTGGATCCAGGTCGAAGGCTGCGCCCGGGTCTACGCCATCGCGGACGAGGACTTGGAGCGCGAGACCGAGGAGAAGACCTCGTCGGTTCACTTCCTGCGGTTCGAGCTCGAGCCCGCGATGCGCGCGGCGCTGAAGCGCGGCGCCGCGCTCAGCGTGGGGATCGACCATTCCCACTATAGGGCGCAGACGCCCGTCGCGGCCGCGGCACGCGACTCGCTCGCGGCCGATCTGGCATGAGGACGCTGCTGGCGGCGGTACTCGCGGCGGCGGCGGGGGCCGCGGCGGCGCAGACCATGGACGCGCCCATGCAGCCGTCCGAGAACCGGAATTTCAAGAGCGACTGGGAGCTGCGCCAGGAAGAGCGCGACTGGCGCGCCGACAAGGCGCCGCTGCCGCCCTTGCCCAAGGCCGGCGACCTGGTCGAGGTCAACCTCGGGTCGGCGACGAGCTTTCGCTTCTTCGTCGACGCGAGCTCGATCTCGGTGGGCCGCGACGGCGTCGTGCGCTATGTCTTCGTCGCGCGCAGCCCCTCGGGCTACGACAACGTCAGCTTCGAGGGCATCCGCTGCCGCAGCGAGAATTACCGCATCTTCGCGCTGCTGGATGGCAAGCACTGGACGCCCACGAATGACGACTGGAAGCCGACCGCGGAGAACGGCGTACGGCGCTGGCAGGGAATCCTCGAGCGCGACTACTTCTGCCCGAGGCACATGATCATCGGCAGCGCGGAGGAAGGCCGCGACGCGCTGCGTCGGGGCGGCAACCCGCGCGCCGAGCTCGGCGCGACGCGCTAGAGCAGGACCAGATTGTCCCGGTGGATGAGCTCCGGCTCGTCCACGTAGCCGAGGATCGATTCGATCTCGCCGGACGGCCGCCGCAGGATGCGCCGCGTTTCCGCGGCCGAATAGTTGACCAGCCCGCGCGCGACCTCGCGGCCATCGGGGCCGTCGCAGCAGACTACCTCGCCGCGCTCGAACTCTCCGGACGCCGCGGTAACGCCGATCGGCAGCAGGCTGCGGCCGCCGCGTGCCAGCGCCTGCACCGCGCCGGCATCCAGCGCCAGGCGTCCGCGCACGTTGAGGTGGTCGGCGAGCCACTGCTTGCGCGCCGCGAGCGGCGCGGTACGCGCCCTCAGCAGCGTGCCGACGCGCTCGCCATGTGCCAATCGCAGCAGCACCCCGGGCTCGGCGCCCGAGGCGATCACGGTGTGGGCGCCGCTGCGCGCGGCGCGCTTCGCCGCCAGCACCTTGGTGAGCATGCCGCCTCGCGCGAGGCCGCTGCCGGTGCCGCCGGCCATCGCCTCGAGGCGCGCCTCGCCCGCTTCCGCCTCCTCGATCAGGCGCGCGCTTGCGTCGCGCCGCGGATCGGCCTCGTGCAGCCCGGCCTGGTCGGTGAGCAGCACCAGCGCGTCGGCCTCGATCAGGTTGGCGACCAGCGCGGCGAGCGTATCGTTGTCGCCGAAGCGGATCTCGTCGGTGACCACCGTGTCGTTCTCGTTGATCACCGGGACCACGCCGAGGCCGAGCAGGGTGCGCAGCGTCGAGCGCGCGTTGAGGTACCTGGCGCGGTCGGCGAGGTCGGCGTGCGTGAGCAGCACCTGCGCCGTGGCGAGGCCGTGCTCGCGGAAGCAGCTCTCGTAGCACTGCGCGAGGCCCATCTGGCCGACCGCGGCGGCGGCCTGCAGCTCGTGCATCGCGCTCGGCCGGCGCGTCCACCCCAGCCGCAGCACGCCCTCGGCGATGGCGCCGCTCGAGACCAGGACGCAGTGCCGGCCGAGCGCGCGCAGCTCCGCGATCTGCGCGGCCCAGCGCGCGATCGAGGCGATGTCCAGCCCGCGGCCCTCGTTGGTCACGAGCGACGACCCGACTTTGACGACCAGCGCCTTCGCCTCGGCGAGCGGGCTACGCGGCACGCTTCCCGCTCCCATGCATCGCGCGGCTCGCGAGGAAGCCGCCGACCTCGGCGCATAGCCGGCGGCAGCCTTCACCGGAGAGCGCCGAGACCAGGAACCATGGCCCCTTCCAGCGCAGCGCGTTGACGATCGCGCGCGCGCGCGCCCGGGCATCGGGTACGAGGTCGGCCTTGTTGAACACCAGCCAGCGCGGCTTGCGCCAAAGGGCGAGGTCGTATTTCTTCAGCTCGCGCGCCAGCGCGCGCACGTCGCGCGCCGGACTCGCGCCCTCCTGCGGCGGCGCGAGGTCCACCAGATGCAGCAGCAGGCGCGTGCGCGCGAGATGGCGCAGGAACTGGTGGCCGAGGCCGGCCCCCTCGGCTGCGCCCTCGATCAGCCCCGGAATGTCAGCCACCACGAAGCTTGCGTCGTGGGCGACGCGCACCACGCCGAGCGATGGGTTGAGCGTAGTGAAGGGATAGTCGGCGACCTTGGGGCGCGCGCTCGAGACCGCGCGCAGGAACGTCGACTTGCCGGCGTTCGGCAGCCCGAGCAGCCCGACGTCGGCGAGCACCCGCAGCTCGAGCGCCAGCTCGCGGCTCTCGCCGGGCTCGCCGCGCGTGAACTGTCGCGGCGCCCGGTTGACGCTCGACTTGAAGTGCAGGTTACCGAGGCCGCCGCGACCGCCCTTGGCGAGCAGGGCGCGCCCGCCATCCTCGGCGAGGTCGGCGATCAGTTCTCCGCTGGCGCGCTCGCGGACCAGCGTGCCGACGGGCACGCGCAGCACGAGGTCGGCGGCAGCACGGCCGTACTGGTCCGAGCCGCGTCCGGGCTCGCCGTTCCCCGCACGGTGGATGCGCGCGAAGCGGTACTCGACCAGCGTGTTGAGGTTGCGGTCCGCGACCGCCCAGACGCTGCCGCCACGGCCGCCGTCGCCCCCGGCCGGCCCGCCCCGCGGCACGAACTTCTCGCGGCGGAACGCGGCGCTGCCGTCGCCGCCCTTGCCGGCGTGCACCTGGATGATCGCTTCGTCGATGAATTTCATGGCGCGACGCGGCCCCAACAAAAAAGCCCTATCGACTCCGATAGGGCTTTCGCGCGGAGCCGGAAGACGGCGGCTAGGCCGGAACCACGCTCACGGTCTTCCTGCTGCGCTCGCCGCGCACGGCAAAGCTGACCGTGCCCGCGACGCGCGCGTACAAGGTGTGGTCGCGCCCGATGCCGACATTGACTCCGGCGTGCACCACCGTGCCGCGCTGGCGCACCAGGATCTGGCCGGCGCTCACCCGCTCGCCGCCGTAGGCCTTGACGCCGAGCCGCTTGGCGGTCGAGTCGCGCCCGTTCCGCGAGCTGCCGCCTGCTTTCTTGTGTGCCATGGAAGTTCCCCTCTATCCGTGGGGCGCCTAGGCGCCGACGATCTCGTCGATGCGCACCTCGGTGTACGACTGCCGGTGCCCCTGCGATTTCTGGTAGTGCTTGCGGCGGCGCAGCTTGAAGATGTGCAGCTTGTCGCCGCGGCCGTGCGAAACCACGGTAGCGCGCACCGCCGCGCCGCTGACGAACGGCGCGCCCACGCGCACGCCGTCGCCCTCGCCGAGCAGCAGCACGCGGTCGAAAGACACCGCCGCGCCGACGTCGGCGGCGAGCGCCTCGACGCGCACCTGCTCGCCGGATTTCACCCGGTACTGCTTGCCGCCGGTCTGGATTACCGCGAACATTGTGGACTGCCCTGACGTGCGAGAAGACTTGGAATTGTAAGGGATTTCGCGCGTCCGGGTCAAAGGCCGCGTGCTAAGCTTCGCCGCCGCCCGTCGCCCGCCGTCGCCCTTGGATACACCCGCCTTCCTTACCCCGGTCGCCGCCGACCTGCGGCGCCTGGATGCCGTCGTCCGGGCGCGCCTCGACTCCGACGTCGCGCTGGTGCGCCAAGTCTCCGAGTACATCGTCTCCGGCGGCGGCAAGCGCTTGCGCCCGGCCGTGTTGCTGCTGGCGGCGGGTGCGGCCGGCTACCGCCAACGCGCCCCGGCGGCGGACGCCGTGCCCCCGCACCTGGAGCTCGCCGCGGTCGTCGAGTTCATCCACACCGCTACCCTGCTGCACGACGACGTCGTCGACGCCTCGCCGCTGCGCCGCGGGCGCAGCACCGCCAACGCCGAGTTCGGCAACGCCGCTGCGGTGCTGGTGGGCGACTTCCTCTATTCGCGCGCCTTCCAGATGATGGTCGGGGTGCGGAATACGCGGGTGATGGAGGTGCTCGCGGACGCGACCAACACCATCGCCGAGGGCGAGGTGCTGCAGTTGATGAACTGCCACGACCCGGACGTCGACGAGGTACGCTACCTCGACATCATCCGCAGGAAGACCGCGAAGCTGTTCGAGGCCTCGGCGCGCCTCGGGGCAGTGCTGGCCGGGGCGCCGCCGGCGGTGGAGCAGGGGCTGGCGGTCTATGGCATGCAGCTCGGCACCGCGTTCCAGCTGGTCGACGACGTGCTCGACTACTCCGGCGACGAGGCGACGATCGGCAAGAGCCTCGGCGACGATCTCGCCGAGGGCAAGCCGACCCTGCCGCTGATCCGCGTACTGGCCTGCGGCCGGGCGGCGGACGCGGCGGCGGTGCGCCACGCCATCCTGGAGGGCGGCCGCGCGGAATTCGCGCACGTGCTCGAGGCGGTGCGCGCCGCCGGCGCGCTCGACTACGCGCGCGCAGTCGCGCGGCGCGAGGCGCAGGCGGCGCGAGACGCGCTGGCGCCCCTGCCTGCCTCGGAATTCAGGGATTCTTTGCTAGAATTGACGTCCTTCTCGGTGACGCGCAGCTCCTAGTTCCCGCATTCGCGCGCC
>DATJXO010000041.1:0-13931 GCA_035500055.1 Burkholderiales bacterium | reverse complement strand
AAACGAACCGCCGATCGAGCCGACCGCCGCGACGCAGGCTGCGGCGATCACGACGCCGAGCGCGACCGACGCCGGCGCGTGCCTCCCTTGGCGCGCATCCATGACACTCCCCTTCGGCCGCCCGGACGCGCCCCTACGCTCGTGTCGCGCGGCTGATTCAGGGTAGACGCTAGCGGCTGCCGCCGCCACGCGCTATTGCGTAGTTCTCACTGGCGCCGTCTTGCCGCGGCAACCGGACGTCGGGCAATCCCGACGCCGCGCCGGCTAGGCGGCCTTGATGCGCCGCACTTCCGTGCTCGCCAGCTTGCCGGACTGGTAGTCGAGGACCGCCTGCTCGATCTCCTCGCGCGTATTCATGACGAACGGGCCGTACTGTACGACGGGCTCGCCGAGCGGGCGGCCCGCGAGCACCAGCACGCGCGCGCCCGCCGCCCCCGCCTCGACCCGCACCGAGGCGCCCGCGGAAAGCAGGCCGGCGGCGCGGTGGGCGAGCGGCTTCTTCTCCTCGCCGATGCGCGCCTCGCCTTCGTAGGCATACACGAAGGCGTTGTGGCCGGCGGGGAGCGGTACCTCGAGCGCCGCGCCCGGCTCGAGCACGAGGTCGAAATAGTGCGGGTCGGTGCTGCCGCCGCACACCGGCCCGGCCGTGCCGCGGAACTCGCCGGCGATCACCTTCACCTCGCCGCCCTCCACCGCGACGCGCGGGATCTCGCGCGCGGCAATGTCGCGGTAGGCCGCCGGCTTCATCTTCTCCTTCGCCGGCAGGTTGAGCCAGAGCTGGAAGCCGCGCATGCGGCCCTCGGTCTGCTGCGGCATCTCGGAATGCACGATGCCGCGCGCCGCGGTCATCCACTGCACGTCGCCTGGCCCCAGGTCTCCGGTGTTGCCGCCCGAGTCCTTGTGCTGCATGTGGCCGTCGAGCATGTAGGTGACGGTCTCGAAGCCGCGGTGCGGGTGCGGCGGGAAGCCGGCGAGGTAGTCGTCCGGGTCGTCAGAGTAGAACTCGTCCAGCATCAGGAACGGGTCGTGGCGCGCCAGCTGGCTGGAGCCGAGGCTGCGGCGCAGCTTGACGCCGGCGCCGTCCGAGGCGGCGACCGACGCGATCACGGTTCCGAGGGAGCGTGAGGTCATGGCATCTCCTTTCGCTAGGCCGCGAGCGCCTGCGGCCCGAACAGGCGTCCGATGTTACTGCGCGCCGCCGCGAGCGACTGCTCGCGCGAGGCTTCGCTGATGGCGAGCCCCTCGGCATACACCACCTCGAGGTCGCTGATGCCGATCAGCGCCAGCGCCTGGCGGATGTGCGGCGTCTGGTTGTCTGCGGAGGTGCCGGCGTAGGAGCCGCCGCGCGTCGCCACGATGTACGCCTTCTTGCCCGCGAGCAGGCCGACCGGCCCGTTCGCGGTATAGCGGAAGGTGACCCCGGCGCGCAGCACGTGGTCGATCCAGGCCTTTAGCTGCGAGGGTACGCCGAAGTTGTACATCGGCATGCCGAGCACGATCGCGTCTGCGGCCTTCAGCTCCTCGATCAGCGCGTCGGACTCGGCGACGAGCGCCTGCTGCGCGACGGTGCGCTTCTCGGCGGGCGTCGCGAAGGCACCGAAGCGCTCGGCGTCGAGGTGCGGCACCGGCCGGCGTGCGAGGTCGCGCACTACCAGGCGCGCGCCGGGATGGCGCGCGCGCAGGCTCGCGGCGAGCTCGCCGGCGAGCCGGCTCGAGTACCCGTCTGCGGACTGGATGCTGCTGTTGATCTGGAGAATGGATTTCATGGCCGTCACCTTCTTGGAGTGGGTAGATGGCACCATTTGAATATTGATCACTTCGATCATCTATCTGAAAATATCGCTAATATGGTTCTACTAAATGAATGCTTCCTCTGATCCAAGGATTACGCTCGAGCAATGGGCAACTCTTGTTTCAGTAGTTGAATCAGGAGGTTATTCGAAGGCCGGGGAACGCCTCCACAAAAGTCAGTCGACGCTTACCTACGCCATCAAGAAGCTGGAGCGCCTGCTTGGGGTGAGGGCCTTCGAGCTGCGAGGCCGCAAGGCGGTGCTCACGGCCACCGGCGAGCTGCTCTACCGCCGCGGCAAGGTCCTGGTCGAGGAGGCGGCGCGCCTGGAGCACACCGCGCGCGACCTCGCCAAGGGTTGGGAAGCCGAGATCCGGCTCGCCGCGGAGATCCTGTTTCCGACCTGGCTGCTGCTGCGGTGCATGGGCGAGTTCGGCGCCGAGCGTCCCGAAACGCACGTCGAGCTCTACGAGACTGTGCTCGGCGGGACCGAGGAAGCGCTCGCCGCCCGCCAGGTCGATTTCGCGATCGCCTCGAGCGTGCCGCCCGGCTTCGTCGGCGACGTGCTGATGCCGGTGCGCGCCATCTGCGTCGCGGCGCCGTCGCACCCGCTGCACGCGCTCGGCCGGCAGCTGACGCTGGAGGACCTGCGCCGGCACCGCCACATCGTGATCCGCGACTCGGGCGCCCGGCGCACGCGCCCGGCCGGCTGGCTGAACGAAACGCGCTGGACCGTGACCAACAAGGCGACCTCGATACATGCGGTGTCGCGCGGCTTCGGCTACGCCTGGCTTGCCGAGGATACGATCATGGGCGAGCTGCAGCGCGGCGCGCTCAAGGCGCTGCCGCTGCGCGAGGGCGCGGTGAAGCTCGCCACGCTCTACCTCGTGTTCGCCGACCGCGACGCCGCCGGGCCGGGCGCGCTGCGCCTCTCCGGGATCCTGCGCGAAGGCGTGAAGCGCGAGTGCGACGCGGCCCGCAACGCCGAATCCAAGGAGGCTGCGCCATGAAACTGGGACTCGAAGGCCGCAAGGCACTCATCACCGGCTCCACCGGCGGCATCGGCTACGCGATCGCGCGCGGCCTCGCCGCCGAAGGCGCGGCGGTGGTCGTCACCGGGCGGACGCAGGCGTCGGTCGACCGCGCGCTCGGCCGGCTGCGAAGGGACGCGCCCGGCGCCGCGGCCGAGGGCATCGCCGCGGACTGCGCCACCGCCGCCGGAGCCGACGCCGTGTTCGCGCGCGTCGCCGACTGCGACATCCTCGTCAACAACCTCGGCATCTACGAGCGCAAGCCCTTCTTCGAGATCCCCGACGCCGACTGGCAGCGCCTCTACGAGGTCAACGTGCTCTCGGGCGTGCGCTTCGCGCGCCGCTATGCGCCCGCGATGGCGCAGCGCGGCTGGGGCAGGATCCTGTTCGTGTCGAGCGAGTCGGCCCTCAACATTCCGCGCGAGATGATCCACTACGGCATGACCAAGGCCGCGCAGCTCGCGATCTCGCACGGCCTGGCGATGGAGCTCGCCGGCACCGGCGTCACCGTCAACGCGCTGCTGCCGGGCCCCACGCGCACCGAGAACACCGACCGGCTGCGCGCCGAGCGCGCCAGGGCGGCCGGCAAGACGGTCGAGCAGATCGAGAAGGAGTTCTTCGAGATCTTCCGGCCGACCTCGCTCATCCGGCGCTTCGCCTCGGCCGACGAGGTCGCCTCGCTCGCCGTCTACGCCTGCAGCGCGCTCGCCACCGCCACCTCCGGCGCCGCGCTGCGCGTCGACGGCGGCGTGGTGAACCAGATCATGTAAGCTGCCGCCGTCCCTGGGAGGGTTCATGCGATACGAGAAGCGCTGCGCGCTGCTGGTTTTGCTGCTGTCCGGTTTCGCGCTGGCGGCATCGGCCGCCGATTACCCCGAGCCGAAGCAGGGCGACTGGGTGGCGCCCGAGTTCCGCTTCCACACCGGCGAGGTGCTGAAGGACGTGCGCCTGCACTACCGCACGATCGGCGCGCCGACCGGGGAGCCGGTGCTGATCCTGCACGGCACCGCGGGCTCGGGCGCGAGCCTGCTCACCAAGGACTTCGCCGGCGAGCTGTTCGGCCCCGGCCAGCCGCTCGACGCCCGCCGCTACTTCCTGATCCTGCCGGATGCGCTCGGCACGGGCCAGTCGACGCGACCGTCCGACGGGCTGCGCGCGAAGTTCCCGCAATACAACTACGACGACATGGTGCTGGCGCAGTACCGGCTGATGACCGAGGGCCTGGGGATCAGGCACGTGCGCCTGATCATCGGCAACTCGATGGGCGGCATGCAGGCATGGATCTGGGCGACGCGCTACCCGGACTACATGGATGCGGCGGTGCCGATGGCCTGCCTGCCGGTCGCCATGTCGGGCCGCAACTGGATGCTGCGCCGCATGCTCACCCGCTCGATCCGCAACGACCCGGACTGGAACGGCGGCAACTACGCCTCGCAGCCGAAGAACATGCCCGAGCACCTGCTGTATTTCGGGCTCGCGACGATCGGCGGCAACCAGTCGCTGTTCCGGCAGGCGCCCACCGCCGCAAAGGGCGACGAGCTGATCGCGAAGCGCCTCGCGACGCCGTTCCGCGGCGACGCCAACGACGTGCTCTACCAGTGGGAATCGTCCTTCGACTACGATCCCTCGCCGAACCTGGAGAAGGTCCGGGCGGCGGTGCTCGCGATCAACTCCTCCGACGACGAGCGCAACCCGCCCGAGCTCGGCGTGATGGAGCGCGAGCTCAAGCGCGTGCCGGGGGCGCGCTACTACCTCATCCGCGGCGGCCCCGAGACGCGCGGCCACGGCACCACCGGGATGGCGAAGCTCTACGCGCAGCCCCTGCGCGAGCTGCTCGAGCAGGCGCCGCGGCGCTAGGCCGGAGCGCGGCTAGCCGGAGACTTCGATGCGCCGCGGCCGGGCGCGCTCGGCCTTCTGGATGCGCAGCTTCAGCACGCCCTGCTTCATCTCGGCCTGCAGGCGTCCCGGGTCGAGCTCCTTGGAGAGCGTGAATACGCGCCGGTAGCGCGGCAAGCCCACCTCGACGTGGGTGGCCTCCATGTCCTTCGGCATCTCGAGGCCCATCTCGCCCTCGATCACCAGCACCTCGCCGTCGATGTGCACGTCGAGCCCGTCTCTCGGCACGCCCGGCAGGTCGGCGTACAGCGTGATGCCGCTCTCGTCCTCGATCACGTCTACAGGCGGCACCAGCGCCGGCTGCTCGGCGGCCTGCGGCTCGCGCACAATGTTTGCGGATTGCTCCATGGCGTCCTCCTCAGTTGACCTGGATGCGCCGCGGCTGGGCGGCCTGCTGGCGCTGGATGCTGACGTGCAACACCCCGTCGCGATAGCTCGCCCGCACCTGCTCGGCGTCGAGGTCGTCCGACAGCGTGATGACGCGGTGGAAGCGCCCCGTGAAGCGCTCGGCGACGTGCACGCTCGCGGTGCTCTCGCCCGCGGGCAGGTCGCTCCCGCGCTCGCCGGAAATGCTCAGCACGCCGCGCTCCAGCTGGACGTGGATCTGCGCCGGGTCGAGGCCGGGCGCGAAGGCGTAGATCTCGGCCGACTGCGGCGTGCTCGCCACATTGAGCGCCGGATAGCCGCCGCGCGCGAACCCCCGGATGCTGGGGGAGAACTCGAACGCCTGCTGCATCTGGCGCTGCAGCCGGTCCAACTCCGCGAACAGGTCGCGGGGGAACAGCGAAAAGTCCATGGCAATCTCCTCCGCTAAGGGTTGGGTGCGGCGGAAATAGGCGCCGCGGCGCGATTTTCAAGGGGTTGAATTCCGCGCCCCGAGCCCGGATATTTACAGGTTCCCGGGGAAGGCGAGGCCGGCTTGGAATTCAAGGACTACTACCAGACGCTGGGCGTGGCGCGCGAGGCGCCGGCGGACGAGATCCGCAAGGCCTACCGCACGCTCGCGCGCAAGTACCACCCCGACGTCTCGAAGGAGAAGGACGCCGAGGCGCGCATGAAGGAGGTCAACGAGGCCTACGCGGTCCTCTCCGACCCCGAGAAGCGCGCCGCCTACGACCAGGTCGGCAAGGGCTTCGCACCCGGGCAGGACTTCCGCCCGCCGCCCGACTGGGACGCCGGCTTCGAGTTCTCCGGCGACGGCTTCGCGCCGGGCGAGGCCGCGGGCTTCAGCGACTTCTTCTCCGAGCTGTTCGGCCGCATGGGCGGCGCGCGCCAGGGCCGCGGCGGCGTGCACGCGCGCGGCGGCGACCACCATGCGCGCATCCTGCTCGACCTGGAGGACGCGTTCCAGGGCGCGACGCGCCAGGTCTCGCTGCGCGCGCCGCGGCTGGACGCCGAGGGCCGCGTGACGCTCGACGAGCGCACGCTCAACGTGCGCATCCCGAAGGGCGTGCACGAGGGCCAGCTGATCCGCCTCTCCGGCCAGGGCGCGCCGGGATTCGGCGAGGGCAAGCCCGGCGACCTGCTGCTCGAGGTGCGCTTCAAGCCGCACGCGCGCTTCCGGCCCGACGGCAGCGACCTGCACATGACGCTGCCGGTGGCGCCGTGGGAGGCCGCGCTCGGCGCGGTGGTGCCGGTCGAGCTGCCCGACGGCCGCATCCAGATGCGCATCCCGGCGGGAGCGCAGAGCGGCAAGCAGCTGCGCGTGCGCGGCAAGGGCCTGCCGTCGCAGCCGCCGGGCGACCTCTATTTCGACCTGCAGATCGTGGCGCCGCCGGCCGAGTCGCCGAAGGCGAAGGAGCTGTACGAGGCGATGGCGCGCGAAATGGCGTTCGATCCGCGCAAGGACTGGGGGACGGAGCGATGAGCGACGAGGAAATCCTGGAAGGCGCCTGCCTGACGCTCGAGCAGCTGTGCGCGGCCTGCGCGATCGAGCGCGAGTGGGTGGTGGCGCGCGTCGAGGAGGGCCTGTTTCCGGCCGCCGGCGCGTCGGCCGGGGACTGGCGCTTCACCGCCGCGGCGCTGACGCGCGCGCGGCGCATGCGCGAGATCGAGGCCGGGTTCGAGGCGGTGCCGGAGCTCGCCGCGCTGGTCGCCGACCTGCTGGAGGAGATGGACGCGCTGCGCGCGCGCCTGCGCCGCGCTACTTGAAGAGCTTCTTCACGCCCTCGGCCGCGCCCTTGGCGCCCTCCTTCACCGCCGAGCCGAGCCGCGACGCGATCCCGGTGGCGCTGCGCAGCATCGCGCCCCATACCTGCTGCACCACCTCGCCGGCGGTGGCGCCGTTCGAGCTCTTGCCGATGTTGCGCAGGTGCAGGTCGGGCAGCGGCGCGGACAGCGTAGCGCCGAAGTGCGCCTTGCCGTCGCGCACGTAGGCGTTCTCGATCACCAGCTTCTTGCCGGGCCCGCTGTCGGCGCCGCTGTGCTGCGCCACCCAGACGTCGACGTGGCGCTGGATGACGTCGAGGTTGTTGCCGCCCGGGCCGCGCTCGTAGACCACGTCGGGCGCGACCAGCACCAGCTCCTTCACCACGATCACGTCCTTCGCCAGCGACGCCGGGTCGAGCGTCAGGCGCATCTCGCCGAGCGTCAGCGCGTGCGGCGCCTCGAAGCCCTTCGGATTGCCGACGAACAGCCCGCGGATCGTGCCGCGGCCCTGCGCCGGCTCGATCTTCACGCCCTGCACCTTCACCGCGACGCCGGTGATCTCGGGGCCCCAGCGCTCGATCGCCCGCTTCACCAGCCCGTCGAGCGAGGCGTAGAGCCAGTACGCCGCGCCCGCCGCGAGGAGCACGACGGCGCCCGCCGCGGCGAGCGCGTTGCGTGTTCCCTTCCTCACCGGCTCAGGCCTTCATCTGCGCGCTCGGCGTCGAGCGCGAGATCGCCAGCTCTTCCTCGGTCATGTCGGCCGGGACGTCGGCGAAGAGCGGCGTGCTCAGGTAGCGCTCGCCGGTGTCGGGCAGCATGCAAAGGATGTTGGCGCCCTTCGCCGCCTGCGCCGCGACCCTGAGCGCGCCGGCGAAGGTCGCGCCCGAGGTGATGCCGACGAAGATGCCCTCCTGCGTGGCGAGCTCCTTGCTGCGCTTGATGCCCTCCGGGCCCGGGATGTGCAGCAGCTGGTCGAACAGCTTCTGCGCGACCGCGTCCCCGGTCAGCTTCGGGATGAAGTCCGGCGTCCAGCCCTGCATCGGGTGCGGCTTGAAGCTCGGGTGCGGCTCGGCCGGCGTGCCGTCGGGCTTGCGCTTCTGCTCGACCTTGCTGCCGAGCAGCGGCGCCTCCTCCGGCTCGCAGACGACGATCCGGGTGGCCGGGCTTTCCTTCCGCAGCACGCGCGCCACGCCCTTCAGCGTGCCGCCGGTGCCGTAGCCGGTGACCCAGTAGTCGAGCTTCGCGCCGGCGAAGTCGTCGAGGATCTCGCGCGCCGTGGTGCGCGAGTGATAGTCGGGGTTGGCCTCGTTCTCGAACTGGCGCGGCATGAACCAGCCGTTCTTCGCCGCGAGCTCCTCCATCTTCACGATCATGGCCGCGGCGCGCCCGGCCGCCGGCGTGAGGACCACCTTGGCGCCGAGGAAGCGCATCAGCTTGCGCCGCTCGACGCTGAACTGCTCGGCCATGACCAGCACCACCGGGTAGCCCTTGGCGGCGCACACCATGGCGAGGCCGATGCCGGTGTTGCCGCTGGTCGCCTCGATCACGGTCTGGCCCGGCTTCAGCGCGCCGGACTTCTCCGCCGCCTCGATCACCCCGATCGCGAGGCGGTCCTTGACCGAGCCGAGCGGGTTGAAGGCCTCGACCTTGACGAACACGTTGACGCCCGCCGGCGCCAGCCGGTTGATGCGCACCACCGGCGTGCGGCCGATCGTCTCGAGGATATTCGAATAGCGTTTGCCCATGGCTGCCCCGCGAGGTTGGAAAGCGCGAAGGCGCAATGTTACGCCCGCGCCGCGGCGGGCTGTAAAGCTGCCGCAAGCTTGCGGCAACATCCGGTAACCATTTCGTCGCCGCGCCGACGCGGGCGCGGCGTAGCATTGTCCGCCATGGATGCCTACGAATTGATCCGCAACGCGGACAGCGCCGCCGACGTCCTGTCCGCCCTCTCCGTCTACGTGCAGTCGCTCGGCGACGTCACGGTTATTCCGGACTGGTGCCGGCAGCTGCCGCTCGACGGCGCGGCGGACGTCTACCAGCGCATGCTCGCGCTGGTCGCCGTGGTCAACCTCGCCTCGCAGAACCTGCGCGACCGGGAGTGCAACCTCGCCAAGCAGGCGCTGCGCGTGTTCGCGGCGGCCTACTGGCGGCTGCGGCCGCCCAGCGACAAGCGCGGCTAGCTGAAAACAGGGTCAGACCGCCTCTTCCGGCCCGCGGGGCGGAAGCTAGCGGTGATGCCCCCAGCGCTCGCGCTCCCAGCGGTGATGCCCGCCGGAATAGAAGCTGAAGCCAACATACGGCTGGACGAGGACAGGGGCCGGCGCGGCATAGACCGGCGGGCCGTAGGCGACGGGCCCGGGGTCGACCGGGACCGCCACGCAGCCCGCGAGTCCGAGCACGGCAAGCAGCAGAAGCAGGACCGCTCTTCTCATGGGGTTCTCCTTCGTTGCCTATTGGAACCTTCGCCGCGGCTTGCTGCTGTGCCAAGTTGTAACCAGACGTACGCCGCGTCGCTGTCGCCCGACGTCCGCGCAAAAACGTGGTCTGACCCCGTTTTTGATTCCTGTCGCGCTAGCCCCAGCGCAGCACCTGCGCCACGCGCGGCGCACCGCCCTTGGGCTTCAGGCCGAAGAGCGGGCGCAGCCAGTCGATGCGCCGCACCGCGCCGTCGGTGAGCAGCCAGCATCCGAGCACGGTGCCGCCGAGGACGAGCGCGGGCTCCGCGACGGGCCCGAGCGCGAGCGGCGCGAGCGAGAAGCCGAGCGCGACGATGAAGGTCTGGTGCAGCACGTACCACGGGTAGATCGACTCGTTCGCCCACGCCAGCCAGCGGGACGGCCGATCGAGGTGCGCCCGCGCGTAGCCGAGCACCGCGAGGACCATGCTCCAGAGGTAGAGGTTGCGCGTGAAGACGAAGTCGCGGTCGAACGCCAGCAGCGCAAACGACCCCAGCGCCGCCGCGAGCGCGACGTGCCGCAGCCGCCTCGCTTCCGCCCAGATGCCGGCGTCCTGCCCCATCCACCAGCCGAAGGCGAAGAGCGTGAAGTACGCCGCGTGCAGGTGCCAGTCGTGCACCAGGTCGTGCGTCGGCGGGAACCGCCTCAAGGCAAGCGCGTAGAGCACGAACGGAAGCGCTGGCAGGAAGAGCAGCGCCGCGCCCCGCAGCCGCAGGAATCCCGCCCCGAGGGGCGCGAGCAGCCTGCGCGCGGCGAGCAGCACGGCGGTGTAGGCCCAGAGGTACGGCAGGTACCAGAGATGGTTCCAGGTCATGCCGAACTCCGATCCGGCGAAGGCGTGGCGCGGCCAGGGGCCGCCGGCGTAGTAGTGCAGCAGGAAGCGGCCGAACCCGGGGTCGACGAGACCGCGCGAGACGCCTTCGGCGTAGGCCTGGAACGGCACCACCGCCGCCATGCCGAAGGCGAGCGGCAGGAGCAGGCGCAGGCTGCGCAGCCGGAGCAGCTCGCCCGTGGTGCGTCCCCGCGCGAGGAACGAAAGCGCCACGCCGGAGACGACGAACAGCAGGTCCATGCGCCAGAGATTGAGGAAGCGCATCGGCCAGTGCAGCCATTCGGCGGTCCAGGCGCTCTTCACGTGCCAGGGCCAGCCGGCGACGTAGAACATGCCGACGTGATAGAGGATCAGCAGGGCGAAGGCGAGCGCGCGCAGCGCGTCGATGTCGTGGCGTCGTTCCATGGACGGTTCTCCGTTGCGGTTGATGACGCCGCCATCGTCGCCGCCGCGCGCAGCGCGGAGGGGCCGAAAGTGACGTCTATACCGGGACTTGTGACGAATCGCGGCCGGCGGGGACGAGCCGCGCCGCGGCGCCGCGGCCCGCCCGCGCCCGGCCCGTAGAATCCGCGCATGCCCACCGATTTCCTCGCGCCCTACCAGCGCTGGCGGCGCGCCGCGGAGACCGGCTTCTGGGTCGCCGTGTTCCTCGTGCAGGCGGTGCTCAACAGCGCCACCATGCTCGCCGACCTGCGCCGCGCGGGGCTCCCGAACGCGGCCTGGGAGCCGGCGGTGTGGGAGTTCTCGAGCAACCTCGTGCTGCTCGCGCTGGTGCCGGCGGTGATCGCCTTCGAGCGCCGCTTCCCGCTGCGCTGGGAGACGCTGGGGAGGAACCTGGCGGCGCATCTCGCCGCCAGCGTCGGCTACTCCGCGGTCCACGTCGGCGCGATGGTGCTGCTGCGCAAGCTCGCCTACGCCGCGATGGGGCGGGGCTACGCTTTCGGCGACTGGCTGGCCCAGGGCTTCTACGAATACCTGAAGGACGTGCGCACCTACGCGCTGATGCTCGTCGCCGTCCTCAGCTACCGCTTCGTCATGCTGCGGCTGCAGGGCGAGGCGAGCCTGCTCGCCGCGCCCGACGAAGGGCCGCCGCTCGAGCCGGTGGAGCGGCCGCAGCGCTTCCTGGTGCGCAAGCTGCGCCGGGAGTTCCTCGTCGCCGCGGCCGACATCGAGTGGCTGCAGGCGCAGGGCAACTATGTCGCGCTACGCGTGCGCGGGCACGACTACCTGCTGCGCTCGACCATGGCCGAGATCGAGTCGCGCCTCGACCCGCAGCGCTTCCGGCGCGTGCACCGCAGCTGGATCGCGAACCTCGACCGCGTCGCCGAGATCGAGCCGCTGGACGACGGCGACGCGCGCCTGAAGATGCAGGACGGCTCGCTGGTGCCGTGCAGCCGCCGCTACCGTGCGGGGCTCGGGGTAGGCCCGTCGCAGCCGGCCGCGGTTCGTCGCTGAAGGGCGGCGTTTCGTCGCAACGCCGCTGACGGCCCCCGGGCCGGGGCGGAGCATGCGGCCATGCGAACCCTGCTCCTTGCCCTCTGCTTCACCGCCCTCCCCGCCGCCGCGGGGCCCGCAACCATCGCGTTCCCGGAGGCCGCGGCCTCGTTCCAGCGCGCCCTCGCGGGCGACAAGGACGAGGTCGGGCGCGCCATCGCGGCGTTCGAGTCGCTCGCGCGCGCCGACGCCGCGCAGCCGCTCTACGAGGCCTACCTCGGCGCGGCGCAGACGCTGCGCGCGCGCGACGCCTGGATGCCGTGGAACAAGGTGAGGTACGCCGAGGAGGGGCTCGACCACATTGACCACGCGCTGAAGAGCCTCAGCCCCGAGAACGGCCGGCAACTGCTGCGCGGCGTGCCCGCCGGCCTCGAGACGCGGCTCACGGCGGCCAGCACCTTCCTCAAGCTGCCCGACGGCATCTTCCACCGCCGCGCGCAGGGCAAGTCGCTCGTCGCGGCGCTCGCCGCGGACCCGGCGCTCGCCGCGGCGCCGGAGGGATTCCGCAAGGCCGTCGCCGACGCCGCGCGCGAGGCGGCGAAGCCGTGAGCGCCGCGGCCGTCGTCCGCGTCGAGGACGTGACGAAGCGCTACGGCAGCGGCGCGGCGGCGGTCGAAGCGCTGCGGGGCGTGACCTTCGAGGCCGCGCCGGGCGAGCTGATCGCCCTCACCGGCCCCTCCGGCAGCGGCAAGAGCACGCTGCTCAACCTCTGCGGCCTGATCGACGCGCCCGACCGCGGCCGCCGCCTGGTCGAGGGCGCGCCCGTCAACGGCTGCGGCGAGGCGGAGCTGACGCGCCTGCGGCGCGAGCGCATCGGCTTCGTCTTCCAGGGCTTCAACCTCGTCCCGGTGATGACCGCGCGCGACAACGTCGAATACCCGCTGCTGCTGCTCGGCGTGCCGCAGCCCGAGCGCGGCCGGCGCGTCGCCGAGGCGCTGGCGCGCGTGGGGCTGGAGGGCTTCGGCGAGCGCCTGCCCGACGCGCTCTCCGGCGGGCAGCGCCAGCGCGTCGCGATCGCGCGCGCGCTCGTCAAGTCGCCGCGCCTGATCATCGCCGACGAGCCCACCGGCAACCTCGACTCGGCCACCGCGGCGCAGATCGTCGACCTGCTGCGCGACCTCACCCACGAGCACGGCGCCGCCGCAGTGGTGGCGACGCACGACGACCGTATGACCGGGCACTGCGACCGCGTGGTGCGCCTCGTGGACGGGCGGCTGCAATGAAGTGGCTGCTCTACGCCTGCAAGAACCTGCTGCGCAACCGCCGCCGCACGCTGATGGCGCTCGTCATTACCGGCGTCGGCAGCGCCGCGGCGGTGGTCGGCGGCGGCTTCGCGCTCTTCACCTACCAGTCGCTGCGCGAGGTCTCGGCGCGCGACACCGGCCACGTCGTGGTCGCCGCGCGCGGCGGGTTCGACGGCGACGAGGACGTGCCGATGCAGCACGGCCTCGCTGGCGCGCCCGCGCTCGCCAAGGAGCTTGAGGCGCTGCCCGGCGTGCGCGCGGTGCTGCCGCGCATCCAGTTCTCCGGGCTGATCTCCAACGGCGACAAGTCGGCGGTATTCATCGGCACCGGCATCGAGCCGGAGGAGGACTTCCGGCTGCGAGGCGTGCAGCTGAAGTTCGTCGACGGCGAGCCGTTCGACGCCGGCCGGTCGGTGCCCGAGATCGCGATCGGCCGCGAGCTCGCGCGCACCATGAAGGCGAAGGTCGGCAGCGGCCTGACGCTGCTCGCGACCACCACCGAGGGCAACCTCAACGCGGTGGACGTCGTCGTGCGCGGCATCGTCGGCACGGGCGTCCCGGACATCGACAAGCGCATCGTGATGGCCGACGTCGGCGCGGTGCAGAAGCTGCTGCTCACCGACAAGGTGAGCACGCTCTCGGTATACCTGAAGGACATCGACGCCACCGGCGGCGCCGCGGCGGCGGTCGCCGCCGCGCATCCGGCGCTCGAGGTGCGCACCTGGCTCGACCTGGCGGTGTTCTACCAGTCGGTGAAGGCGCTCTACAACCGCATCTTCGGCATGCTCGGCGTGATCATGCTGGTGATCGTGCTGTTCGCCGTGAGCAACACCATCGGCATGGCGGTCGCCGAGCGCACGCGCGAGATCGGCACGCTGCGCGCGATCGGCGCGCTGCCCGGCGAGATCGTGCGCAACTTCGTGCTCGAGGGCGCGGCGATCGGCGCCGGCGGCGCGCTGACGGGCATCGCCGCGGCGGGCGCGGTCACGCTGGCGCTGATCTTCGCCGGCCTGCAGATGCCGCCGCCGCCCGGGCGCTCGA
>DATJXO010000040.1:0-14679 GCA_035500055.1 Burkholderiales bacterium | reverse complement strand
GTAGGGCGCGACGCCGCCTTCGCAGGGCTTGCAGCGCTTCTTCGCCAGATCGCTCATCGCGCGCTCCTTCAGGCGGCGCGCAGCCGGGCGATGCGCGCCGCGGCCGGCGGATGGGAATCGTAGAACCCGGAGTGCAGCGGGTCGGGCGTGAGGGTCGAGGCGTTGTCCTTGTAGAGCTTGACCAGCGCCTGCACCAGCTCGCGCGCCGCCGAGTGGCGGGTGGCGTAGCGGTCGGCCTCGTACTCGTGGCGCCGCGACAGCAGGCTCAGCGCCGGCTGCAGGAAGAAGGTGAACTCGGGCACCACCAGCAGGAACAGGAGCAGCGCGGCGCCCAGCGACGCCGTGTGCACGCCGAGCCCCTGATAGAACCACGCCTCTCCCGCGAGCCAGCCGAGCGCGGCGAGCAGGGCGAGGCTCACCGCCCAGCTCAGCGCCATCCCCTTGGCGACGTGGTGCAGCTTGTAGTGGCCGAGCTCGTGCGCCAGCACCGCCTCGATCTCCGCCGGCTGCAGCCGCGCCAGCAGCGTGTCGAACAGCACGATCCGCTTGGAGGCGCCGAACCCGGTGAAGAAGGCGTTGCCGTGCGCGGAGCGCTTCGAGCCGTCCATCACGTAGAGGCCGCGGGAGCGGAAGCCGCAGCGCGCGAGCAGCGCCTCGACGCGGCCGGCGAGCGCCGGGTCGCGCAGCGGGCTGAACTTGTTGAACAGCGGCATCACGACCGCCGGATAGATCATCTGCAGGAACACGCTGTAGGCCACCACCAGCGCCCACGCGTACAGCCACCACAGCTCGCCCGCCCCGCGCATCAGCCAGAGCACCGCCACGAGCAGCGGCGCGCCGAGCGCGAGCCCGACCAGCGCCTGCTTCGCGAGGTCGGCGAGGAACAGGGCCACGGTCATGCGGTTGAAGCCGAAGCGCTGCTCGATGCCGAACACGCGCCAGGCGCCGAGCGGCAGCTCGAGCAGCCCGCGCAGCGCCAGCACCGACAGCACCAGCGCCGCGCCGTGCCAGAGCGATTGCGGCGGCAGCATTCGCGCCCACTCGCCGGCGAGCCGCTGCAGCGCGCCGCCAAGCGTCAGCGCGAGCAGGATCGCGGCATCGAGGGCCGCGTCGACCATGCCCAGCCGCGTCTTGGCGACGGTATAGTCGGCCGCCTTCTGGTGCGAGACGAGCGGGATCGCGTCGGCGAACCCGGCCGGCACGGCGCCGCGGTTGGCGCGCACGTGCCGCACCTGGCGCGCGGCGAGCCAGAGGCGCGTGCCCGTCGCCGCCGCGAGCGCGACGAGGAACACGAGCGTGAAGACGTTGGTCATGCCGGGGTGCTCGTCATCCCGTGAGAGAATAAGCCATGGCCGCCGATCCGAACAACCTCGCCTGGATCGACATGGAGATGACCGGCCTGGTTCCCGACACCGATCGCGTGCTCGAGATCGCGCTGCTGGTGACCGACGCGCAGCTCGACCTGATCGCTGAGGGCCCGGTACTTGTGGTGCGCCAGCCCGCGGAGGTGCTCGGCGCGATGGACGGCTGGAACACTTCGGTGCACGGCAAGTCCGGGCTCATCGACCGGGTCAAGGCGTCGGTGCTCGACGAGGCCGACGCCGAGCGCCACGCGCTCGAGTTCCTCGCGCGCCACGTGCCGCAGGGCGCGTCACCGATGTGCGGCAACTCGATCTGCCAGGACCGCCGCTTCCTCGCCCGCTGGATGCCGCGGCTCGAATCCCACTTCCACTACCGCAACCTGGACGTCTCCACGATCAAGGAGCTGGTGCGGCGATGGAAGCCGGGGCTCATCAAGGAGATGATGAAGCTGAAGGCGGGCAAGCACGAGGCGCTCGCTGACATCTACGAGTCGATCGAGGAGCTGAAGTTCTACCGCAAGAACGTGATGACGATCTGACCCGATAGCGGGCCGGGCCGCGTTCGCCCTAGTCCCCGACCTCGACGATCGCCTCGATCTCGACCGGGATTCCCATCGGAAGCGGGCCCATGCCGACGGCGGAGCGGGCATGCTTGCCCTTCTCGCCCAGCACCTCGACGAAGAGGTCCGAGCAGCCGTTGATCACCTTGGGGTGGTCGGTGAACTCCGGCGCCGCGTTCACCATGCCGAGCACCTTGACCACGCGCTTCACCTTGTCGAGGCTGCCGAGCTCCTGGCGCATCACCGCGAGCAGGGCGAGGCCCGTCGCGCGGGCGTGCTGGTATCCCTGCTCGGCGGAGAATTCCTTGCCGAGCTTTCCCTTGACGGCTCCAGGCCCCTTGCCGGCGAGGAACAGCAGGTTCCCCGTCCTCACCGCGTTGACGTAGTTGGCGACCGGGGCGGCGACCTTGCCAAGGTCGATGCCCAGCTCCTTGAGCCGCTGCTCGGCGCTCATTGGAGGGATACGACCTTGCCCGGGTTGAGGAGGCCGTCCGGGTCGAAGACGCGCTTCAGGTCCTGCATCACCTGCATCACGTCGTCGCCCAGCTCCATGCGCATCGAGCCGATCTTGCCCATGCCGACGCCGTGCTCGCCGGTGCAGGTGCCTTCCATCTTCAGCGCGCGCTCGACCAGGCGACCGTTGAACTGCTTCGCGAGCTCGGTCTCCTCGGGCTTCCCCGGGTCGACCAGGAACATGAGGTGGAAGTTGCCGTCGCCGATGTGCCCGAGCAGCGGCACCGGCGCGATGTAGCGCTTCACGTCTTCCATGGTCTCGTGCACGCACTCGGCGAGCCGCGAGATCGGCACGCAGACGTCGGTGGACACGGCGCGCGAGCCCGGCCGGATCTGCAGGCAGGCGAAGTAGGCGTCGTGGCGCGCCTGCCACAGCTGCGTGCGCTCCTCGGGCCTGGTGGCCCACTGGAAGTCCTTGCCGCCGTGCTCCTTCGCGATCGCCTGCACGGCTTCCGCCTGCTCCACCACCGAAGCCTTGGTGCCGTGGAATTCGAAGAAAACCGTGGGCGCGACGCGATAGCCGGTCTTCTTGAACTTGTTGATCGCGTCGACGGTCTTGTCGCAGACGATGTCGCAGCGCGCGATCGGGATGCCGGACTGGATGGTCTGGATCACGGTGTTGGTGCAGCCGTCGACGCTGTCGAAGGCGCACACCGCGGCCGACATCGCCTCCTGCACCGGGTACAGCCGCACCGTCACCTCGGTGATGATGCCGAGCGTGCCCTCGGAGCCGACGAACAGGCGCGTCAGGTCGTAGCCCGCCGCCGACTTCTTGGCGCGGCGCGAGGTCTGGATGACGCGGCCGTCGGCCAGCACCACCTTCAGCGACAGCACGTTCTCGCGCATGGTGCCGTAGCGCACGGCGTTGGTGCCCGAGGCGCGCGTCGCCGCCATGCCGCCGAGCGTCGCGTCCGCGCCCGGGTCGACGGGGAAGAACAGCCCGGTGTGCTTGATGAACTCGTTGAGCTGCTTGCGCGTGACCCCGGCCTGCACCACCGCGTCCAGGTCGGACTCGTGCACCGCGAGCACCTTGTTCATCTGCGACAGGTCGAGGCAGACGCCGCCCCGGACCGCGAGGATGTGGCCTTCCAGCGAGGTGCCGACGCCGTACGGGATCATCGGCACGCGGTGGCGCCGGCAGATGCCGACCACGTCGCGCACTTCCTCGGTGGAGTGGGGGAACACGACCGCGTCCGGCGGCGCGTAGGGGAAATAGGACTCGTCCTTGCCGTGGTGCTCGCGCACGGCGGCCGAGGTGGAGACGCGGTCGCCGAGCAGCGCCTTCAGCTCCGCGACCACCGACTGGTCGAACTCGCGCGCCTTGTTCATGAGGCGATTCTAGCGGCTCATTTCAGCTTTATCTCGCCGTCGAACGACACCTTCATGCCGAGCGAAGGCAGCTCGAGAGTCACCTTCGCCGGCAGGGTCTCCTCGCCGCGCAGCTGCTGCACCTGCAGGCTCTTCTGCACCGCCTGCTCGATCTCGCGCTGCGAGTTGACCCCGACCATCTTGAGGAACTTGCGGATGCTGATATTGAACGCTTCCTGGTCCACGGCTACTCCTTCCTTTGCAGGATCTCCTGCGCGAGCTGCTTGCCGAGCTCGACGCCCCACTGGTCGAAGCTGTTGATGTTCCAGACCACGCCCTGCGTGAACACCTTGTGCTCGTAGAGCGCGATCAGCCGGCCGAGGCCCGTCGCGTCCAGCTTCTCCAGCACGATGGTACTGGAGGGGCGGTTCCCGGGGTACCTCCGGTGCGGCGGCAGGCTCGCCTCGCGCGCTGCCGTGCCCCAGGCGAGCGCATCGCCCTGCGCCTGCAGGTTGGCCGAGAGCACCGGGTCGGCGCCGGCGTCGATGAAGTCCACGGGCACCACCTGCGTGCCCTGGTGCAGCAGCTGGTGGAACGAGTGCTGGCTCACCGTGCCCTCGGCGCCCCAGACCACCGGCGCGGTGGCGTAGGAAAGCTCGCGGCCCTCGCGGTCGACGCGCTTGCCGTTCGATTCCATCTCGAGCTGCTGCAGGTAGGCGGGGAGCAGGCGCAGGGCGTGCGCGTAGGGCAGGACCGCGTGCGTCGCCGCGCCGAGGAAGTTGATGTTCCAGACGCCGATCAGGGCGAGCAGCGCCGGGATGTTGCTCTCCAGCGGCGCCTCGCGGAAGTGCCGGTCCATGTCGCGCCCGCCGCCGAGGAACGCGGCGAACCGCCCGGCGCCGAGCGCGCACAGCGCCGAGAAGCCGGCCGCCGACCAGACCGAGAAGCGGCCGCCCACCCAGTCCCACATCGGCAGCACTTCCATGGCGCCGAAGCGCTTCGCCGCCTCGGTGTTGGCGGTCACCGCGATGAAATGGTTCCGGCCCTGCAGGAACTGCTTCGCCCGCGCCGCGTTCGCCATCGTTTCCTGCGTGGTGAAGGTCTTCGAGACCACGACGAACAGCGTGCGGGCGGGATCGGCGCCCTCGAGCGCGCGCGCGAGGTCGGCCGGGTCGACGTTGGCGGCGAAGCGCGTCTCCAGCGCGCCGTCACCGAGGGCGTCGGCGAGCAGCCGCGGCCCGAGGTCCGAGCCGCCGGTGCCCAGGTTGACGATTCTCTTGAACTTCTTCTCCGAGCGGATCTGCTCGCTCAAACCGAACATTCGATTCAAGGTTTGCTTCACTTCGTCCGGCGCTTCGCTCCCCGCGCGCAGGGCGGTGTGCCAGGCGGCCCGGTCCTCGGTCGAGTTGAGGCGCGCGCCGGTGAACAGGCCGCGGCGCCACTCCTCGAAGCCGCGCTCGGCCGCGAGCTGCTCGAGCATCTTCAGCGTGAGGCCGCCGAGGCGCTGGCGCGAATAGTCCAGCCGCAGGCCCGGGGCCTCGGCGACGAAGCGCAGCATCCTGCCCGGGTCGCTGTCGAGCAGTTCGGCGATGCTCGCGCCGCGCCAGCTTTCGGCGTGCGCCTCGAGGTTGCGCCAGGCGCGGCAAGCGGTCGGCGGCGTGGTGTTCACTTCGCCTCGCGCCGGTAGAGCCGGTAGCGCTCGCCCTTGTCCCCCGGGCGGCCGGCCTCGGCGATGCTCGCCCAGCCCGCGCCCGGGCCGCGCTGCTCCCGCTTCGGATTCGCCTGGACGACGAGGTAGGGGCACTTCGCCGCCGCCGCGTCGGGCGCGGCGCGGGTGCGCAGGCCGGCGTGGAAGCTGAACGCGGCGCGCTGCGGGTCGCCGAGTCGCAGCGCCGAGACGCAGGCCGCGCCCGCGGGGATCTTCGCCGCGAGCTGCAGCGCCACGCCGCGGTAGCTCTTGATGTAGTCCGCCCACGGCATGCACAGCGTCGCGAAGGTGCCCCAGAGCAGCGCCACTCCTGCCGCCCAGCGCGTCACGCCGCGCGTCGGCGAGGGCGCGGTGAAGAAGGCGAGATAGAGCCAGGCCAGCGTCAGCACGAGCGCCGCCGCGAAGGGCAGCGCCTGGAAGTGGGGCAAGAAGCCGGGCGCCGCCTTGGCGAAGTTGTGCGCCACCTTGGGCGGCACGCCGGTCATCATCGCGACGTAGCCCAGCCAGACCAGGCCGGCGAAGAAGGCGAAGGTCATGACGCCGAACCAGTCGAGCGCGTTGGCTGCCCCCCGGCGCAGGCGCGCCACGCCCTGCGCGCCGAGCAGGGCGAGCGGCGCGAGCAGCACGATGGCGTTGATGTCCTGCGTCGGCCCGAGCCAGGCGATCGCGGGCAGCCCGGCGAGCGCGGCGGCAAGCGGCACGAAGACGCGGGGCGAGCGCCATTCGCGGCGCAGGACCCACGCCGACCAGGCCGCGAGCGGCCACGCCGGCCAGGCGAACCAGCCCGCCACCGACACGTAGTAGCGCAGGTTGGCCCAGAACTCGCCGCGCGGCGAGATCGCCGCGTGCCACCACTCGCGCGCCAGCACCGGCGCGCGCAGCGCGAGCGCCGCCGGCCAGGACCCGGCCGCCAGCGCAAAGACGGGCACGGCCGCGGCGAGGAACAGCAGTGCGCGGCGCCCGCGCCACGCGTCGCATGCCGCCACCGCGGCCAGCGTTACCGCGCCGAGCAGCGCCGGCACCAGCGGGCCGGTGGCGAGGAACGCGGCGCCGAGCGCCGCGCCGAAGGCGGCGCCTGCCGCGACTGGCCGCGCCGCAAGCCAGGCCAGGGCGGCGAGCGCGCCGCACATCGCGGCGAGAGTCGCCAGGTCGGTCACCGCCTCGTGCGCGTGCACCATGAGGCCGATCGAGCCGATGAGCAGCAGCGGCGCGCAGGCCGACGCCGCGGGCCGCTCCTGCGCCGGCGCGAAGGTGCGCGCGGCAAGGTAGAGCAGCGCGAGCGCCGCGCCGACGCTCAGCCCGCTGGCGAGGCGCGCCGCGTCGGCGAAGCCGATCAGTCCGCCGAACAGCTTGCCGGTGCCGAGCGCGAGCCAGTAGAACAGCGGCGGGTCCTCCAGCCAGGGCTCGCCGGCAATGTGCGGCACCACCCAGTCTCCCGAGAGCTGCATCTGGTGCGCGGCCTCGATCGTGATCACGTCGAAGGCGCGCCACGGGTCGTGGCCGGCCAGCCCCGGGGCGACGAACGCCAGGGCGATCAGGACAAGTACGGCGGGCGAGGGCGGCAGCGCGAGGCGGGGCGGCATGGCCCCGGGCTCAGCCGGCCCTCTTCTTCGTGTAGCGGCGCTTGAAGCGCTCGACGCGGCCGGCGGTGTCGACGATCTTCTGCTTGCCGGTGTAGAACGAGTGCGACTCGGAGGAGACCTCGACCTTCACCACCGGGTACTCCTTGCCGTCGGTCCATTTCATCTTCTCGCGGCCCTTGGTGTCGATCGCCGAGCGCGTCAGGAAGGAGTGGTTGGAGGCGGTGTCGAGGAAGATCACCGGCTGATATTCGGGGTGGATTGCGGGTTTCATGGCCTGGCCAGGGAGCGCGAAGGGGCTGAATTGTACATGGAAATCAACCCCTTCTCATGGAATCGAAGAACTCGGCGTTGTTCTTGGTGGCCTTGACCTTGTCGATCAGGAATTCCGCCGCCTCCAGCTCGTCCATGGGGTAGAGGAGCTTCCTCAGCACCCAGATCTTCTGCAGCAGCGTCTTCTCGATCAGCAGCTCCTCGCGGCGGGTGCCCGAGCGGTTGACGTTGATCGCCGGGAAGATGCGCTTCTCGTGCATGCGGCGGTCGAGGTGGATCTCGAGGTTGCCGGTGCCCTTGAACTCCTCGTAGATCACGTCGTCCATGCGGCTGCCGGTGTCGATCAGCGCGGTGGCGATGATGGTGAGCGAGCCGCCTTCCTCGACGTTCCTCGCCGCGCCGAAGAAGCGCTTCGGCTTCTGCAGGGCGTTGGCGTCGACGCCGCCGGTGAGCACCTTGCCGGAAGCCGGCTGCACCGTGTTGTAGGCGCGCGCCAGGCGCGTGATCGAGTCGAGCAGGATCACCACGTCCTTCTTGTGCTCGACCAGGCGCTTCGCCTTCTCGATCACCATCTCGGCGACCTGCACGTGGCGGCTCGCCGGCTCGTCGAAGGTGGAGGCGACCACCTCGCCGCGCACCGAGCGGCTCATCTCGGTCACTTCCTCCGGCCGCTCGTCGATCAGCAGCACGATCAGCGCCACCTCGGGGTGGTTGGCGATGATGGCGTGCGCGATGTGCTGCAGCATCACGGTCTTGCCGGCCTTGGGCGGGGACACGATCAGGCCGCGCTGGCCCTTGCCGATCGGGGCGATGATGTCGATGATGCGCCCGGTGATGTTCTCCTCGGCCTTGATGTCCCGCTCCAGCTTGAACATCTTGTCCGGGTGGAGCGGCGTGAGGTTCTCGAACAGGATCTTGTGCTTGGCCGCCTCGGGGGTCTCGCCGTTGACCTTGTCGACCTTGACCAGCGCGAAGTAGCGCTCGCCGTCCTTCGGCGTCCTGATCTCGCCCTCGATCGAGTCGCCGGTGTGCAGGTTGAAGCGCCGGATCTGCGACGGGCTGACGTAGATGTCGTCCGTCGAGGCGAGGTAGGAGGTGTCGGGCGAGCGCAGGAAGCCGAAGCCGTCGGGCAGCACCTCGAGCGTGCCGTCGCCGTAGATCGACTCGCCCTTCTTCGCCTGGTTCTTGAGCATGGCGAAGATCAGGTCCTGCTTTCTCATGCGGTTGGCGCCGTCGACGCCGTTCTGCGTCGCCTTCTCGAGAAGCTCGGAGACGTGCAGGGTTTTCAGCTCGGAGAGATGCATAGGATGCGTGGAATGATGCGAAGCGCTGCTTCGGCGTTGCGGTAAGGATGTTTTGCGCCAGAACTCCGGCGCCGGGAACCGCTTTCGCGCCGGTCGTCCGTCCGGCGCGAAATCGTTTTAGAGCGTAGTGCCTTTAGATATTGCTGTCAAGGAACGCGGTGAGCTGGGACTTGGTCAGCGCGCCGACCCGGGTCGCCTCGACGTTGCCGTTCTTGAACAGCATCAGCGTCGGGATGCCCCGGATGCCGAACTTGGCCGGCACGCCCTGGTTCTCGTCGACGTTGATCTTGGCGACCTTGAGGCGCCCGCCGTACTCCTTGGCGACGTCCTCTAGGATCGGGGCGATCGACTTGCAGGGGCCGCACCATTCGGCCCAGTAATCCACCAGCACCGGGACCTCGGACTGGAGAACCTCGGGATCGAAGCTGGCGTCGGTAATATGCTGAATGCCTGAACTGCTCATGACTCCTCTGGGGTGGGGGGTGTTGCAGGAACCGCTATTATGCGGCCTGGCGCCCTTCTCGGGCTAACCCGTTGATTGCAATTACCTTATAGACAGAATGGCCTACGTCGTCACCGAGTCCTGCATCAAGTGCAAGTACACCGACTGCGTGGACGTCTGCCCGGTGGACTGCTTCCGGGAAGGCCCCAACATGCTGGTGATCGACCCCGACGAGTGCATCGACTGCACGCTCTGCGTCCCGGAATGCCCGGTCGAGGCGATCTTCGCGGAGGACGACGTGCCCGATGGCCAGCGCGACTGGATCGAGCGCAACCGGGAGCTGGCCGCCGGCTGGAAGCCGATCATCGAGAGGAAACCGGCGCCGGCGGACGCCGACCAGTGGGCCAAGGTCAAGGACAAGAAGCACCTGCTGGAGCGCTGAGCGCGCTGGCTCGAGCGCCGCGGTGGCTCGCGCTCGCCCTGGCGCTCGCCGCAGCGCCCGCGGCGGCCCAGTTCAACCCGTTCAGCGCCCTGGGCCATGCCGTCGGCACGGCGCTGGACGTGCGCACCCGGGACGAGGTGGCGGCCGACGCCGAGATCTCGGCTTCCGCCTCCAAGCGGCTGCTCGAGGACAAGCAGGCCGAGTGGTCCGGCGTCACGCTGCTGGTTTTCGCTCGCCGCGTGGTGCTGGCGGGCGCGGTGAAGTCCGAGGCGGCGAAGCGGCGGGTCGAGGCCGTGGTGCGCGAGGACAAGCGCATCCGGTCGCTCAGCGACGAGCTCCTGGTCGGCGACGTCGGCAGCCTGGTGCGCGATTCCGCGCTCGAGGGCGAGATCAACGCCACCCTGACGCCGGCGCAAGGCGTCGGCTCCGTGAACATGCGCTGGTGCGCGACCGGAGGCCGGGTGGTGCTGATGGGCGTGGCCCGATCGCCGCAGGAAGCGAAGCTCGCGGTGCGCAAAGTCCGCGGCGTCGATGGCGTCAAGGCGGTGGTGTCGCACCTGCGCGTCGTCGCCGCGCACGAATAACGAAACTGACGCGTTTCTTGCGTAACGCCGGCGTCACTTCGCTGCTCTAAGCTGCCATCTGCTTTTGCCGCACACGCGATCGGAGCTGCGCATGGAAAATCCAGTGATCTCTTTTACCGCGGTATATCTGCGCTCGACGCACGGCTACATCGGCTTCGTCGAGGAGCTGCCGGACGTGAATTCGCAGGGCCAGACGCTGGAGGAGGCGCGCGACAAGCTGCGCGAGCTCGCCGCGGTGGTGTTCGACGCCGAGCGCGAGCGCTCGGCCGAATTGCTGCAGGGCAAGGACGTGGTGCGCGAGGAATTCCGCGTCGCGCTGCGCTAGTCGAAGCCGCAACCCGGCAAGAACAGGGACAGACTACGTTTTTGGGGGTCCGGCGCCGCGCCGGAAGGCGCGGCTTGGCCCCGTTTTCTCGCAGTTGTAGGTGAGTTTCGGCGCCGCCTGGCGCCCCGTTCCCCGCAGCCCGAACCTCCGCCCGGTGGACCCCGGCGCGCCGCTACTGCAACATTCGCTTACAAGTTCGAAAGGAGGGAGCCGGCCGGGCGAGGTTATAAAGCCGGACTGGAAGGCAAACAACGATGAAAAAGAGCTGGATCGCGGGACTGGTCGCGGCCGCGGCGCTCGCCGCTGGCGCGGGGTATTACTACTTTCAGGGCCGCGGCACCGGGGCGGCGGGCCCGGCCGCGGCCAAGGGGCCGGGCAAAGGCGCCTATGCCGGCCTCGGGCGCGGCATTCCGGTGGTCGCCGCCGCGGCGGTCACCGCCGACGTCGGCGTGCAGCTCGAGGCGCTCGGCACGGTGACGCCGGTCGCCACCGTGACGGTGCGCACCCGCGTCGACGGCCAGCTGATGAAGATCCTGTTCCGCGAGGGCCAGGTGGTGAAGGCGGGCGAGCCGCTCGCCGAGATCGACCCGCGCCCCTACCAGGTGCAGCTGGCGCAGGCCGAGGGCCAGCTGGCGCGCGACCAGGCGCTGCTGACGAACGCCAAGGTCGACCTGGAGCGCTACCAGCTGCTCTTCAAGCAGGACTCGGTCGCCAAGCAGCAGCTCGACACGCAGGACGCGCTGGTGCGCCAGTACGACGCGGCACTCAAGATCGACCAGGCGGCGATCGACAGCGCGCGCCTGCAGCTCACCTACTGCCACGTCACCGCGCCGGTCGGCGGCCGGCTCGGCCTGCGCCAGGTCGACCTCGGCAACATCGTCCACGCGAGCGACGCCAGCGGCCTGGTCGTGATCACGCAGCTCGAGCCGATCGCGGTGGTGTTCGCGATCCCGGAGGACAGCGTGCCGCAGGTGATGAAGAAGCTGCACGCCGGCGACAAGCTCCCGGTGACCGTGTTCGACCGCTCCGGCAAGACGCGGCTCGCGACCGGGACGCTGCTCACCGCGGACAACCAGGTCGACCCGGCGACCGGCACGGTGAAGCTGAAGGCCGAGTTCTCGAACCACGACCTGGCGCTGTTCCCCAACCAGTTCGTCAACGTGAAGCTGCTGGTGGACGTGAAGAAGGACGCCACCGTGGTGCCGGGCGCTGCGGTGCAGCGCGGCACGCCGGGGACCTTCGTCTACGCCGTGGACCCGGAGAAGAAGACCGTCAGCGTGCGCAAGGTGCGGCTCGGGCCGGTGCAGGACGACAGGGTCGCGATCGAGCAGGGCGTGACCCCGGGGATGCTGGTCGTGGTCGACGGCGCCGACAAGCTGCGCGAGGGCGCCACGGTCGAGCTGGTCAAGCGCGACACCGGGCCGCCCAAGCCGCCGGCGCGCAAGTCCGGCTTCGAGGGGCTCTCGCCCGAGGAGCGCCTGAAGCGCTGGAAGGCGCTCAACGAGCGCATCGACAAGGGCGAGTTCGGCGAGGAGATGAAGCAGCTCCCCGAGGAGGAGCGCAAGCAGCGCATGCGCGAGCTCGGCCGCCAGCGGCGGCAGTCGCAGCAGTAGCCGCGCACGCCGCCCGAGCGCGACGCCCCGGTGAACCCCTCCCGCCCGTTCATCCTCAGGCCGGTGGCGACCTCGCTCGCCATGTTGGCGATCCTGCTCGCGGGCGCGCTCGCCTACCGCTTCATCCCGGTGTCGGCGCTGCCGGAGGTCGACTACCCGACGATCGAGGTCACCACGCTCTACCCGGGCGCGAGCCCGGACGTGATGACCTCGTCGATCACCGCGCCGCTGGAGCGCACCTTCGGCCAGATGCCGGGGCTGAACCAGATGTCCTCCAGCAGCTCCGGCGGCGCCTCGGTGATCACGCTGCAGTTCTCGCTCGAGCTGCCGCTCGACGTCGCCGAGCAGGAGGTGCAGGCGGCGATCAACGCCTCGGGCTCGTTCCTGCCGAGCGACCTTCCGGTGCCGCCGATCTACAGCAAGGTGAACCCGGCCGACGCGCCGATCCTGACGCTGGCGGTGACCTCCGGCACGCTGCCGCTGCCGCAGCTGCAGAACCTGGTCGACACGCGCGTGGCGCAGAAGATCTCGCAGCTGCCGGGCGTCGGCCTGGTGACGATCGCCGGCGGGCAGCGGCCCGCGGTGCGCATCCAGGCCAACCCGAAGGCGCTCGCCGCCTACGGCCTGTCGCTCGACGACCTGCGCCTCGCAATCAGCGCGGCCAACGTGAACCAGGCGAAGGGATCATTCGATGGGCCGGCGCGCGCCTCGACCATCGACGCCAACGACCAGCTGCGCTCGGCCGCGGAGTACCTCAACCTGATCGTGGCCTGGAAGGGCGGCAGCCCGATCCGCCTCTCCGACGTGGCGCAGGCGGTCGACGGCGCCGAGAACGAGCGCCTCGCGGCGTGGGCCGACGACGCCTCGGCGGTGCTGGTCAACATCCAGCGCCAGCCGGGCTCCAACGTCATCGAGGTGTCGGACCGCGTCAAGCAGCTGCTGCCGCAGCTGCGGGCCTCGCTGCCCGGCGCGGTGGAGGTGAAGCTGCTGTCGGACCGCACCACCGGAATCCGCGCCTCGGTGCGCGACGTCAAGATCGAGCTCGCCTTCGCCATCGCGCTGGTGGTGATGGTCATCTTCCTGTTCCTGCGCAGCGCCGCGGCGACCTCGATCCCCAGCGTCGCGGTGCCGCTGTCGCTGGTCGGCACCTTCGGCGTCATGTACCTGGCGGGCTTCTCGATCAACAACCTGACGCTGATGGCGCTCACCATCGCCACCGGCTTCGTCGTGGACGACGCCATCGTGGTGATCGAGAACATCGCGCGCTACCTCGAGGAGGGAGACGATCCGCTCGAGGCGGCGCTGAAGGGCTCGGCGCAGATCGGCTTCACCATCATCTCGCTCACGTTCTCGCTGATCGCGGTGCTGATCCCGCTGCTGTTCATGGGCGAGGTGGTCGGCAGACTTTTTCGCGAGTTCGCCATCACGCTCGCGGTCGCGATCCTGATCTCGGCGGTGGTGTCGCTCACGCTCACGCCGACCATGTGCGCGCGCATCCTGCGGCACACGCCCGAGGCCGAGCAGGGCCGCTTCTACCGCGCCAGCGGCGCCTTCTTCGACCGCGTCATCGGCGGCTACGCGGTGATGCTCGACTGGGTGCTGGCGCGCCAGCGCGCCACGCTCTGGGTCGCGCTCGGCACGCTCGCGCTCACGGCGCTGCTCTACGTCTTCATCCCGAAGGGCTTCTTCCCGGTGCAGGACACCGGCCTGATCCAGGGCATCTCGGAGATGCCGCAGTCGATCTCGTTCCCGGCGATGGCCGACAAGCAGCGCGAGCTGGCGCGCGCGGTGCTGGAGGACCCGGCGGTGGAGAGCCTGTCGTCGTTCATCGGCGTGGACGGCGTCAACACCACGCTGAACAGCGGCCGCATGCTGATCAACCTCAAGCCGCTCTCCGAGCGCGACGCGCGCGCGCCCGAGATCATCCGGCGCCTGCAGCGGCGGCTGGCCAGGGTCGAGGGCGCGACGCTCTACATGCAGCCGGTGCAGGACCTGACGATCGAAGACCGCGTCAGCCGCACGCAGTACCAGATGACGGTGGAGGACGCGAACCTCGACGAGCTCTCGCAGTGGGTGCCGAAGCTGGTGGCGCGCATGCGCCAGCTGCCCGAGCTCGCCGACGTGACCAGCGACCAGCAGGACGAGGGGCTGCAGGCCTACGTCGACATCGATCGCGCCACCGCGGCGCGCCTCGGCGTCACCCCGGGCGCGATCGACAACGCGCTCTACAACGCCTTCGGCCAGCGCCTGGTGTCGACCATCTTCACGCAGACCAGCCAGTACCGGGTGGTGCTGGAGGCCGCGCCGCAGTACCGCCGCGGGCCGCAGTCGCTCGACGACCTGTACGTCGGCTCGACCAACGGCGGCCAGGTGCGCCTGTCCACGGTCGCCAAGGTGGTGGAGAAGCACACGCCGCTCATCATCAACCACCTCGGCCAGTTCCCGGCCGCGACCATCTCGTTCAACCTCGCGCCGGGGGCCTCGCTCGGGCCGGCGGTGAAGGCGATCCGCGCGGCGCAGGCCGAGATCGGCCTGCCGCTCGGCGCGCAGACGCGCTTCCAGGGCGCGGCGCTCGCCTTCCAGGCCTCGCTCAGCAACACGCTGTTCCTGATCCTGGCGGCGATCGTCACCATGTACATCGTGCTCGGCGTGCTCTACGAGAGCTA
>DATJXO010000039.1:0-12947 GCA_035500055.1 Burkholderiales bacterium | reverse complement strand
CGCGCGCTCCCTGATGCGCTGCGCGAGCTTCTCGCGCCGCGCCGGCGTCAGCAGCTTGGAGTCGGCGAGGCCGTTGACCCGCCGCGCCGGGTCGAGGATCACCGCGGCGGCGTACACCGGGCCGGCGAGCGGGCCCCGCCCCGCCTCGTCCACCCCGCAAACCACGGCGCGCCGCATGCCCGGCTATTCTGCCTCAGGCGCTAGCGGCGCGACGCATCGACCACCGCGAGCACCGCCTCGGCGGCCTTCTGCGCCGTGTCCTGCCGCAGCACGCGGTGCAGCTCGCGAAATTTCTCCACCTGGCGGCGCTGCGCCCCCGAGTCGTGCAGCAGCGCGAGCAGCGCCTCGGCGAGCCGCCCCGGCGTCGCCCTGTCCTGCACGAACTCCGGCACCAGGCGCTCTCCCGCGAGGATGTTGGGCAAGCCGATGTACGGCAGGTAGAGCATCCGGCGCATCAGCGCCCACGTCAGCGGCGACTGCCGGTACACGATCACCATCGGCGTCTTGAACAGCGCCGCCTCGAGCGTCGCGGTGCCGCTCGCGACCAGCGCGAGGTCGGCGGCCGCCAGCGCCTCGTGGGAGTGGCCGAACAGCAGCGTCAGCGGCAGGCCGCCGGCCTGGTGGCGCCGCAGCGCCGCCTCGAACATGTCGCGAGTCGCCCGCGACGCCGTGGGGCAGACGAAATGCGCGTCGGGCAGGTCCTGCAGCAGCCGGCGCGCGGTCTGGACGAAGGTATCGGCCATGTAGTGCAGTTCCGAGCGCCGGCTTCCCGGCAGCAGCGCGATCAGGCGCCGCCCGGGCGGCACCCTCAGCTCGGCGCGCGCCCGGCCCTTGTCCGGCTCGAGGGGGATCACGTCCGCGAGTGGGTGTCCGACGTAGGTCACCGGCACGCCCGCCTTCTCGTACAGAGCCGGCTCGAACGGGTACATCGCGAGCAGGTGCGTGACCGAGCGTGCGATGCGTCGCAGGCGCCAGCCGCGCCAAGCCCAGATCGACGGGCTGACATAGTGGATCGCGGGGATGCCCGCGTCCTTCAGCGTGCGCTCCAGGTCGAGGTTGAAGTCCGAGGAATCGACCCCGATGAACGCCGCGGGCCGCTCGGCCAGCAGACGCGCGGCGAGGCGCCGGCGAATGGCCATGATTTCGCGGTAGTGCCGCAGCACCTCGGCATAGCCCCGTACCGCCAGCTTCTCCATCGGGACCTGCGACTCGAAGCCCCGCGCCAGCATGCGCGGCCCGCCGATGCCGAAGAACGCCAGCTGCGGCCGCCGCGCCTGCAGCGCGGCGATCAGGTGCGCCGCCAGCAGGTCGCCGGAGGCCTCCCCGGCCACCATGCCGAAGCGCAGCGCTGCGTCGGCCGGCACTAGCGGATGATGCCGCGCTTGGAGGCGCCGAGGAACGCAAGCACCGCCGCGACCTCGGCGCAGGACACCGCCTGCGCCTCCAGCTCGCGGCGCACTTCCTCCTGTCCCAGCCCGCTGCGGTAGATCGTCTTGTAGGCGCGCTTCAGCGCGTCGATCGCCGCGGCCGGGAAGCCGCGCCGCCGCAGGCCCACGCTGTTGATGCCGTAGGGCTGTGCCATGTTGCCGGCGGCGCGCACGAACGGCGGCAGGTCCCGGTCCAGGTAGGTCCCCATGCCCGTAAAGCTATGCGCGCCGATGCGCACGAACTGGTGCACCAGCGTGGTGGCGCCGAGCGTCGCCCAGTCCTCGACCTCGACGTGCCCCGCCAGCTCGCAGGCGTTGGCGAAGATCGTGTGGCTGCCGATGCGGCAATCGTGCGCGAAGTGCACGTACGCCATGATCCAGTTGTCGCTGCCGACGCGCGTGACGCCGGCGTCGCCGGCGGTGCCGCGGTTGATGGTGACGTACTCGCGGATCGTGTTGCCGTCGCCGATCTCGACCACCGTGTCCTCGCCCGCGTACTTCTTGTCCTGCGGCGGGCCGCCTATCGAGGCGAACTGCGAGATGCGGTTGCGCCGCCCGATGCGCGTGCGCCCCTCGATCACCACGTGCGGCCCGATCCAGGTGCCCTCCCCGACCTCGACCTGCGGCCCGACGATCGAGCAGGCGCCGACCGCGACGTCCGCGGCCAGGCGTGCCTCCGGCGCGACGATCGCGGAGGGGTGGATCATTGCTCGCCGGCCGAGCGCACGGTGCAGAGGATCTCGGCTTCCGCCGCCAGCGCCTCGCCGACCCGCGCGCGGCACTCGAACTTCCAGATGCCGCGCTTCGAGCCCTGGATCGACACCTCGATCTCGAGCTGGTCGCCCGGCTCGACCGGCCGCTTGAAGCGCGCGTTGTCGATGCCGGCGTAGTAGTAGACCGACTTGTCGTCGGGCCGGGTGCCGAGGGTGCGGAACACCAGAATCCCGGCGGCCTGCGCCATCGCCTCCAGGATCAGGACGCCCGGCATCACCGGGCGATGCGGAAAGTGCCCCGGGAAGTAGGGCTCGTTCGCGGAGACGTTCTTCAGCGCGCGGATCGACTTGCCGGGCTCACAGGACAGGACGCGGTCGATCATGAGCAGCGGATAGCGCTGCGGCAGGTGCGCGAGCACCTCGTGGATGTCCATTTCCGCCATCGTCGCCTTGCCTCCCCTATCTGCGCCGGCGCTTCTCGAGCGCCGCGACGCGCCCGGCGAGCTCCGCCAGGTGCCGCAGTTGCGCCGCGTTGCGCGTCCAGGACGCGTTGTCGTCGAACGGGAACATGCCGGTGTAGGTCCCGGGCTTGCGGATCGAGCGCGAGATCACCGTATCGGCCGAGACGTGGACATCGTCGCAGATCTGCAGGTGGCCGAGGATCAGTGCGCGCGCGCCGATGGTGCAGCGGCAGCCGATTTCGGCACTGCCCGCGACGGCGACGCAGCCCGCCATCGCGGTGTGCGCGCCGACGCGGCAGTTGTGGCCTATCTGGATCTGGTTGTCGAGCTTGACGCCGTCGCCAATCACGGTGTCGTCGATCGCGCCGCGGTCGATGGTGGTGTTGGCCCCGAGTTCGACATCGTCGCCGATCACCACCCGGCCGCTCTGCGGGATCTTGATCCAGCGCCCGTCCTCGGGCGCGATGCCGAAGCCGTCCGCCCCGATCACCGCGCCGGAGTGCACGATGGCGCGGGCGCCGATGCGGCAGCCCGGATAGACCGTGACGCGCGGATACAGGCAGCTGCCGTCGCCGATCGCGACGCCGTCGCCGACGACGCAGCCGGCGCCGATCGAGACGTCGCGACCCAGCACCGCCCCGGGGGCGACCACGGCCGCCGGATGCACGCCCGGCGCCTGCGTGGTCGCCGGGTTGAACATCTGCGACACGCGCGCGAAGTAGGCGTACGGGTTCTCGCACACGATGCGCGGCAGCGCGGTGAGCCCCTCGCTTTTCGCGCCCAGCACCACCGCCGAGGCGTGCGTCGCGGCGAGCTTGCCGCGGTGCCGCGCGCCGGAGAGGAAAGTGATCTGCCCGGGAGCGGCCCGCTCCAGCGAGCCGACCTGGCGGATCAGGACCTGCGGGTCACCCTCGACCCGGCCGCCCAGCCGCGATGCGATCTGCGCGAGCGTGAACGGCCCGGGCATGTCATTTGCTTGGGGCTGGCGTCTTGCCTTCCATCGCCTTGATCACCTTGTCGGTGATGTCGATGCGCGGATTCGCATACGCGGCTTCCTGGAAGATGATGTCGTATTTCTCCTGCTCGGCGATCTGGCGGATGACGCGGTTGGCGATCTCGATCACCTGCGCCAGCTCCTCGTTGCGCCGCTGGTTGACGTCCTCCCGGTACTCGCGCTGCTTGCGCTGGAACTCGCGGTTGAGGTCGTTGAACTCGCGCTCCTTGTCGCGGCGCTGCGACTCGGACATGGTCACGCTGTTCTTCTCCAGGTCGTCCTGCATGCGCTTGAGCTGGTCGGCGTTGCGCGCCAGCTCCTGCTCGCGCTTGGCGAACTCGGCCTCGAGCTTCTTCTGCGCCCGGATCGCCGGCGCCGAGTCGCGCACGATGCGCTCGATCTGGACGACGCCGATCTTCGCTTGGGCGAGCGCCGCGCAGGGCGCGCCGATCGCCAGCGCCGCCGCGGCGGCGGCAATCAGGTTGCGTACGACGGGTTGCTGCGACATCCGTGCCTCAGAATGCGGTTCCAAAGTTCAATTGTAACCGCTCGCTGCGGTCGCCCGGCTTCTTGTTCAGGGGGTTGCCGAAGGAAATCTTGAGCGGACCGAACGGCGAGTTCCACGCCACGGCGAGGCCCGCCGAATAGCGCAGGTCGCCGAGGTCGACCTTCTGCCCCTCGGCGTAGGTCTGGCCGGCATCCAGGAACAGCGCCAGGCGCAGCGACTTGTCCTGCTCGGCGCCGGGCACCGGGAACTGCAGCTCGGCGCTGCCCAGGACCTTGCGCGTGCCGCCGAGCGCGTTGCCCTGGGAGTCGAGCGGGCCGATCGAGTAGGCTTTGTAGCCGCGCACCGAGCCCGGCCCGCCGACGTAGAAGTTCTTGAAGAACGGGACAGGCTTGCCGCCGAGGCCGCGCACCAGGCCGGCGTCGCCGCTCAGGGCCAGCACCACTGTCTTGGTGATCGGGTGGAACCACTGCTCGCCGACGTCCAGCCGGTAGTACTCCAGGTTTCCTCCGGCCAGTTCGGCCGAGGCGCGGGTCAGCGTGCCGCTGGTCGTCAGGATGGCGCTGTCGCGGCGGTCCCGGGCCCAGCCCGCCGTGCCGGCGCCGTAGGTATAGCGGTCGCCGAACTGCTGCACGAAATTGATGTAGCTCAACGGGCTGTCGCTGAAGGTGCCGATCTTCACGGTCTCCAGCACCAGGCCGAAGTTCACGCCGTCGGTCTCGTTCAGCGGGTAGCCGAACTTGAGGCCGCCGCCGATGGTATCGGTGGTGTAGGGGCCGACGGCCAGCGAGGAGGCGTCGACCTTGCGGGTGTAGAGATCGAATCCCTGGCTGACGCCGTCCACCGTGAAGTAGGGATTGAGGTACGAAATCGAGTAGGTGCGGTTCACCTTGCCGCTGTTCACCTGCACGGAGAGGAACTTGCCGCTGCCGAAGACGTTGGCCTGCGAGATGGACCCCGATAAGATCACCTTGTCGACGGTCGAGAAGCCCGCCCCTAGGAGCAGCGAGCCGGTCGGCTTCTCTTCCACCGAGAAGTTGACGTCGACCTGATCGGGGCTGTCGGGCACAGGCTGGGTCTCGACGTTGACGCTCTTGAAGTACTCTGTCTTGTCGATGCGCCGCTTCGAGAGCTGGATCTTAGAGGCGTCGTAGTACGCGCCCTCGAGCTGGCGCATCTCGCGGCGGACCACCTCGTCGCGGGTCTTGGTGTTGCCCGTCACGTTGATGCGGTGCACGTAGACGCGGCGTCCCGGGTCGATCACGATCGTGAACGCCACCGTGCGCTTCTCCCGGTCCACCTGGGGCACGGCGCTGGCGTTGGCGAAGGCGTAGCCCTCGTTGCCGAGCCGGTCGGCGATCGCCTTGGTGGACTCGGTTAGCAGCTCGCGCGAGAACACCTGGCCCGGCTTGATCTTGATGAACTTCTCCAGCTCCTCCTTCGGCAGCAGCATCTTGCCGCCGAGCTTCACGTCCGAGACCGTGTACTTCTCGCCCTCGGTCACGTTGACAGTGATGTAGATGTCGCGCCGGTCGGGCGTGATCGACACCTGCGTCGAGTCGACGTTGAAGTCGAGGTAGCCGCGGTTCTGGTAGAACGACCTCAGCGCCTCGAGGTCCCCGGTCAGCTTCTGCTTCGAGTACTGGTCGAGCTTGGTGTACCAGGTGAGCCAGCCGGGGGTGCGCAGCGAGAACTGGTCGAGCAGCTCCTTCTCCGGGAAGGCGCTCGCGCCCACGATGTTGATGCCGCGGATCTTCGCCACCTCGCCCTCGGTCACCGCGATGTTGATGCCGACGCGGTTGCGCTCGAGCGGCGTCACCGTGGTCTGCACCTCGGCCCCGTAGCGCCCGCGCGTCAGGTACTGGCGCTTGAGCTCCTGCTCCGCGTTCTCGAGCACCGAGCGGTCGAACGTCCGGCCCTCGGCCAGCCCGACGTCGCGCAGGATCTTCTTCAGCGTGTCGGTGTCGAATTCCTTCACGCCGGAGATGTCGATCTGCGCGATCGCCGGACGCTCCACGACCTGCACCACCAGCACGTCCTTCTCCACCTCCAGCCTGACGTCGCGGAAGAACCCGGTCGCGAACAGCGCGCGCAGCGCCTGCTGCGCCTTCTCCTCCGTCATGGTTTCGCCGACCTTCACCGGCAGGTAGCTGAACACGGTCCCGGGCTCGGTGCGCTGCAGGCCCTCGACGCGGATGTCCTTCACCACGAACGGCTTGAACGTCTGCGCCAGGGCGCCGCCCGCCGCCGCCATCAGCAGCGCGCACGCCGCTACCGCGAGCAATCGCATGCGCATCGGCATTCCCGCTTCGGCATCAAGAGAGCAGACGATTCAGGTCGTTGTAGAACGCGAACGCCATGATGACGAGGAGCAGCGCCAAACCGACGCGCTGGCCGAGCTCCATGGCTCGTTCCGAGACCGGGCTCCCCTTGACGATTTCGACGGCATAGTACATCAAGTGCCCGCCGTCGAGCAGCGGAATCGGCAGCAGATTCAGCACGCCGAGGCTGATGCTGATGAGGGCGAGGAAGGTGGCGTACGAGATCCAGCCGAGCTGCGCCGACTGGCCCGCGTAGTCCGCGATCGTGACCGGGCCCGACAGGTGCCGCCAGGAGACTTCCCCGACCAGCATCTTGCCGAGCATGCGCAGGCTGAAGACCGAGATGTCCCAGGTGCGCGTCGCAGCCTTGGCGACGCTTTCGAGGGGGCCGTAGCGCACGCGCATCACGATGCGCCCGGCGTCGGAGCCGGATATGCGCGGCGCGGCGCCGATGCGCCCGAAGCGCGCGCTGCCCTCGCCCACCACCTCCGGCACCACGACGAGGGCGAGGCGGGTGCCGCCGCGCTCCAGTTGGAGCGGCAGCGCGCGCCCCGGATGGGCGCGCACGGCGTCGACCAGGTCCTCCCAGCGGTCGATCTTCCTGGTCCCGGCCTCGAGCACGCGATCGCCGGCCTGCAGCCCCGCGCGCTCCGCGGCGCTGCCGGCGAGCACGCGCCCGATCACCGGTGCGAGCGGCGGCCGGTACAGCCGCAGGCCGATGCGCTCCAGCGGGTCGTCCGCGACGTCGTCGCTGGGATAGCCGCGCAGGTCGAGGACATGGTCCGAGACGTTGCCGTCGGCGCCGCTCACTTCGATGCTCAGCGATTCGCGCTGCAGCGCGCCCTGCAGCACGCGCCAGCGCAGGTCCTGCCACGTGGCGACGCGCGCACCGTCGACCGAGCGCACGGTATCCCCCGCCGCCAGCCCCGCCGCGGATGCCGCCGTGCCCGCGGCCGGCGCACCCAGCACCGGCCGAGCCTCCGGCAGCCCGTGCATGTACAGGCCGGAGTAGATGGCGATCGCAAACAGGAAGTTGAACGCGGGGCCGGCGACCACGATGGCGAAGCGCCGCCACACGCTCTGCCGGTTGAAGGCGCGGTGCAGCTCCCGCGGCTCGACCGTTCCTTCGTGCTCATCGAGCATCTTGACGTAGCCGCCGAAGGGAACCGCGGCCAGCGTCAGCTCGGTCGCGTCGCGGCCGACCCTCCAGGTCGCGAGCGGGCGCCCGAAGCCGACCGAAAACCGCAATACCCGGACGCCGCAGAGGCGCGCGACCAGGTAGTGCCCGTACTCGTGCACCACGATCAGCACGCCGAGCGCGACCACGAACGCGAGTACGGTGTGCAGGAAGCTCACGCCGCGCGCTCCGTCAGCTGCGCCACGCAGCCCGCCGCCGCGCGCCTCGCCTCGCGGTCGGCCTCGAGCACGGCTTCCAGCGTCAGCGCCTCGCCGGCGGCGACGCGATCGAGCGCGTGCCTCACCACCTGCGCGATCGACGTGTAGCGCAGCCGCCCCTCGAGGAACGAGGCCACCGCCACTTCGTTGGCCGCGTTCAGGATCGCGGGCGCCGTGCCGCCCGCGCGCAACGCAGCGTACGCCAGCTCGAGGCAGGGAAAGCGGCGCAGGTCGGGGCGCTCGAATGCCAGCGCCCCCGCCCTCGCCAGGTCGAGCGGCGTCGCGCCGGAGGCGATGCGCTCCGGATGGCCGAGCGCGTGCGCGATCGGCACGCGCATGTCCGGATGGGAGAGCTGGGCGATCACCGAGCCGTCGACGTACTCGACCAGCGAATGCACGATGCTTTGCGGATGGATCAGGACTTCGATGCGCTCGGTCGGCAGCCCGAACAGCCAGTGCGCCTCGATCACCTCGAGGCCCTTGTTCATCATGGTCGCGGAGTCGACGGAGATCTTTCGCCCCATCACCCAGTTGGGATGCGCGCAGGCCTGCTCCGGCGTCACCTCGGCCAGGCGCTCGACCGGCACGGCGCGGAACGGCCCGCCCGAGGCGGTGAGCAGCACGCGCCGCACCGCCGGCCCGGCCGTCCCGTCGGGCAGGCACTGGAACACGGCGTTGTGCTCGCTGTCGATCGGCAGCAGCGTGGCACCCGACTCGCGGACCGCGCGCACGAAGAACGCGCCGGCCATCACCAGCGCCTCCTTGTTCGCGAGCAGGACGCGCTTGCCGGCGCGCACCGCGGCGAGCGCCGGCGCCAGCCCAGCGGCACCCACGATCGCCGCCATCACGGTCCCGGCCTCGGGCGCGTCCGCCACCTGCTCGAGGGCGCGCGCGCCGAACAGCAGCTCGCTCGCGCACCCGGCGTCCGTGAAGCGCCGGCGCAGCGCCGCGTCCTCCGCGAGGCCCGACAGCACCGCGTAGCGCGGCGCGTGCTTCAGGCAGAGCTCCAGCAGCGCGTCGGCGGCGCGGTGCGCGCTCAGCGCGAAGACGCGGAAGCGGTCCGGATGCCTCGAGACGACATCGAGGGTGCTCGCGCCGATCGAGCCGGTGGCGCCGAGGATCGTCAGGTATTGCGTCATGTCGCGCCCAAGGCCTGCAGCAGCAGCAGCGCCACGGGAAGCGCCGCGGTCGCGCTGTCGATGCGATCCAGCACGCCGCCGTGCCCCGGCAGCAGCGTGCCGCTGTCCTTCGCGCCCGCCTGGCGCTTGAGCGCCGACTCGAAGAGGTCGCCCACGATCGATGCGGCACAGAGCAGCAGCGCGCCGGCCAGAAACGCCACCCAGATCGCCCCCTGCACGAGCCGTCCGAGACTCGGGCTGAACATCGCGCAGATGATAGCGTAGATAACGCTGCCGACGACGCCGCCGGCGACGCCTTCCCAGGTCTTGCCCGGGCTGATGGAGGGCGCGAGGCGGCGTCGGCCGTAGGCAGTACCTGCGAGGTAAGCGGCGGTGTCGGCGACCCAGACCAGGCCCAGCGTCAGCAGCGCCAGGACCGGAGGCAACGCGACCATCGCCGCGCCTGCCGGCGCGAGCACGGCAAGGCCCGCGGCCAGCAGCCAGGTGCGCGCGCCCGCGCTCACGCCCTTCGCCAGCCAGGCGGGGACGACTAGTGCCCAGAAGGCAGCGGCAGCCCATGCGGCCGGCTCGCGCAGAGCACCGGCGTAGCTGACGGCGAGCAGCAGCGCCCCGCAAGCCGCGGCGTAGCCCGCCGCCCGCGCGCCGCGCAGACCGCAGAGCCGCGCCCATTCGTGGGCCGCCAGCGCCACCACCAGCGCGACGATCGCGGCGAAGCTAGCGCGGTCGAGGCAGAACAGCGCGCCGAGAAACGCGCCGAGCAGCGCCGCGGCGGTCAGGAGGCGCCGGGCGAACAAGCGGTCAGGCGTCGTTCGACGCGGTGCGCGGCTGCTGCGCGCCGGCGTCCGCGCCCGAGACCTGCTCGCTGGTGCGGCCGAAGCGCCGCTCCCGGCTGCGGTAGGAGGTGAACGCTGCGTCCAGCGCACGGGCGTCGAAGTCGGGCCACAGCGTGTCGGTGAAATAGAACTCCGCGTACGCCAGCTGCCAGAGCAGGAAATTGCTGATGCGCTGCTCGCCGCCGGTGCGGATAAAGAGGTCCGGCTCCGGCGCGTAGCTCATCGACAGGTACGGCGCCAGGTCCGCCTCGCGCAGGGCCTGCGCCGCTTTCGACGGGTCGTCCTGCAACAGCCGGCTCAGCGCCTGCAGCACGTCCCAGCGGCCGCCGTAGTTGGCGGCGACGGTCAGCGTCAGCCCGGCGTTGCCCGCCGTGAGCGCCTCGCCCTCGGCGATCAGTGCCCGGATCTTCGGATCGAACGGCCCGCGGTCGCCGATCACCTTCAGCCGGATGCCGTTGCGGTGCAGCTTCTGCACCTCCTTCTCCAGCGCGCCGAGGAAAAGCTGCATCAGCAGGGCCACCTCGTCCGGCGGGCGGCGCCAGTTCTCCGAGCTGAACGCGAACAGCGTGAGGAACTCGACGCCGCGCTCGGCGCAGGCCTTGACCACGCCGCGCACGGTCTCGACACCGCGCTTGTGGCCGGCAAACCGCGGCAGGTGACGTCGCCTGGCCCAGCGGCCGTTGCCGTCCATGATGACCGCGACGTGGCGCGGCACCGCGCCGTGCGGCGGGATCGAAACCGTGGAGCTGGTATGCCTCACGCCATGCCTCAGACCGCCATCAACTCGGCTTCCTTCTGCGCCATGAGCCTGTCGATCTCGGCGACGTTCCGGTCGGTGAGCTTCTGCACCTCGTCCTGCGCGCGCCGCTCGTCGTTTTCGGAGACCTCCTTCTTCTTCAGCGCCTCCTTGAGCGCATGGATGGCGTCGCGCCGCAGGTTGCGCACCGCGACGCGCGCGGTCTCGGCCTCCTTGTGCACCAGCTTGGTCAGCTCGCGGCGCCGTTCCTCGGTGAGCGACGGCATCGGCACCCGGATCACCTCCCCGGCGGAGGCCGGGTTGAGGCCGAGGTCCGAGTCGCGGATCGCCTTCTCCACCGCCTGCGCCATCTTCTTCTCGAACGGCGCGACGCCGATGGTGCGGGCGTCGAGCAGCGTGATCTTGGCGATCTGGTTGAGCGGCGTCTGCGCGCCGTAGTAGTCGACCGTGAGGTGGTCGAGCAGCCCGGTATGCGCGCGCCCGGTGCGGATCTTGCCGAGGTCGAGCTTGAACGCCTCGACGCTCTTGTGCATCTTCGCCTCCGTGGATTTTTTCAGCTCTGCGATCATGGCGCTCGCTCCGGTTACACGTGGACCAGCGTGCCCTCGTCCTCGCCCGCCACCACCCGGCCGAGGGCGCCGGGGCGGAAGATGCTGAACACGTTGACCGGCAGGCGCTGGTCGCGGCAGAGCGTCAGCGCGGTCGCGTCCATGACCTTGAGGTTGCGCTGGATCGCTTCGTCGAAGCTGACGCGGCTGTAGCGCCGCGCGCCCGCGTCCCTGTTTGGATCGCTAGTGTACACGCCGTCCACCTTGGTGGCCTTTAGCACGACCTCGGCGCCGACCTCGCTCGCGCGCAGCGCCGCCGCGGTGTCGGTGGTGAAGAACGGATTGCCGGTGCCGGCGGCGAAGATCACCACCTTGCCCTCCTCGAGATAGCGGATCGCCTTGCCGCGGATATAGGGCTCCACCACCTGCTCGATGTTGAGCGCCGACTGCACGCGGCTCTCCACGCCCGCGCGCCGCATCGCGTCCTGCAGCGCCAGCGCGTTCATCACCGTGGCGAGCATGCCCATGTAGTCGGCGGTCGCGCGGTCCATGCCCGCGGCCCCGGGCGCCAGGCCGCGGAAGATGTTGCCGCCGCCGATGACGACCCCGATCTCGACGCCCTGGCGCGCTACCGCCGCGATCTCGGCGACGATCTTCTCGATCGTCTCGCGGCTGATGCCGTAGGCGCCGTCGCCCATCAGCGCCTCGCCCGAGAGCTTGAGCAGGATGCGCTTGTACTTCGGAGCCATGCGGCGCTTCCTGCTAGGCGCCCTGCTTCGCCATCGACTGCACCTCGGCGGCGAAGTCGCTCGATCTCTTCTCGATGCCCTCGCCGACGACGAGCAGCCGGAACGCGTTCAGCTTGGCTTTCTTCGCGGCGAGCACCTTTTCCACCGCCTGCTTGTCGTCCTTGACGAAAGGCTGGCCGAGGAGCGTGATCTCGTTGAGGACCTTGTTGACCGCGCCCTCGACCATCTTGGCGACGATCTCGGGCGGCTTGCCGGAGTCCCTGGCGCGTGCCGCGGCGATGTCGCGCTCGCGCGCGACGAAGTCGGCCGGCACGTCGGCCCTGGCGAGGTACTGCGGCTTGAACGCCGCGACGTGCATGGCAAGATCCTTGCCCAGCTCGTCGGCGCCGTCGTAGTCGACCAGCACGCCGATGCGGCCGCCGTGCACGTATTGCGCCAGCCTGCCCCTGGCCTCCAGGCGCGCGAAGCGCCGCACCGCGATGTTCTCGCCGATCTTCTGCACCAGCGCCTGGCGCCGGGCCTCGAAGGCCGCTAACGCCGCGGCATCGGCCGGGTTGTCGCGCGCCACCGCCTCCGCCACGTCCTGCGCGAAGGCCAGGAAGTCCGAGTTCTTCGCCACGAAGTCGGTTTCGCAGTTCACCTCGGCGAGGGCGCCGAGCTTTGCGTCCGGCGACAGCCAGGCCCCGATGACGCCTTCGGCCGCGACGCGCCCCGCGGCCTTGCCGGCCTTGGCGCCGCTCTTGATGCGCAGCAGCTCCTCGGCCTTCTTCAGGTCGCCGCCCGCCTCGGCGAGCGCCTTCTTGCACTCCATCATCCCGAGCCCGGTCATTTCCCGCAGCTCCTTCACCTGGACCGCGCTGATCTCAGCCATGCCTCGCTGTGTCCTTTCCCGCCGTGGCGTTCAAAAAAAAGGGCCCCGAGGCCCCCTTGTCCCCTGCCGGCGCGGCGCCCTCAATGGCCGCCTTCCGCCTCGACCTCTACGAACTCGTCGCGCGAGGCCGTCACCACTTCCTCGACGGCCTGCGAGCGTCCCTCGATCACCGCATCCGCGATGCCGCGCGCGTACAGCCGGATGGCGCGGCTCGAGTCGTCGTTGCCTGGGATC
>DATJXO010000038.1:0-12616 GCA_035500055.1 Burkholderiales bacterium | reverse complement strand
GCATGCCAACCTGCTCGCCAACGTCAAAGCGATGGGCGCCTCGGCGCGCGCCACCTCGGAAGACGTCTTCGTCAGCTGGCTGCCGCTGTACCACGACATGGGGCTGATCGGCGGCTGCTTCGCCACCATGTTCCTCGGCTTCCCGGTGGTGCTGATGTCGCCGCTCGCCTTCCTCGCCAGGCCGGCGGCTTGGATGCGCGCGATCCATCGCCACCGCGGCACCATCTCCGGAGGGCCGAATTTCTCCTACGAGCTGTGCCTGCGCAGGATCGCCGACCAGGACATGGAGGGGATCGACCTGTCGTCCTGGCGCTTCGCCTTCAACGGCGCCGAGCCGGTCAGCCCGGACACGATCGCGGCCTTCCAGGACCGCTTCGCGAAATGGGGCTTCCGCCGCAACGCGCTCTCCCCCGTCTACGGGCTCGCCGAGTGCAGCGTCGGCCTCGCCTTCACGCCGCCGGGCGAGCCGTTCCGCGTCGACGCGCTCGACCGCGAGGTCCTCGCGCGCAGCGGCGAGGCGGTCGCGGCGCGGCCGCACGACCCGTCGCCGCTCAAGGTGGTCGGCTGCGGCTACGCCATCGAAGGCCACGACATGCGGGTCGTAGACGCCGCCGGCTTCGAGCTGCCCGACGGCAACGAGGGCTTCCTGCAGTTCCGCGGTCCCTCGGCGACCTCGGGCTACTACCGCAACCCGGCAGCGACCCGCGGCCTGTTCCACGGCGAATGGCTCGCCACCGGCGACCGCGCCTACATGAGAAACGGGATGGTCTACCTGACCGGCCGCGAGAAGGACATCATCATCCGCGGCGGGCGCAACATCCTCCCCTACGAGCTGGAGGACGCGGTGGGCGCCCTCGCGGGAGTGCGGCGCGGCTGCGTCGCCGTGTTCGGCAGCGGCGACGCGGCGACCGGCACCGAGCGGGTGGTGGTGCTCGCCGAGATGCGCAACCGCGACGCCTCGCGCCACGACGACCTGAAGCGCATGATCAACGAGCTGGCGGTGGGCCTGATCGGGGCGCCGGCCGACGACATCGTGCTGGCGCCGCCGGCGACCGTGCCGAAGACCTCCAGCGGCAAGATCCGCCGCGCCGCGGCGCGCGAGTTCTACGAGCGCGGCCCCGCCGCGATCCGGCCGCGGGCGGTGTGGCTGCAGTTCGCGCACCTGCTTGCCGCCGGCGCCGCGCCGCAGCTGCGCCGCGGCCTGCGCGCGCTCGGCGGCGCGCTGTTCGCGCTTCGCGCCTACCTGGTCTTCGGCGGGCTGTTTCCGGTCGCCTTCGCCGCCGCGCTGCTCGCGCCGGGCCGGACGTGCTGGCGCATCGGCAGGGCCGTCTGCGGCCTGTTCCTGCGCGGCTCCGGCATTCCCGTCGTCGTCGCGGGCGGCGGGCACCTGGAATCCGGCCGGCCCGCCGTCGTCGCGGTCAACCACACCAGCTACCTCGACGCGGTGGTGCTGCTTTCGCTGCTCGAGTACCGCGGCTACGCCTTCGTCGCCAAGCGCGAGTTCGAGGGCAACTGGCTGATGCGCGGCCTGCTGTCGGGCTTCGGCACCCGCTTCATCGAGCGCTTCGACGTCGCCAAGAGCGCCGAGGGCGCGAGCGAGCTCGCTGCGGCGGCGCGCGAAGGCGCCTCGCTGATCGTGTTTCCCGAGGGGACGCTGAAGCGCACCTCCGGCCTGATGCCGTTCCGCACCGGCGCCTTCCAGGCCGCCGCGCAGGCCGGCATCCCGGTGGTGCCGGTGGCGCTGCGTGGCGTGCGCTCCGTGCTGCGCGACGGCACCTGGTACCTGCGCCGCGGCGCCGTGACCGTGACGGTCGGCGCGCCGCTCGCCGCGGACGGCGACGATTGGGCCGCGGCAGTGCGGCTGCGCGACGCCGTGCGCGCGGAGATCCTAAAGGGCTGCGGCGAGCCCGACCTCGCCGGCCCCGCCCCGGACTGATCCGAAAACAGGGTCAGACCACGCTTTCATTCCGACGCAGGGGGCGGAAGAACTCGCGGATCTCGGCCGCCAGCGCCTCGGGCTGCTCCAGCGCGGCGAAATGCCCGCCCTTCGGCATCTCGCTCCAGCGCCGGATGTCGCCGTACATGCGCGCCGCGAGCGAGCGCGGCGGGCGCAGGATCTCCTTCGGGAACGCGGCGTAGCCCATCGGCACGTCCACCGTCGCGCCGTCCGGGACCGGCCAGGGCCGGTGCATGCGCGCGTAGTACGGCCAGAACGACGAGCCGATCGCGCCGGTGGCCCAGTAGAGAGTGATATCCGTGAGCATCTCGTCGCGCGTCAGCGCGTTCTCGGGGTTGCCGTTGCAATCGGTCCAGGCGCGGAATTTCTCCACCAGCCAGGCCGCCAGGCCCGCCGGCGAGTCGGCGAGGCCATAGGCGAGCGTCGTCGGCCGGGTGCCCTGGATCCACTGGTAGCCCGTCTCCTCTTTGAGGAAGTGCGCCAGTTCCGCGAGAAACCGCTTCTCCTCCGGCGTCGGGCTCGCCACCACCTTCGGGTCGCGGCGCACCGCGAGCAGGTTGAGGTGGATGCCGATGACGCGGGCGGCGAAGGCGAATCCCATCCGCGTCGCGACGAACGAACCCCAGTCGCCGCCCTGCACGCCGTAGCGCGCGTAGCCGAGCACGCGCGCCATCAGCTCGTCGCAAGCCTCGGCGATCTCCTCGACGCCGAAGCGCCGCTGGCCGGGCCGGTAGGAGAAGACGTAGCCGGGCAGCGAGGGCGCGACCACCGTGAACGCGTCCGCCGGGTCGGCGCCGAAGCGCGCCGGATCGGTCAGCATCGGGATCAGCTTGTAGAACTCGAATACCGAGCCCGGCCAGCCGTGCGAGACGAGCAGCGGCATCGGCGCCGGGCCGCGTCCCTCCTCGTGGATGAAATGCAGCTCGATGCCCGCCACGGGCACGCTGAACTGGCGGAACGCGTTCAGCTTCGCCTCCTGCGCGCGCCAGTCGAAGCCGTCGCGCCAGTACGCGAGCAGCCCGCGCAGGTATTCGACGCTGGTGCCGGTCGACCACGGCTCGAGCGGCGGCTCGTCCGGAAGCCGGGTCCGCGCCAGGCGCGCGCGCAGGTCCTCGAGCACGGCTTCCGGCAGGTCGACGCGGAAGGGGCGGATCACGGCCGTCCGAGCGACGCGAAGTCGCCGCGCTCGAGCAGCCACGAGACCGCGAAGCCGATCACCAGGCCCCAGAACGCGGCGCCGACGTTCAGGATCGGCACATCGGCCACGGTGACGAGGAACGTGACCAGCGCGCCGAGCGTGAACTTGCCGCCGAAGGCGACGCTGAACGCGGTCTGCAGCACGCGCAGCATCGCCAGGCCGCCGAGCGCGGCGATGAACGCCGCGGGCGTCGCCAGCAGCAGCCGCGTGAAGACCGGCGACAACAGCCCGAAGCCCAGCGCGAGCACGCCGACCACGATGCCGCCGATGTAGTGCCTGCGCCGATCCCCCGAGGCGGAGAGGATCGCGTTCACCGGACCGGTGAGGCAGGTCGACACCGAGCCGACGAAGGCGGTGACGAGCGACCCGGCGCCGCAGGCCGCGGCGATGGCGTTGATCGGGGGCTTGTGCCCCGCCGCCGTGAGCACGGCGAAGCCCTGGCCGTTTTGCACCACCAGCACCGTGATCGCGATCGGGATCACCAGCTCGACCATCGCGCGCCACGAGAAGACGGGCGCATACAGGTTCGGCGGCGACAGCGCGAACAGGCTGGCGCCGTGCGCATGGAAGCTGCCTCCGGCCGCGATAGCGGCGGCGCCCGCGGCGAGCGCGCCGATCAGCGGCGGCATCAGGCGCCCGAGCCTCGGCGCCGCCCAGAGCGCGACGTACACCGCGACCATCGGCGCGGCGACCGCGAGGTCGTCGCGCACGGCGTGGACCAGCCCGGTGCCGAAGCGCAGGAACACGCCGGCGACCATCGCCATCACGATCGGCATCGGCGCCGCCTCCATCGCGCGCCGCACCCAGCCGGTGAGCCCCAGCACCAGCATCAGCGCGCCGCAGGCGAGAAAGGCGCCGATGACCTCCGCAAACGCCAGGTGCCCGAGCGCCGGCCCGACCAGCACCGCGCCCGGGATGGTCCAGAAGAAGACCAGCGGCTCGCGGTAGAGCAGGCAGAAGGCGATGCTGATCAGGCCGTTGACGAAGAACGCGCCGAAGATCCAGGAGGCGAGGTCGGTTTCCGACAGGTGGCCCTGCGCGCCCACCGAGAGGATGATCGCCACCGGCCCGCTCGCGGCGAAGATGAACGCGACCAGGCCGTTGGCGGCGCTCGCGCCGCCGAAGTCGGCGGCGAGGCGGCGCAGGCCGGGCAGCGGCAGGACCGGCTTCTCGAGCGCCAACCCGGCTCCCGCCTCAGCCGCCGAGGCGCGCGCGCAGGCGCTCGAGCGCCGGGCGCAGGTAACCGAGGAACGCCTCCGGGTTCTCGGCCATCGGGAAATGGCCGATGCCGCGCATCACCTCGAACTCGGCGCCCGGGATGCGCGCCGCGGTGGCGCGGGAGACCTCGGGCGTGCACGAATAGTCGTACTCGCCGGTCAGCATGATCACCGGGCATTTGCCGGTGTCGATGCGCGGCACGCGCTCGCGCGCGTCCCACTCGCCGGCGTAGAAGCGGATGTCGCCCCAGAACGCGCCCCAGCCGCCCTGCGAGTACTCCCACCAGACCTCGCGCTGGCGCTGCGGCGGGCTCTGCGGCGCCATCAGCCCGTGCACCCACTCGGGCACGAAGCTCGATTCGTTCACCCGCGGGTCGCGCGTGAACGGCACCACGCGCCCGACGATCCGCTCCGAGGCCTCGCAGGCGACCACGCCGCCGAGGCGCCCGCCCCAGCGGTAGGCCATCTCGAGGCAGATCTGCCCAGCCATCGAGGAGCCGAGCAATACCGGGCGCTCGAGTCCGAGCGCGCCGATCACCGCCTCGATCGCCGCCACGTAGCGCGCCGTGTCCAGCTCCCAGGCGCCGAGCGGCGCCCCCTCCGGCGGCAGGCTCTTGCCGTGCCAGGGCAGGTCGAACGCCACCATCCGCCATTGCGACGCGAGGCCCGCGTCGTTCAGCAGCTTCCAGAACTGGCGCGAGTCCGAGCCCGCGGTGTGCAGGCAGAGCAGGTCGCGTCCTTGCCCGGCTTCCTCGTAGAAGATCCGGCAGGGCCGCCCTTCCAGCTCGATCCAGACATAGCCCGCGCGCACGGGCTCCTTCGCCGCCGTCCTGGCGGCGCGCTTCTCGGGCTGTTCCCGAATGTCGCTCACGATCGCGCGGCCGATCTCCAGCACGCGGCGAACCAGCGAGGCGTTCTGCGCCAGCGCCCTCTCGTCGCCGCTGACGCGGAACTCGGGCACGCGCATCTTCATCGCGTAAATGGAGTGGTACGGCGCCGGCGGCGGGAAGGAGAAGAACTTCCGCCACACCTCGGCGGGCGCTTCGAGCGCGAACGACGGCGTTCCGCCGGACGACTCGCCGATTTCGACGCCCTTCCCGCCGCGGAACGCGAAGATCGCGCCGAGGGGGCCGTTCACGAGCCGAAAGCAGCAATCCGCGTTCGCCGAGAACGCCCCGAGCTCCGGGTCGGCGCGCGCGGCGCGCTCGAGCCGGCCGAGAAATCCCTTCCAGTCCTCGAAAATCAGGTCCCCCTCCCCGAATCGGCGGAAAACGCGGCCTGTCCCTGTCTTCGCTACTTCAGCGCCGACTTGAGGAGCTTGCCCATCTCGGCGGGGTTCTTGGTGACCTTGATGCCGCAGGCCGACATCACCTCGAGCTTCTCCTGCGCCGTGCCCTTGCCGCCGGAGATGATGGCGCCGGCGTGGCCCATGCGCTTTCCGGGCGGCGCGGTGACGCCGGCGATGAAGCCGACCACCGGCTTGCGCATGTTGCCCTTGACCCATTGCGCCGCGGTCTCCTCGTCCGAGCCGCCGATCTCGCCGATCATGATGACCGCGTCCGTGTCGGGATCCTCGTTGAACAGCTTCAGCACGTCGATGTGCTTCAGGCCGTTTACCGGGTCGCCGCCGATGCCGACTGCGCTCGACTGCCCGATGCCGAGCTCGGTGAGCTGGCCCACCGCCTCGTAGGTAAGCGTGCCCGAGCGCGACACCACGCCGACGCGCCCCTTCTTGTGGATGTGCCCGGGCATGATGCCGATCTTGATCTCGTCGGGCGTGATCACGCCGGGGCAGTTCGGGCCGACCAGGCGCGTGCGCCGGTTCTGCTTGCGCATGCGGTCGCGCACCTCGATCATGTCGCGCACCGGGATGCCCTCGGTGATGCAGATGACGAGGTCGAGGTCTGCAGCCACCGCCTCCCAGATCGCCGCCGCGGCGAACGGCGGCGGCACGTAGATGACCGACGTGTTGACCCCGGTCTTCTCCTTCGCCTCCTTGACGGTCGCGAAGATCGGGATGCCCTCGAAGTTCTCGCCCGCCTTCTTCGGGTTGACGCCGGCGACGTAGCATTCCCGGCCGTTGGCGTAGGCGCGGCTGGTCTGGGTGTGGAACTGGCCGGTCTTGCCCGTGATGCCCTGCGTCACGACGCGGGTGTTGCGGTTGATGAGGATGCTCATTTCTTCTTCCCCCGCTGCTTCGGCTTGACCGCCCTCTTCTTCGCCTTCGCCTTCGGCTTCGGCTTCGGCTTGGGCTTCGGTTTTTTCTTTTTCTTCAGCGCGGCCACCACCTTCTTCGCCGCGTCGGCCATGTTGTCGGCCGAGATGATCGGCAGCCCCGAATCCTTGAGGATCTTCTTGCCGAGGTCCTCGTTGGTGCCCTTCATCCGCACCACCAGCGGCACCGAGAGCTTCACCTCCCGCGCCGCCGCGACCACGCCGGCGGCGATGGTGTCGCACTTCATGATGCCGCCGAAGATGTTGACCAGGATCGCCTTCACCTTCGGGTTGGAGAGCATGATCTTGAACGCCGCGGTGACCTTCTCGGCGGTGGCGCCGCCGCCGACGTCGAGGAAGTTGGCCGGCGAGCCGCCGAACAGCTTGATCGTGTCCATGGTCGCCATGGCGAGGCCGGCGCCGTTGACCATGCACCCGATCGCGCCGTCGAGCGAGATGTAGTTCAGGTCGTACTTCGAGGCTTCGATCTCGAGCGGGTCCTCCTCGTCGAGATCGCGCATCGCGACGATGTCGGGATGGCGGAACAGCGCGTTGTCGTCGAAGTTGAGCTTCGAATCGAGCGCCACCACGCGGCCGTCGCCGGTGAGGATCAACGGGTTGATCTCGGCCAGCGAGGCGTCGGTCTCGTAGAAGCAGCGGTACAGGCCCTGCAGCAGCGCCGCCGCCTGCGCCACCGACGCCTCCGGCACGCCGATCTTGCGGCTCACCGCCGCCGCCTCGCCCTCGGTGAGGCCCTTCTCGGGATCGATGAATACCTTGTGGATCCTCTCCGGGGTCTTCGCGGCGACCTCCTCGATGTCCATGCCGCCCTCGGAGGAGGCCATCAGGCAGACGCGCTGCGTGACGCGGTCGACCACCATGCCGGCGTAGAGCTCCTTCGCGATGTCGGCGCCTTCCTCGATCAGCAGCCGCCGCACTTTCTGGCCGGCGGGGCCGGTCTGGTGCGTGACGAGCTGCATCCCCATCATCTTCTCCGAAAGCGCCTTCACCTCGGGCAGCGACCTCGCCAGCTTCACGCCGCCGCCCTTGCCGCGCCCGCCGGCGTGGATCTGCGCCTTCACCACCCAGACCTTGCCGCCGAGCTTGCGCGCCGCCTCGACCGCCTCGCCGGCGCCGAAGCACGCGATGCCGCGCGGCGTCGCGACGCCGAATTTGCGGAACAGCTCCTTGCCCTGGTACTCGTGGATTTTCATTCGTGTTTTCCCTCGGAGCGGCGCAGTGTAGCACCGGGCTGCTTGCTAGAATCATTGACATGCGTCATGTCCTCGCGCTCGACCAGGGAACCACCAGCTCGCGCGCCATCGTGTTCGACGAGCACGGCAAGGCGGTCGCGTCCGCGCAGCAGGAGTTCGAGCAGCATTACCCGCAGCCCGGCTGGGTGGAGCACGACCCGGACGACTTGTGGCGCACCCAGCGGGACGTTGCGCGCGAGGCGGTGAAGCTCGCCGACATCCGGCCGGAGGAGATCGTCGCCGCCGGAATCGCCAACCAGCGCGAGACCACGCTGATCTGGGACCGGCAGACGGGCAAGCCGATCCATCGCGCCATCGTCTGGCAGGACCGCCGCACCGCGGCGCAATGCGACGAGCTGAAGCAGGTCGGCGCCGAGAGCCTCGTGACCGAGCGCACCGGCCTCGTCATCGACCCCTACTTCTCCGGCACCAAGATCGGCTGGCTGCTCGACAACGTGCCGGGCGCGCGCGCGCGCGCCGAGCGCGGCGAGCTTGCCTTCGGCACCGTGGACACGTGGCTGGTGTGGAACCTCTCGCAGAGCCGCACGCACGTCACCGACCCGTCGAACGCGGCGCGCACCATGCTGTTCAACATCCATCTCGGCGACTGGGACCCGGAGCTGCTGCAGCTGTTCCGCGTGCCGCGCGCGCTGCTGCCCGACGTCTACCCGTCGTCGCACGCCTTCGGCATGATCGCGCCGGCGACGCTCGGCACCCCGGTGCCGATCACCGGCATCGCGGGCGACCAGCAGGCGGCGCTGTTCGGCCAGGGCTGCCACCGCCCGGGCATGGCGAAGAACACCTACGGCACCGGCTGCTTCATGCTGCTGCACACGGGCGACCGCGTGGTGCGCTCGCAGAACGGCCTCGTCAGCACGGCGGCGGCGCAGCTGGGGCGCGCCCTCGACGCGCGCGACGCCGAGCGCGAGTACGCGCTCGAGGGCGGCGTCTTCATCGGCGGCGCGGTGGTGCAGTGGCTGCGCGACGAGCTCAAATTCTTCGCCTCGTCGGCGGAAGTCGAGCGCCTGGCCTCGGAAGTGCTGGACAACGGCGGCGTCTACGTCGTGCCGGCGTTTGCCGGCCTGGGCGCGCCGCACTGGGACCCGCACGCGCGCGGCGCCATCGTCGGCCTGACGCGCGGCTCGTCGCGCGCGCACATCGCGCGCGCCGCGCTGGAGTCGATCGCGTATCAGAGCGCGGACGTCCTCGAAGCCATGCAGAAGGACGCCGGCATGACGCTCGCCGAGCTGCGCGTCGACGGCGGCGCGGCGGCGAACGACCTGCTGATGCAGTTCCAGGCCGACATCCTCGGGGTGCCGGTGGTGCGGCCGAAGATCCTCGAGACCACCGCGCTCGGCGCCGCGTACCTCGCCGGCCTGCACACCGGGGTGTGGCAGTCGCGCCAGGAGATCGCGGCGCAGTGGCAGATGGACAAGCGCTTCGGCCCGCGCATGCCCCGCGCGGAGGCGGAGCAGCTGCTGGCGCGCTGGCGCGAGGCGGTGCGGCGCTCCTTCGGCTGGGAAAGAACGCCGCCCGTGATCGCGCCTTGAAGCTCTTCGATTCCGCCGCCAAGGGCTCGGCCGCCCGGCCGCCCGGCGCGCCGCCGCCCGGCCTCTCGGCCTTCTACTGGCACTTCATCGCGCAGCACAAGCGCTGGTACGCGGCGATGTTCGTCGCCAGCCTCGCGGTCGCGCTGCTCGACACGGTCGTGCCGGTATTCATCGGCAAGGTGGTGGCGCTGACCGAGGCGGCGGACCGCCGCGCCGCGCTCGATGCGCAGTGGCCGGTGCTGGTCGGCCTCGGCCTCGCCTTCCTGGTGCTGCGGCCGGCGGCGATCCTGGCCGACCTGCTGATCCGCCTGCAGGGGCTGATCCCGGGCGCGACCAGCCTGATCCGCTGGCAGAGCCACTGGCACGTGATCCGGCAGAGCTGGCCGTTCTTCCAGAACGACTTCGCCGGGCGCATCGCCAACCGCGTCATGCAGACCGCGCAGGCGCTGCGCGAGAGCACCATGGCCGCGATCCGCGCCGTCTGGTACATCGTGGTCTACGGCGTCGCCGCCTTCGGCCTGATGACCGTCTCGGACTGGCGCCTCGGCCTGCCGACGCTCGCCTGGTTCGTGGGCTTCGTCTTCTTCCTGCGCTACTTCGTGCCGCGCCTGCGCGACCTGTCGCGCACCAGCTCCGAGGCGCGCTCGCGCGTCATGGCCCGCGTCGTCGACAGCTACACCAACATCCTCACGGTGAAGCTGTTCGCGCGCCAGTCGGACGAGGACGCCTACGTGCGGGCCTCGATCGACCGCCACCAGGAAGCGATCGCGGCGCACATGGACCTCATTACCTGGTTCATGCTCTGCCTCACGCTGATGAACGTGGCGCTGCTGGTCGCCACCGGAACCGTCGGCCTGGCGCTGTGGGTGCGGGGCGCGATCCCGGCGAGCGTGGTCGCGACCGCGCTGCCGCTGGCGTGGCAGGTCGCGGCCTCGGCGGGCTGGGTCAGCTGGGAAGTCACCGCGATCTTCGAGAACGTCGGCGTGGTGCAGGAAGGCATGCGCACCATCGCCGTGCCGCACAGCGGCGTCGACCGTCCGGGCGCGCGCCCGCTCGAAGTCTCGCGCGGCGAGGTCCGCTTCGAGAGGCTGAGCTTCAGCTACGGGCGCAAGGACGCGAAGCCGGTGCTCGACGACCTCACGCTCACGGTCCGCCCGGGCGAGCGCGTCGGCCTGGTCGGGCGCTCTGGCGCCGGAAAGTCGACGCTGGTGCACCTCCTGCTGCGCTTTCACGACCTCGAGGCGGGAAGCATCGCGATCGACGGCCAAGACATAGCCGGCGTGACGCAGGAGAGCCTGCGCGCGGCGATCGGCATGGTGACCCAGGACACCTCGCTCCTGCACCGCTCGATCGCGGCCAACATCCGCTACAGCCGGCCGGGCGCGAGCGACGCGCAGGTCGAGGAAGCCGCACGCAAGGCCCAGGCGCACGACTTCATCCTCGGGCTGCAGGACTGGAAGGGGCGCAGCGGCTACGGCGCCCATGTCGGCGAGCGCGGCGTCAAGCTCTCGGGCGGCCAGCGCCAGCGCGTCGCGCTGGCGCGGGTGATCCTCAAGGACGCGCCGATCCTGGTGCTGGACGAGGCCACCTCGGCGCTCGACAGCGAGGTGGAGCTCGCGATCCAGGAGCAGCTGCTCGACCTCATGCAGGGCAAGACCGTCATCGCCATCGCGCACCGGCTCTCCACGGTGGCGCGCATGGACCGGCTCGTGGTGCTCGACGCCGGCCGCATCGTCGAGCAGGGAACGCACGCCGAGCTGCTCGCCCTGGAGGGGCACTATGCCAGGCTCTGGCGGCATCAATCCGGCGGCTTCCTCGCGAACACGCTGCCCGCGGCGGAGGCCGCCTAGGCCGAAGCGATTCCTGACGTAGTTTCACTCTTGTCGGGGCGCGCTCAGGACGCAGGGCTAAATCGCGGCCCGGCCGGGCGCATACACTTGGGCGTCATGTCCGCCACGCCTTCCGCGCCGCCGCTCAGCCGAGCCCAGCTGGAGCAGATGCTCGACGGCAGCGTCGAGGGCATGCTGGTGCTCGACGCCGGCGGCCGCGTGCTCGCCGGCAACCCGGCGGCCGCGGCGATGCTCGGCGTGTCGCTCGAGCGCCTCGCCCAGTTCGACGCGCTTACCGCGCTGCCCAACCGGGCGCTGCTGCAGGACCGGCTCAACCAGGCGATGCTGCGCGCCGGGCGCGCGCGCTCCCTCGTCGCGCTGCTGCACCTGGGGCTCGACCAGTTCAAGGAGATCAACGGCAGCCTCGGCCGCGCCGCCGGCAACGAAGCTCTGAGGACCGCCGCCGCGCGCCTCGGCGCCTGCCTGCGCGCAAGCGACACCGTGGCGCGCATCGGCGGCGACGAGTTCGCCGTGGTGCTGGAGGACGTGCGCTCGCCCGACGAGGTGTCGCAGGTCGCCGACAAGCTGCTGCGGGCGGTGTCGGAGCCGGCGCAGATCGCCGGGCGGGAGCTGTACCTGTCGACCAGCGTCGGCGCCTCGATCCACCCGCTCGACGCCGCGGACGCCGCGACCCTGCAGCGCAACGCCGAGGTGGCGCTGCGCCACGCCAAGAGCGAGGGGCGCAACAACGCGCAGTTCTACAGCCGCGAGATGAGCGCCGACGCCGAAACGCGCGTCGACCTGCGCGCGCGCCTGCGCGGCGCGCTCGAGCGCCGCGAGTTCGTGCTGCACTACCAGCCGCAGGTCGACCTGCGCTCGGGCGAGGTGGTTGGCGTCGAGGCGCTGCTGCGCTGGAACGACCGCGAGCACGGGCTGGTGCCGCCCTCGCGCTTCATCCCGCTCGCCGAGGACAGCGGCCTGATCGTGCCGATCGGCGAGTGGGTGCTGCGCGAGGCCTGCGCGCAGGCGCGCCGCTGGCTGGACGCCGGGCACGGGCCGCTCAGCGTCGCGGTCAACCTCTCGCCGCGCCAGTTCCGCCAGAAGAACCTGGTGCGCGCGGTCGGCGACATCCTCGCCGCGACCGGCCTGCCCCCGGCGCAGCTCGAGCTCGAGATCACCGAGGGCACCGTCATGCAGCGCGCGGACGAGGCGGCGCTCGGCCTGCGCGCGCTCGACGAGCTCGGCGTGCGCATCTCGCTCGACGATTTCGGCACCGGCTACTCCTCGCTCGCCTACCTGCACCGCTTCCCGGTGCACACGCTCAAGGTCGACCAGTCGTTCGTGCGCGAGATCCGGGGCGAGCGCGCGGAAGGCGCGATCGTCGGCACCGTGATCACG
>DATJXO010000037.1:0-14926 GCA_035500055.1 Burkholderiales bacterium | reverse complement strand
CTGCGCCTTTCCCGCGGGCCTCTACGCGGCCTGCGCCTTTCCCGCGGGCCTCTACGCGGCCTGCTTCAAGGCAAGCGCCTTGTCGGTCGCCTCCCAGGTGAACTCGGGCTCCTCGCGTCCGAAGTGCCCGTAGGCGGCGGTCTTCTCGTAGATCGGGCGCAGCAGGTCGAGCATCTGGATGATGCCGCGCGGCCGCAGGTCGAAGTTCGCGAGCACGAGCTGCGACAGCTTGTCGTCGGCGATCCTGCCCGTGCCCTGCGTCGTGACCATGACGCTGGTCGGCCTGGCGACGCCGATCGCGTACGACACCTGCACCAGGCATTTCGAGGCGAGCCCGGCGGCGACGATGTTCTTCGCCACGTAGCGCGCGGCGTACGCCGCGGAGCGGTCCACCTTGGAGGGATCCTTGCCGGAGAAGGCGCCGCCGCCGTGCGGCGCCGAGCCGCCGTAGGTATCGACGATGATCTTGCGGCCGGTCAGGCCGCAGTCGCCCTTCGGCCCGCCGATCTCGAAGCTGCCGGTCGGGTTGACGAGATAGCTGATCCTGCCCTTGACGTAGCTCTTCGGCAGCACCGGCTTGATGATCTGCTCGATCACCGCCTCCTCGAGCGCCTTGCCCGACATCTCCGGCGCGTGCTGCGTCGAGAGCACCACCGTGTCGATCGAGTCGGGCTTGCCGCCGGCGTACCGCACGGTGACCTGCGACTTGGCGTCGGGCCGCAGCCACGGCATGCGGCCGTCGCGGCGCAGCTCCGACTGGCGCTCGACCAGCCGGTGCGAGAGATAGATCGCGAGCGGCATCAGGCCCGGCGTCTCGTCGCAGGCATAGCCGAACATGAGGCCCTGGTCGCCCGCGCCCTGGTCCATGTCGACCTCGCGGTCGACGCCCTGCGCGATGTTCTTCGACTGCTCGCCGTACGCCACCACCACCGTGCAGCCCTCGGCGTCGAAGCCGATCTTCGGGTCGGTGTAGCCGATGCGCTTGATGGTCCTGCGCGCGACTTCCTGGTAGTCGACGTGCGCCTCGCGCTTCTTGGTGATCTCGCCCGCGAGCACCACCAGGTTGTCCTTGACGAGCGTCTCGGCTGCGACGCGGGCGCCTTTGTCCTGGCTTAGAATCGCGTCGAGAATGGCGTCGGAAATCTGGTCCGCCACCTTGTCCGGATGGCCCTCCGAGACCGACTCGGAGGTGAAAAGAAAATCGCTCATGGGCTTGCGGTGCGCGCTCGGGAGAGCGGCCTGAAAAAAACGGGGCAGCAAGGATAACAGATGTCGCGCTGGCTGATGGGGCTCGCGGCGCGCTTGCCGCTACGCCTGCTGCAACTCGCGGGCGCCGCCCTCGGATGGGCGATGTATGGGCTGTCGCCCACCTATCGGCGGCACCTGCGCGACAACCTCTCGCAGGCGGGCTATGGCGACGCCGCGACGCGGCGCGCCGCGATCGCCGCCGCGGGGCAGCTGCTCGCCGAGCTGCCGCTGGTGTGGCTGCGGCCGCGCGCCGAGGTGATGGCGCTGGTGCGGCGCGTCGACGGCGAGCAGCACATCGAGGCGGCGCGCGCCGCGGGCCGCGCGATCGTGTTCCTCACGCCGCACCTCGGCTGCTTCGAGATCACCGCGCAGGCCGCCGCCGAGCGCTTCCCGATCACGGTGCTGTACCGGCCGCCCAAGATGGCCTGGCTGCAGCCGCTGATCGAGGAGGGGCGCGGCCGCGACAACGTGCGCCTCGCGCGCGCCGACCTCTCGGGCGTGCGCGAGATCGTGGCGGCGCTGGCGCGGCGCGAGGCGGTGGGCATCCTCCCCGACCAGGTGCCCGGCGAGGGCGAGGGCGAGTGGGCGGAGTTCTTCGGCCGTCCCGCGTACACCATGACGCTCGCCGGCAAGCTCGCGAAGCGGCCCGGGACCGAATGCCTGATGGCCTGGGGCGAGCGCCTGCCGCGCGGCGCCGGGTTCGTCATCCGCGTGCGCCCCTTGCCCGCGCCGGAGGCGGGCGAGAGCGACGCGCGCTACCTCAACCGCGCGCTCGAGGCGCTCGTCGCCGGGAGCCCGGGCCAGTACCTCTGGGGCTACAACCGCTACAAGCGCCCGCGCGGGGCGGCCGGGCCGCGGTGAGCCGGCTGATTTTCGGCGCCATGTGGCTGGCGCACTTCCTGCCGCTCGCGGCGCTGCGCGCGCTCGGCGGCGCGGTCGGCTGGGCGGCGTTCCGGCTGATCGGCGAGCGCAGGCGCGTGACGTGCGTCAATCTCGAGAAATGCTTCCCCGCCCTCGACGGCGCGGCGCGCGAACGCCTCGCCAGGGCACACTTCCGCGCCTTCTGCCAGGCCTTCCTCGATCGCGGCGTCCTGTGGTGGTCGCCGCGCGCCCGCGTCGAGCGCATCGTGCGCCTCGAGGGCCTGGAGCACCTGCACGCGCTCGGCGGCGCGCCCGCGATCCTGCTGGTGCCGCACTTCGTAGGGCTGGACGCCGGCGCGACGCGCCTGTCCTGCGAGATCACGGCCGCGGGCATGTATTCGCGGCAGAAGGACTCGCGCTTCGGCGAGCTGCTGGCGCGCGGCCGCAGCCGCTTCGGCGACATCCGGCTGATCTCGCGCCAGGAGGGCGTGCGCGCGATCCTCGCGGCGCTGCGCGAGGGCCGGCATTTCTACTACCTGCCGGACCAGGACTACGGCCCGCGCGGCGCGCTGTTCGTGCCGTTCTTCGGCGTGCCCGCGGCGACCATGCCGGGGCTGGCGCGCCTGGCGAAGCTGTCCGGCGCCCCGGTGCTGCCCTGCGTGACGCGCATGGAGCCGCGCGGCTACGTGCTGCGGATCGAGCCACCGTGGGAGAATTTCCCGAGCGGCGACCCGGAGGCCGACACGCGCCGCGTCAACGCCTACATCGAGCAGCGCGTGCTGGAGATGCCCGAGCAGTACCACTGGATGCACAAGCGCTTCAAGACGCGGCCCGCCGGCGAGGCGGCCTTCTACTGAGATGGGCGCGCGGCTGCGCACTGCGGTGATCGGGGCCGGCTACATGGGCCGCTTCCACGCCGAGAAGCTCGCCGCCTGCGCCGGCGCCGAGCTGGTGGCGGTGGTCGACGCCGACGCGCAGCGCGCGGCGGAGGTCGCCGCGCGCACCGGCGGCGGCCACGGCGCCGACTACCGGCCGTGGCTGGCGAGGATCGACGCCGCCTGCGTCGCGGTCCCGACCGAGCGCCACGCCGCGGTGGTGCGCGATTGCCTCGAGGCCGGCGTGCACGTGCTGGTGGAGAAGCCGATCGCGCGCTCGCTGGAGGAGGCCGACGCGCTGCTCTTGCTCGCGGCGGGCAAGCGCCTGGTGCTGCAGGTCGGCCACCTGCAGCGCTTCAATCCCGCGTTCCAGGCGCTTGCCGCCGATTGCGGGCGGCCGCTGTTCATCGACATCGAGCGGCTCGCGCCCTTCAAGCCGCGCGGCACCGACGTAGACGTGGTCCTCGACCTCATGATCCACGACCTCGACCTCGCGCTCGCGCTGGCGCGCGCGCCGGTCGAGCAGGTGAGCGCCTGCGGCTTCCGCGTCCTCACCGGCGCCATCGACATCGCCAACGCGCGCCTCGAGTTCGCCGACGGCTGCGTCGCCAGCATCTCGGCGAGCCGCGTCAGCCAGTCGCCGGTGAGGAAGCTGCGCGTCTTCCGCCACGACGGCTACGTCTCGGCCGACCTGCAGGAGCAGCGCCTGCGCCACGTGCGCAAGGGCGCCGCCGGCATCGAGGAGAGCGAGCAGGCGTTCGCGCGCGCCGACGAGCTCGCGGCGCAGACCGAGGACTTCGTGCGCGCCGTGCGCGCCGGCGGCGCGCCGCAGGTGGGCGGCGCCGAGGGCCGCCAGGCGCTCGCGCTGGCGCTAGAGATCGGAGAGAAGGTGCGCGAGCGGCTGGCGAAGCACGCGGAGGCGCGGTGAAGCTGCGCTTCGCGAAAATGGAGGGCGCAGGCAACGACTTTGTCGTCCTCGACTTCTGCGGCTCTTCCTTTTCCTTGGATTCCTCCCAGCTCGCGCGAATATCGGATCGCCATTTCGGCATAGGCTGCGACCAGGTGCTGGTGGTGGAGAAGCCGCGCCAGGCCGGGAACGATTTCCGCTACCGCATCTTCAACGCCGACGGCGGCGAGGTCGAGCAGTGCGGCAACGGCGCGCGCTGCTTCGTCAAGTTCGTGCGTGCGCGCGGCCTCACGGAAAAGCGCGAAATCCGCGTCGAGACCCTCGGCGGGCTGATCGTGCCGCGGCTGGAGGACGACGGCGAGGTGAGCGTCGACATGGGGTCGCCGCAGGTGGGCAGGGTCTGGTCGGAGAAATTGTCCGTTGGAAGCGAGGAAGTCGAGCTGGCAGTCCTGTCCATGGGTAATCCCCACGCGGTGCAGTTCGTGCCGGACGTCGAGCGCGCGCCGGTCACCACGCAGGGCCCGCGGATCGAGCATCACCCGCGCTTTCCCGGCCGCGTCAACGCCGGCTACGCCCAGGTGCGCGACCGGCACCGCATCGCCCTGCGCGTCTGGGAGCGAGGAGCCGGCGAGACGCTCGCCTGCGGCACCGGGGCCTGCGCCGCCGCGGTCGCCGGCATCCTGCGCGGCCTGCTCGAGTCGCCGGTCGCGGTGCAGGCGCGCGGCGGCACGTTGACCGTGTCTTGGGCGGGCGGCGACAATGCGGTCTGGATGAAGGGCCCCGCCCGCACCGTGTTCGAAGGCGAGATCGAACTCTAAAAAAGGCTCTCATGAACGCCGACGACATCGCGCAGTTCCTGCGCGCCCACCCGCAGTTCTTCGACCAGCATCCGCAGCTGCTCGAGTCGATCTACGTGCCGCACCCGCACGGCGGGCGCGCGATCCCGCTCACCGAGCGCCAGATCGTCGGCCTGCGCGAGAAGGTGAAGCTGCTGGAAGGGCGGCTGGAGGAGTTCATCCGCTTCGGCGAGGACAACGACGCCATCGGCGAGAAGGTGCACCGGCTGTCGCTGGCGCTGATCGGCGCGCGCGACTTCGGCGCGGCGGCGCAGGCGCTGTACTTCCACTTGCGCGAGGACTTCGCCGTGCCGCATGTCGCGCTGCGGGTGTGGGGACGCGCGCTGCCCGACGGCGCGCCGGAGGCGGGCCCGGTCGAGGCCGAGCTCGCCGACCGCGCCGGGACCATGGGCGGCCCGCAGTGCGGGCCCGCGGCGGGCAACCCGTTCCTCGGCTGGTTCCGCGAGGCGCAGGAGCACATCCGCTCGGTCGCGCTGGTGCCGCTGGGCGAGACGCGGACGCTGGGGCTGCTCGCGCTCGGCAGCGAGGACCCGCAGCGCTTCTATCCCGAGATGGGCACGATCTACCTGCGCCGCATCGGCGAGCTGACCGCGGGCGCGCTCGCCGCGCGCGCGTGAAGCCGCCCGGCGGCGACGCCGGGCTGGGCCGCGCCTGGCTCGCCGCGCTGCAGCACCAGCGCCGGCTCGCCGGGCACACGCTGGCGAATTACGCGCGCTCGCTCGAGCTGCTCTTCAAGCTGAAGGAGGGCAGCAGCCTGCGCGAGCTCGATGCGCAGCAGATCCGGCGCTTCGTGGCGCGGCTGCACGCGGCGGGGCTCTCGGGCCGCACGCTCGCGCTCACGCTCTCGGCCTGGCGCGGCCTGTACCGTTGGCTCGCGCGGCAGCACGGCTTTCCGGCCAACCCGGCGCAGGGCGTGCGCGCGCCGAAATCGCCGCGCCGCCTGCCGAAGGCGCTCTCGGTGGAGCAGGTGCAGCAGCTGCTGGAAGGGGAGGCGCCCGCCTCGCCGGCCGCGGCATGCGACCGCGCCATGTTCGAGCTGCTCTATAGCTCCGGGCTGCGCCTCGCGGAGCTCGTCGCGCTGGACGCCGGCGACGGGCGCCTCGACCTCCGCCAGGGCGAGGTCACCGTGACCGGCAAGGGATCCAAGACGCGCACGGTGCCGGTCGGCGCGCGCGCGCGCGAGGCGCTGCGCGACTGGCTCGGCCGGCGGGGGCAGCTCGCCGCGCCCGGCGAGAAGGCGCTCTTCGTCGGCGCGCGCGGCCGGCGCATCGCGCACGGCGCGGTGCAGCGCCGCCTGCGCTCCTGGGCGCGCCGCCGCGGCCTCGGCGCGCCGGTGCACCCGCACGTGCTGCGCCACTCCTTCGCCAGCCACGTGCTGCAGTCCTCGCAGGACCTGCGCGCGGTGCAGGAGATGCTGGGGCACGCCAGCATCTCGACCACGCAGGTCTACACGCACCTCGACTTCCAGGCGCTCGCCAAGGTCTACGACGCCGCGCATCCGCGCGCGCGGCGCAAGTGAAGGCGCTGCGCCTCAAGGCCGGGCGCGAGAAGTCGCTGCGGCGCCGTCACCCGTGGATCTTTTCCGGCGCGGTGGCGCGCGTCGAGGGTGACCCGCAGGCCGGCGAGACGGTCCGCGTCGAGTCGGCCGACGGCAAGCCGCTCGCGCTCGCCGCCTACAGCCCGCACTCGCAGATCCGGGCCAGGACCTGGACCTTCGATATTTCGGCTGAAGTGAACGAGGTCTTCCTGAGAAGCAGGATCGAGCGGGCGATTTCGTGGCGCGAATCGCCATCGGTTCTTCCGGACAGCGACGCCCTGCGCCTGGTGCACGGCGAATCCGACGGGCTGCCGGGGCTGGTCGTGGACCGCTACGGCAATCTGCTGGTGGCGCAGTTCCTTGCCGCGGGTGCAGAGCGCTGGCGCGAGGAAATCCTCGATGCGCTCGAGGCGCTCACCGGCGCCGACGCGATCTTTGAGCGCTCGGACGCCGAGGTGCGGAAGCTCGAGGGCCTCGAGCCGCGCGCCGGCTTCGTGCGCGGCAGCGCGTCGCCGTCCTGCGTCGTCCGCGAGCACGGCCTGCGCTTCCACGTCGACATCGAGGCGGGGCAGAAGACCGGCTTCTACCTCGACCAGCGCGCCAACCGCCAGCGCGTGCGAGCGCTCGCCGCCGGTCGCGAGGTGCTGGACGCGTTCTGCTACACGGGAGGGTTCGCGCTCGCGGCGCTCGCCGGCGGCGCGAAGCACGTGACGGCGGTGGAGAGCTCTGCCGCCGCGCTGGCAGTGGCGAAAGAGAATTTGAGGGCCAATTCCCTGGATGCGGACGCCATTCGCTTCGAGCAGGCGGATGTGTTCGCCTACCAGCGCGCGCTGCGCGACCAGGGCCGGCGCTTCGGCCTGATCGCGCTCGACCCGCCCAAGTTCGCCCCTACCGCGGCGCAGGCGAAGAACGCGGCGCGCGCCTACAAGGACATCAACCTGCTGGCGCTGAAGCTGCTTTCGCCCGGCGGCCTGCTCGCGACCTTTTCCTGCTCGGGCGGCGTGGGTGCGGAGCTGTTCCAGTCGATCGTCGCGGGCGCGGCGGCCGACGCCGGCGTCGACGCGAAGATCCTCGAGCGCTTCGGCGCCGCGCCCGACCACCCGGTGGCGCTCGAGTTTCCCGAGGGCGAGTACCTGAAGGGACTGCTGCTGATGCGCGCGTGAGCGCCGATCAGCCGGCGGCGAAGCTCGCCAGCGCGGCGAGCGCCGCGGCGAGACCCGCGCCCTTGCGCAGCGAGAACGGCTCGCGCAGGAAGACGAAGCCGAACAGCGAGGTGGCGACGAAGCCCATCTGCGCCACGGGCACCATGACGCTCGCGTCGCCGCGCGCGAGGCTCTCCACCATCAGGCAGAAGCCGAGCGCGAGCGCCACCGCGGCGAACGGGGCGTAGCGCAGCACGGCGCGCGACGGGCGGATGCGCCGGTCGACGATGCCGGCGAACGCGGTCGAGCAGCTGACCACGACGAGCGCCTGCGCGACGATCAGCGAGGCGGGGGTCGCGCCGGCGCGCAGCCCGCACTTGTAGACGAAATTGCCGATGCCGATCGCAGCGGTGGCGAGCAGCACGCGCGCGAGCGAGGAGCGGGTCTCGCGCGCCGGCGCGCCGCCGTCCGGCGCGGCGCCGAGGAGCAGCCACGCAGCGGCGAGCGCGAGCGCGATTCCGGCGACCTTGTGCGCCGTGAGCGGCTCGCCCAGGAGCGCGATCGCCAGCGCCGCGGTGATGACGAAGCTGAGCCGGAACACCGGCGCGTTGACGCTGACCCGGCCGGACTGCAGGCTGTGGGCGAAGTTGTAGAACCCGGTCAGGACGAAGGCGCCGACCAGCAGGCCCCAGAGCGTTCCCTTGGCGAAGGCGAGCGAGCCCGTCGCCGCGCCGTAGGCCGCGACCGTGGGCAGGAAGATCCAGGACTGCACCATGAGGAACTGGTGCGGCAGCGCGCCGGCGGCGGCGCCGCGCTTGTAGATCAGGTCGCCGACGCCGAACAGCAGCATCGCACCCATGGCATATGCGATTCCCGGACTCATCTCGCGGGTGCGCCTGGTCGGTTCGCGGGGAGCAGCACTATATACTGTGCCGTGATCCGGACCGGGCTGCTCGCGCTGCTGCTGCTCTCCCTGCCGCTGCCGGCGCAGGCCTACCGCTTCCTGCAGGGCTACGACGAGGCGCCGACGGTCGCGAAGGCGCTTGAGCGCGTCCGGGCGCAGCCCGACAAGCACGTGCTCGTCTACTTCGGCATGTCGGAGTTCTGCGCGCCGTGCAGGGCGACGCGCGCGATCCTCAACAGCGACCGCGTGCGCGAGAAATGGCAGCCGAACTACGTCGTGGTCAACATCGACCTGTTCGCGCCTACGCCGGAGGAGCGCGAGGTGATCGACCAGGTGCGCGTGCACTGGGCGCCGGTGCTGGTGTTCCTCGGCGCCGACGGCAAGCGCGTGGCTTACGCGCGCGAGCTGCATAGCGAGAGCGAGGCGCTGCTGCTGAACGACTTCGTCTCCCGTCGCCAGTACGCGATGTCGGCGGTGGACCGGTACGCCGGCCGCACCTTCGACGCCGGGCGCACCAGCCGGCTGCTCGCCGAGGACCGCCTCACCACCGGCAACGGGCAGATCGACGACCGGCCGCGGCTGCGCGACGTGCTGGCGCAGCACCCGGAGCGCCTCTCCGGCGCGGCGCTCAGGAAGGCGCTCGCCGGCAAGGTGATGCACAAGGAGAACCAGGACTGGTTCCTGGTGCTGAAGCTCGGCGACCGGCACCTGATGGAGGCGAGCGGCCGGCGCAAGGACGGCCGCGGCGAAATGCGGGGCGAAGGCAGGTGGTACGTGACGAAGAAAGGCAAGCTGTGCCTCGAGCTCCACGCGGGCGGCGTGGACGAGAACTGGTGCCGCCACGTGTTCCGCGTTGGCGAGGGCTACTACGTCTCCAAGGACCTGCGCCCCGACCGCGTCGTCCACCGCTTCGTTCTCGGCTCCGGCTAGATGCAACAAGGTTGCATCAGGGCCGGGACGATGGTCTAATGCGCCCTCTTTCTATGCCACGGCGAGAAGTGATCGAGGCGGCAGGCGAGCGGGTACGCGGCAGCGGCGGCCGCGTGACCGCCGCGCGCGTCCGGGTGCTCGGCCGGCTCCTCGAGGCGGGACGCGCGCTGTCGCATCACGAGATCGGGGCGGGGCTGCGGGACGTCGATCGCGTCACCCTGTATCGCATTCTCGACTGGCTGGTGCGCAACGGCCTCGCGCACCGCATCGCAGGGCCGGATCGGGCGTGGCGCTATTCGATCGCCCTGCAGGGACACGACGAGCATGCGCATTTTCATTGCGGGCGCTGCGGCCGGCTGCTGTGCCTCGGCGACGTTTCCGTCGGGCAGCCGTCGCTGCCCCGCGGCTACCGCTCCGAGCGCGTCGAGGTGACGGTCACGGGTTGCTGCGCGGACTGCAGATGAGGACACGATGAGCGAGGAGAGCAGCATGGTGCCGGTGACGATCCTCACCGGGTTTCTCGGCGCGGGCAAGACGACGCTGCTCAACCGCATCCTCAAGGAGGATCACGGCAAGAGGATCGCGGTGATCGAGAACGAGTTCGGCGAGGTCGGGGTCGACAGCGAGATCATCGAGCAGTCCGACGAGCAGATCGTCGAGATGAACAACGGCTGCATCTGCTGCACCGTGCGCGGCGACCTGATCAAGATCCTCGGCAGCCTCAAGGACAAGCGCGAGCAGGGCGCGCTCGAGTTCGACCACGTCGTGATCGAGACCACCGGCATGGCCGACCCGGGGCCGGTGGCGCAGACTTTCTTCACTGACGAGGACATCGGCAACTACTACCTGCTCGACTCGATCCTCACCGTGGTCGACGCCAAGCACGCGCCGAAGCAGCTGGACGAGTTCCGCGAGGCCCAGGAGCAGGTGGGGTTTGCCGACAAGATATTGCTGTCGAAGTCGGACCTGGTCTCCGAAAATGAAGTCAAGACCCTTTCCGACCGCATCCGCCGCATGAACCCGCGCGCCGAGGTGAAGAAGGTGCACTTCGGCAGCGCGCCGATCGAGGAAATCCTCGACATCCGCGGCTTCAACCTGAACGCGATCCTCGAGCTCGACCCCGAGTTCCTCGCCGATGCGTCCCACGACCACCACGACCAGGTGGCCTCGTTCGTATTCCGCACCGAGCGGCCGTTCAACGGCGACAAGCTGGAGCAGTTCCTCTCCGGCATGATCCAGGTCTACGGCCCCGACCTGTTGCGCTACAAGGGCGTGCTCTGGATGAAGGGCAATCCGCGCCGCGTCGTGTTCCAGGGCGTGCACATGATGATGGGCGGCGACATGGGCAAGCCCTGGGCGAAGGCCGACAGGAAGGAGTCGGTGCTGGTGTTCATCGGCAAGAACCTGCCGAAGGACCTGTTTCTCGCGGGCTTGGAGGAATGCCTGGCGTGACGCGGCCCTCGCCCTATGCGTTAGACTGCTGCGCGATGCTCCGCGCTTCGCTTCGCGTCCTGCTCGCCCTGCTGCTGCTGTTCGCGCAGTACGGCGCGGAGATGCATGCGATGTCGCACCTGCGCTACGACCTCGAGGTGGCGCAGCTGGGCGCGAAGAACGCGCCGCCGCTCGGGCACGGCATCGAGCAGTGCGTCGCCTTCCACGGCGTCGCCGCGATGCTCCAGAGCGCGGCCCCCGTCACCGCGGCGCATTGCCTTGCGCCGTTGACGACCGCGCCGGAGCTGCTTCCGGCGCTGCTGCCGCCGCGGATCGTATTCAATTCGCGCGCCCCTCCGGCGCTCTCCTAGTCGTTCGCGATCCGGCTGGCTTCGCGTAGGCGAGGCCGAATAGCGGGCCTCCTAGTGGAGCCCGCGCGAAGCGTCATGGAGATGTGCCATGCTCAGAATGCTTGCCTGCGGGCTCGCCGCGTCGGCGATGCTCGGCTTGTTGTCGCCTGCCGCGTCAGCGGCCGACCCCGTCGCCCAAACCGAGTCGGCTGCATCGGGCGAGGTACACGGATTGGTGAAGGACGCGCTTGGCCGCCCACTGGAGGGCGTCTCGCTCGCACTCAGGGCACCGAGCGGTGCGATCGCCGCGCGCACTACGAGCGGTGCAGACGGCAGCTTCGTGTTCCGAGGCGTCGCGCCCGGAACCTATGCAGTGCTTGCGGAAAAGGCGAGCTACGAAGCTGGTACCGCCATCGTGACTGTAAGCCGCGCCGGCGTCGCGAACGCCGTGATGACGCTCGCCACACGCGAGGCACTCGAGGTCAAGGTATCGGCGGCGAAGCTCGACCGCGCGCGGAACGGGCTCTCGCCCAAGACCGGCAGCAGTCAATACACCTTCCAGCAGTCCGACATCGAAGCACTGCCGCAGGGAGACAACACGGCGCTCAACGAGGTGCTGTTGCGCGCCCCCGGTGTCGCCAACGACAACTTCGGCCAGCTTCACATTCGCGGAGATCACGCTGATATCCAGTACAGGATCGACGGGGTGATCCTGCCGGAGGGCATTACGGGGTTCGGCTCCGCGCTGGACACGAGGTTCGCGAGCCGCATCGATCTACTCACCGGCGCGCTTCCCGCCCAATACGGCTATCGCACCGCAGGCGTCGTAGAGATCGACACGAAGAGCGCCTACCAGCAGGGGGGGCGGATCGGCCTGTACGGCGGGAGCCACGGTACGGTGATCCCGTCGCTCGAGCTAAGCGGCGCGGCCGGCCCGGTCAACTACTACGTGACCGGGTCGCTGGTGCGGGACAACCTCGGCCTCGAAAACCCAACCGGCAACGTCGACGCCATCCACGACCAGACCAGGCAGGCCAAGGGCTTCGGCTACTTCTCCATCTTGCCGAACGCCACTACCCGCATCACCGCGATGTACGGCACCTACCAGGGCCGGTTCCAGATTCCGAACGCGCCCGGCATGCAGCCGGACCCGACCACCGGGTTCACGACCCTGAACGGCGGCACCACGTTTGATTCCGGCGACCTGAACGATAACCAGCGCGAGGTCAACCGCTACGCGATCCTCGCGCTGCAAAGCACGTTCGGCGACAAGCTCGACTACCAGGTCGCGGTCTTCAGGCGGTATACGAGCCTGCACTACATGCCCGATCCGAACGGCGACCTGGTGTTCCTCGGCGACGCCTCCGACCTCTTCAAGAGCGACACGGCCACGGGCGTCCAGGGCGACGCGAGCCTGCGGCTGAACGACCGCCACACGCTGCGCAGCGGCATCTTCTTCAGCAACGAGGCCGTGCAGAGCAACAACACGGCTACGGTATTCGATGCGAGCAACAACATCGTCACCATCCAGGACGACAACCCCAAGGGGGGAAATCACCTGTTCGGTGTCTACCTTCAGGACGAGTGGAAGGCGACCGGCAAGCTGACGCTGAACTACGGGCTGCGCTACGACATGATGAACGAGTTCGTAAAGGCGCATCAGCTCAGCCCGCGGCTGGGTGCCGTGTATAGCCTGACTCCGGCGACCACGCTGCACGCAGCGTACGCGCGCTACTTCACGCCACCGCCGACCGAGCTGGTGTCGCCCGGCTCGCTTGCTCTGTTCGCCAATACCTCGGCTGCGGCCCCGGCCGGAGTGCCGAACGACCCGGTGCTGCCGGAGCGTACCCACTACTTCGACGCCGGAGTCTCGCATCGACTGACGTCGTCGCTTACGCTGGGGGTGGATGCGTACTACAAGATCGTCTCCGACCTGCTCGACGAAGGCCAGTTCGGCCCGGCGCCGATCTATACGCCGTTCAACTACCAGAAGGGGCGTGTGCGCGGGGTCGAGCTCACCGCGGCCTACAAGAAGGACGACCTCTCCGCCTACGTCAATCTCGCCTGGTCGGCGGCGCTGGGCAAGAACATCATCTCCTCGCAAGCTCTGTCGGTGTCCGGTCCGGACGAGCTGAACTTCATCGCGACCAACTGGGTGCACCTGGACCACGACCAGACCTATACCGCGACCGCCGGCGTGTCGTACCGGCTGGGGAAGGCGCGCTACAGCGCCGATGCGATCTTCGGTTCTGGGCTGAGGACGACGCCGGCGGACACGAGCAACAGCAACAGCGGCCACCTCGCGTCATACCTCACGGTCAATCTGGGAGCGACCTACCAGCTCGACACGCGGCAATTCGGCAGATTGGACGGCCGGCTCGCGGTCATCAACCTGTTCGACCGGACCTACGAGCTGCGTGACGGCACCGGGGTCGGCGTCGGACCGCCTGCGTTCGGACCGCGCCGGGCGCTTTACGTCGGCGTGAGCAAACCGTTCTGACGACACGATCACAAGGTGACCGATGCGAGATCTGCATGAAGCATGGGCCGCGCTCCAGTTCGGCGGCGCGATGGTCTATCCCCTGCTGGCGCTGGCCGTGGCGGCGCTGGTCCTGACCCTGGACAAGCTGTTCGCGTACTGGCGCTTTGCGCGCGCGCCGCGAGCGCTCATCGGGCTGGTCGAGACCTTCGGCTTCGACTGGACGGACCTCGAGCGCCAGCTGAAGGCGCTCGGCCCGCGCAGCTACCTCGGGCAATTCGTCGGCGTGATATTCGACAACCGCGCCAAGCCTGTATGGTGGGTGGAATCGCGTGCGGCGGACGAAGCGCAGGTGATCGAGAAGGCGTTCGGGCGCGGACTGTGGCTGCTCGAGACCATCGTCACGGCAGCGCCGCTGCTCGGGCTGCTCGGCACGATCATCGGCATGATGAACGCTTTCCAGCTGATCAGCGGCAACAACCTGGTGGATCCTGCCGGCGTCACGGGCGGCGTCGCGCAGGCGCTGATCGCCACCGCGCTCGGCCTGCTGATCGCCCTGATCGCGCTGTTCGCGTTCAATTTCTTCTCGCGGCTGCAGGCCGCCACGCTCGACGAGCTGGAGCGCGTCGGCACCCGGCTGATCGACCATATCCGGCTGGATCAGGAAAACGGGGGCCGGTCATGAAGCTCCGCAAGTCCCGGACCACGCGCAAGGGGCGCATCGAGATCATCCCGATGATCGACGTGATGTTCTTCCTGCTCGTCACGTTCGTGCTCGCTTCGCTCTCGATGCAGAACCTGCACTCGCTGCGCGTCAACCTGCCTGCCGGCCACGCCGCGCCGCCCCGGGTCCGCAACAGCGTCACGCTCACGGTGACGCGCGACAGCCGGCTGTACATCGACCAGAATCCGGTCACCCTGGCGACGCTCGCGAGCACCCTGAAGCCGCTGCTCCACGGCTCCGATACCAGCGTCATCCTTAACGCCGATAGCGCGGCGCCTCACGGCGTGACAGTGCAGGCGATGCTGCGCGCGCGCGAGGTGGGCGTGCAGCATTTCCAGATCGCCGTCAGCCACACCGAATAGGCCGCGGACCGGCCAGACGGTGTCGCGGCTCCTGGAGATCGATGACCCCTGGCGCCGGCTGCCATGGAGCCTGCCGCTCGCGCTCCTGATCGGCGCCGCCCTGCTGTGGGAGCTGGGGCGCATTCTCGAGCGTCCCCCGCTGCACCGGACGGCGCCGCTGAGCATCGACGCCGAGCTGATCGAGCTGCCTCCGCCGCCTGTGCCCGCGGTAGCGCGGCCGCCGGAACCGGAGCGTCCGAGGCCCGCACCGCGTCGCCGGGCCGTCGCACCCAAGAAGGCGCCGGTCACCCTGCCCGTTGCACGCGCGGCACCCGCGACC
>DATJXO010000036.1:0-7069 GCA_035500055.1 Burkholderiales bacterium | reverse complement strand
GGCCGGGGTGTAGTCGCGGGCCGTGAACAGGATGCGGTTCTGCACGTTGCCGTCCGGCGTCACGACGATCAGCAGCACGCGCCGCTCGGACAGGCGCAGGAACTCGATCTGGCGGAAGCTGACCGCGCGGCGCCGCGGCGTCATCACCACTCCGGCGAAGCTGGTCAGCTGCGACAGCAGCTGCGAGGCCGCCTGCACCGCGCGCTGCGGGTTGTCCGGCTGCAGCTGGCCCTCCAGCTCACGCATCTCCGTCGAGTCGATCGGCTTCACCACCAGCAGGGTGTCGACGAAGAAGCGATAGCCGAGCGGCGTCGGCACGCGCCCGGCCGAAGTGTGCGGGCTGGCGATGAAGCCCAGCTCCTCGAGATCGGACATGACGTTGCGGATCGTGGCCGGCGACAGATCGAGGCCGGTGTGCCGCGAAAGCGTGCGCGAGCCGACCGGCTGGCCCTCGGCGATGTAGCGCTCGATCAGGGTCTTGAGCAGGATCTGCGCGCGCTTCTCGAGCATGCTGCGATTCTACGGCATGCGGTTAGAATCCGGCGATGCCGCCCGCGTTCCGCCGCGTCGCTCTGATCGGCAAGCAGACCCCCGAGATTTCCCAGTCGCTGCGCACGCTGCGCGAGGTGCTGCGGGAGCGCGGCTGCGAGGTGATGGTCGAGCGCGAGACGGCGGCGAGCGTGGGCGACGGCGAGGCGGCGGCCGATTTCGACGACATCGCGCGCCGCGCCGACCTGGCGATCGTGATCGGCGGCGACGGCACCATGCTGGCGGCGGCGCGGCGCCTGGCGCGGTCACGGGTGCCGCTCGCCGGCGTCAACCAGGGCCGGCTCGGCTTCATGACCGACATCGCGCTCACCGACATGAAGGCGGCGGTCGGGGCGATCCTAGAAGGCCGGCACAGCATCGACGAGCGCGCGCTGCTCGAGGCCGAGGTCCGGCGTGGCGACGAAGTGCTGCTGCGCACGGTGGCCCTGAACGAGGCGGTGGTCACCAAGGGCTCGCAGGCGCGGCTGATCGAGTTCGAGCTGAAGATCGACGGCGAGTACGTGTACCGGCTGCGCGCCGACGGGGTGATCGTCGCCACGCCCACCGGCTCGACCGCGTATGCGCTTTCAGCGCAGGGCCCGATCCTGCAGCCCGGGGTCGGCGCCTTCGCGCTGGTGCCGCTCAACCCGCACGTGCTGTCGGCGCGTCCGGTGAGCGTGAGCGATGCCAGCACGATTGACATCCGGCTGCTGCGCGCGCTCGACGCGCGCGCGCATTTCGACGGCTTCGCGCTCACCGACCTGCAGGAAGGCGACCGCCTGGTGCTGCGGCGCGCCGCCGACACCGTGCACTTCGTGCACCCGCCCGGCTACAGCTACTTCACGATGCTGCGCGAGAAGCTGCGCTGGAGCGCGGGGACGGGCAAGCCTCTGGACGAGTGATGCTGCGCGCGCTTGGCATCCGCGACTTCGTCATCGTCGAGCGCGCGGAGCTCGAGGCCGGGCCCGGCTTCACCGTGCTCAGCGGCGAGACCGGCGCCGGCAAGTCGATCCTGGTCGATGCGCTCGAGCTGCTGGTCGGCGGGCGCGGCGACGCCGCCCTGGTGCGCGAGGGCGCCGAGCGCGCCGAACTGTCGGCAGAGTTCGATATCGGGGACCGGCCGTTGCTCGGCAGGTTCCTCGCCGAGAACGGCCTCGAGGGCGACCCCGGCGTACTGCTCGTGAGGCGCACGATCGACCGGGCCGGGCGCTCGCGCGGCTTCATCAACGGCCACGTTGCGACCCTGGCGCAGCTCAAGGCGGCCGGCGAGCACCTGGTCGACATCCACGGCCAGCACGAGCACCAGTCGCTGCTGCGCGCCGCCGCGCAGCGCGAGTTGCTCGACGCGCACGCCGGGGCGGCCGGACTCGCGCAGGAATGCGCACTGGCGTGGCGCGAGTGGCGCCGCCTGCAGGCGCTCGCGGCCGAGGCCGAGCAGCAGTTCGAGCGGCGCGAGGCCGAGCGTGCCGAGCTCGAGGCGCGCGCCGTCGAGCTGCGCGCGCTGGCGCCGCGCGAAGGGGAGTGGGAGGAGCTGGCGGCCCGGCACCGGCGCCTGGCGCATGGCTCGAGCCTCCTGGGCGGCGCGCAGTCGGCGCTCGAGGCGCTGGCCGAGGCGGACGGCGCCTGCCTGCCGCAGCTCTCCGCGGTCGCGCGCCGGCTGCGCGCGCTCTCGGAGCACGACGCGCGCCTCAAGCCCGTCGTGGAGATGCTCGAGTCGGCGGGGGCGCAGGCGGGAGAAGCGGCGCGCGACCTGCGCGACTACGCCTCGCGCGTAGACCTCGATCCCGGGGCGCTGCGAGAGACCGAGCAGCGCATCGAGGCGCTGCACGCGGCGGCGCGCAAGCATCGGGTCAACCCGCCGGCGCTGCCCGAGCTGGCGTCGGAGACGGCGCGCCGCGTGCGAGAGCTGGAGCTCGCGTCGAGCCCGGAGGCGCTGCGCCGCGAGCTGACCCTCGCGTGCGAGGCGTTCGCGCGGGCGGCGAAGAAGCTCTCGGCGAAGCGCAAGAGCGCCGCGCAGGCTCTCGCGCGCGAGGTCACCGCTGCGATGCAGGGGCTGGCGATGGCGGGCGGCCGCTTCGGCGTGGCGCTGCGCCCGCTCGCGGAGCCGGGCGGCGCGGGCGCCGAGGACATCGAGTTCGAGGTCGCGTCGCATCCGAGCCTGCCGTTGCGGCCGCTCGCCAAGGTCGCCTCGGGCGGCGAGCTCTCGCGCGTCAGCCTCGCGATCCAGCTCGTGGCGGCGCAGGCCTCGCCGGTCGGCACGCTGTTGTTCGACGAGATCGACAGCGGCATCGGCGGCGCGGTGGCCGAGACCGTGGGCCGCGCCCTCGGGCGGCTGGGCCGCGAGCGCCAGGTGCTGTGCGTCACGCACCTGCCGCAGGTTGCGGCGCAGGGCGATGCGCAATGGTCGGTGACGCGCTCGGGCGGCAAGGCCGGCCCGCGCGTCGCGCTGACGCGGCTGGATCGCGCCGCCCGCATCGAGGAGCTGGCGCGCATGCTCGGCGGCGCGCAGATCACCGCAACGACGCGGCGCCACGCGGCGGAGTTGCTGGGGAAGCCGACCTAGGCGGTCCGCCGCGCTAGGCGGGGCGGTGAGGGCAGTGCGGCTTGGTGCAGTCGGCGTACAGCGCGAGCGAATGCCCGTGCAGCTCGAAGCCGCGCTGGCGCGCGACCTCGCTCTGGCGCTTCTCGATCTCGCCGTCGTAGAACTCCTCGACGCGGCCGCATTGCAGGCACACCAGATGGTCGTGGTGCCCGCCCTGGTTCAGCTCGAACACCGCCTTGCCGGTCTCGAAGTGCTGGCGCGCCAGCAGCCCGGCCTGCTCGAACTGCGTCAATACCCGGTAGACGGTCGCGAGGCCGACGTCCATGCCTTCTGCCAGCAGCGCCTTGTAGACGTCCTCGGCCGACAGGTGGCGCACCTTGCTCGCCTCGAACAGCTCGAGAATCCTGCGCCGCGGCAGCGTCGCCTTGAGGCCGATCTCCTTCAGGCTCTGGGCTGAGCTCATCCAGTATCATTATATGCCCATGGTTGCGCGCTTCCGCTCCATCCCTCGCCTGCTGCCGCTCGCGCTCGGCGCGGCGCTCGCGGCGTGCAAGTCGGTCGAGGTGCCCAAGGTGCCCGGCGTCACGCCCTACCGGATGGTGATCCAGCAGGGCAACTACGTGTCGCCGGAAATGGTGGCGCAGCTCAAGGTCGGCATGACCAAGGAGCAGGTGCGCTACGTGCTCGGGACGCCGCTGCTCACCGACATCTTCCACGCCGACCGCTGGGACTACGTGTTCTACCGCGAGATGCCCAACGGCAAGCGCGAGCAGCGCAACCTCTCGGTGATTTTCGAGAACGACAAGCTGGCACGGGTGATCGGCGACATTCTCGGGCCGGAAAGCCTCGAGCCCAAGGCGGCGGAGACCAAGCCCGCTGCCGAGCCCGGCGCGGCCAAGCCGGCGGCGGCGACGCCTGCGACCGAGGCCAAGCCTGCCGCGGAGTCGAAGCCGGCGGCGGAGGCGGCCAAGGCGGAGCAACCGGCGGCGCCGAAGGGAACGACGCAGAACTGGCGCGCGGCGAGCGACATCGAGGCGGAAAAGGCGCGCGACGAGGCGGCAGGCAAGGCCACGGTGTCGGCGGACGAGCCGGCGAAGAAGCCGGCCGCGAATGCCCAGCCCGCCGACGGCAAGAGCGAAGCGGCGAAGCCCGAGGAAGGCAAGCCGGAGGAGGCGAAGAAGGAGCGCGGCTTCTTCGGCCGCCTGCTGGAGAAGATCGGGTTGTGAGCGGCGTGCCGTTGCGCGTCGTGATCGCCGGCTCGAACGGCAAGATGGGCCGCGCGCTCGCCGACGCGGCGTCGGGCGACAAGGCGCTTCAGCTCGCCGCAGCCTTCGACCTCGGCGACGACGCGGCGCAGGCGATCGCGGCGGGCGACCTGCTGATCGATTTCACGCGCCCCGAAGCCACTCGTGCGCACCTGGCGCACTGCCTGCGGCTCGGCAAGTCGATGGTAATCGGCACCACCGGTTTCAGCGACGCGGATCGCGCGTTGATCCGGGATGCGGCGGCGAAGATCCCGATCGTGCTGTCGCCGAACTTCGCGGTCGGCGTGAACGCGGTGTTCAAGCTCGCCGAGACCGCGGCGCGGATCCTGGGCGACGATTACGACGTGGAGATCATCGAAGCGCACCATCGCCAGAAGGTGGATGCCCCGTCCGGCACGGCAATGAAGCTGGGCGAGATCGTGTCGGCCGCGCTCGGCAGGACGCTGGCGCAGGTCGCCAGGCACGGACGGCAGGGCGACGTCGGCGCGCGGCCGGCGCGGGAGATCGGCTTCCACGCCGTCCGCGGCGGCGACATCGTCGGCGAGCACACCGTCGTATTCGCCGGTACCGGCGAGCGCGTCGAAATCACGGTGCGGTCGCAGAGCCGCGCGACCTACGCCTTCGGGGCGCTGCGCGCGGCCAAGTTCCTCGGGGGCCGCCGGGCCGGCCTCTACGACATGGCGGACGTGCTTGGCCTGAAGTAGCGACCGGCGTATAATTCTTTGTTCAAGCCGAGCGGGAAGGGGCCTGCAAGCCCTTCCCGCTTTTCACGTGTACCTCTAGTCCTGGAGTTTCCGCCGTGGCTGCGCTCGAACCTGCTGTCCTCGTCCTCGCCGACGGGACGGTGTTTCGGGGCCGCTCGGTCGGCGCGCGCGGCGCGTCGGTGGGCGAAGTCGTGTTCAACACGGCGATGACCGGCTACCAGGAGATCCTCACGGATCCTTCGTACTGCCGCCAGATCGTCACGCTGACCTATCCGCACGTCGGCAATACGGGTGTCAACGCCGAGGACGAGGAAGCGGCGAAATGCCACGTCGCCGGCCTTGTGATCCGGGACCTTCCTGCGCTGCATTCGAATTGGCGCAGCCAATCCGATTTGAGTTCTTATCTGGCAAAAAACGGGATAGTTGCCATCGCCGACCTCGACACGCGCAGGCTGACTCGGATCCTGCGGGAGAAGGGCGCGCAGAACGGCTGCGTGATGGCGGGCGAGGTAGATGTCGGCGCCGCCCTGTCGCAGGCGAAGGCGTTCCCCGGCCTCGCCGGCATGGATCTCGCCAAGGTGGTCACGACCGCGAAGCCCTACCAGTGGGCCGCGGGCCGCTGGCGCCTAGGCAAGGGCTTCGAGGAGAAGCGCGACGGCGCTCGCCACGTGGTCGCCTACGACTATGGCATCAAGCGCAACATCCTGCGCCTGCTGGTGGAGCGCGGGGCGCGCGTCACGGTGGTGCCCGCGGCGACGCCGGCCCGCGAGGTAATGCGGATGAAGCCCGACGGCGTGTTTCTGTCCAACGGGCCCGGGGACCCCGAGCCCTGCGACTACGCCATCGAGGCGATCGGCGAGATTATGGAGGGCACGCGCGTCCCGGTGTTCGGCATCTGCCTCGGGCACCAGCTGATGGGGCTCGCCTCGGGCGCGAAGACGCTGAAGATGAAATTCGGGCACCACGGCGCCAATCATCCGGTGAAGGACCTCGATACCGGCCAGGTGGTGATCACCAGCCAGAACCACGGCTTCGCCGTGGACCCGAAGACGCTGCCTTCGAACCTGCGCGCGACGCACGTCTCGCTGTTCGACGGCTCGCTGCAGGGGCTGGCGCGGACCGACCGGCCGGCGTTCTGCTTCCAGGGGCATCCGGAGGCGAGCCCCGGCCCGCACGACATCGGCTACCTGTTCGACCGATTCGCAGAGATGATGAATGCCGAAAAGAAGTGACCTCGAGAGCGTTCTGATCATCGGCGCGGGTCCGATCGTCATCGGCCAGGCCTGCGAGTTCGATTATTCCGGGGCGCAGGCGTGCAAGGCGCTGCGCCAGGAGGGCTACCGGGTGGTGCTGGTGAACTCCAACCCGGCGACGATCATGACCGACCCGGAGATGGCCGACGCCACCTACGTCGAGCCCATCACCTGGCAGACGGTGGCGCGGATCATCGAGAGGGAGCGTCCCGATGCGCTGCTGCCGACGATGGGCGGGCAGACGGCGCTCAACTGCGCGCTCGACCTGGCGAAGAACGGCGTGCTGGAGAAGTTCGGCGTCGAGCTGATCGGCGCCTCGCGCGAGGCGATCGACAAGGCCGAAGACCGCGAGAAGTTCAAGGTCGCGATGCAGCGCATCGGCCTCGCCTGCCCCCGCTCCTCGCTCGCGCACTCGATGGAGGAAGCGCTGCAGGTGCAGGCGAGCATCGGCTTTCCGGTGGTGATCCGGCCGTCGTTCACCCTCGGCGGCACCGGCGGCGGCATCGCCTACAACCGCGAGGAGTTCGTCGGCATCTGCGAGCGCGGCCTGGAGGCCTCGCCGACGCACGAGCTGCTGATCGAGGAGTCGGTGATCGGCTGGAAGGAATTCGAGATGGAGGTGGTGCGCGATCGCCGGGACAACTGCATCATCGTCTGCTCGATCGAGAACCTCGACCCGATGGGCGTGCACACCGGCGACTCGATCACGGTGGCGCCGGCGCAGACGCTCACCGACAAGGAGTACCAGATCATGCGCGACGCCTCGATCGCGGTGTT
>DATJXO010000035.1:0-40294 GCA_035500055.1 Burkholderiales bacterium | reverse complement strand
TCGCCCTCCTTCACCTCGAGCGAGCGCTCGCCCTGCAGCTGCCACAGCACGTGCGGCATCGCGACGCGCGGGAACACCGCGTTGTTCCAGCCGGTGGCCGCCTTGGGATCGCGGTAGAAGGTGCGCAGATAGGTGTAGAGCCAATCCGCGCCGCGCGAGCGGCCGATCAGCGTGAGGTCTGGGGGCGCGACGCCGAAGAACGCCTTGCCGTCGGCCGGCCTCAGGGCCACCGTCATGGTGCCGCCGATCTTATCGCCCGTCAGGATCAGGTTGTTGCGGATCTCCGATTCGGTGAGCCCGAGATCGACCAGCCGGTTGTAGCGCATGTGCTGCGCGCCGTGGCAGGTGAGGCAGTAGTTGACGAAGGTGCGCGCGCCCGCCTGCAGGCTGACCAGGTCCTTCGGATCGATCGGCGCGTGGTCGAGCCGGTAGCCCTCCTCCGCCGCGAGCGCGGCGAGCGGCGCGAGCAGCACGGCGAGGAGCAGCGCCCGCACGGCGCGGCTCATGACGTCACCCGATCGGGCACCGGCAGGGTCTTGTCCTTCGCCGTGTACCAGGGCATGAGGAAGAAGAACAGGAAGTAGACCAGGGTGCACAGCCGCGCCACCCAGGTGGCGACGTCCTTGGTATCGAGGAAGAAGGCGTTGAAGCCGAACTGCCCCCACACCGTGGTCGGCTCGGTGCCGAGGTAGCCGAGGATCAGGAACACCACCACGAAGATCGCCAGCGCCGCCTTGCTGAGGATGCCGCGGTAGCGGATCGACTTCACCGCGCAGCGGTCGAGCCACGGCAGCGCGAAGAAGATCAGCACCGCGATGCCCATCGCCATCACGCCCGGGAACTGCGAGTTGAACAGCGGCGGCACCGCCCGCAGGATCGAGTAGTACGGCGTGAAGTACCACACCGGCGCGATATGCGGCGGCGTCTTCAGCGGGTCGGCCGGGATGAAGTTGTTGTCCTCGAGGAAGTAGCCGCCCATCGCGGGCACGAAGAACATCACCGCGCAGAAGATGGCGAGGAACACCACCGCCCCGACCAGGTCCTTCACCGTGTAGTAGGGATGGAACGGGATGCCGTCGAGCGGACGGCCGGTCTTCGGGTCCTTGTGCTTCTTGATCTCGACGCCGTCGGGGTTGTTGGAGCCGACGTCGTGCAGCGCCAGCAGGTGCACCGTCACCAGCCCGAGCAGCACCAGCGGCATGGCGATGACGTGCAGGGCGAAGAACCGGTTCAGCGTCGCGTCCGACACCACGTAGTCGCCGCGGATCCACAGCGACAGGTCCGGGCCGACGAACGGGATGGTGCCGAACAGGTTCACGATCACCTGCGCGCCCCAGTACGACATCTGGCCCCAGGGCAGCAGGTAGCCGAAGAAGGCCTCGCCCATCAGCGTGAGGTAGATCAGCATGCCGAACATCCACACCAGCTCGCGCGGCTGCTTGTACGAGCCGTACAGCAGCCCGCGGAACATGTGCAGGTAGACGACGATGAAGAAGGCCGAGGCGCCGGTGGAGTGGATGTAGCGGATGATCCAGCCGCCGGGCACGTCCCGCATGATGTACTCGACCGAGCCGAAGGCAAGGCCGGCGTCGGGCTTGTAGTTCATGGTGAGGAAGATCCCGGAGACGATCTGGATCACCAGCACCAGCAGGGCGAGCGAGCCGAAGAAGTACCAGAAGTTGAAGTTCTTCGGCGCGTAGTACTCGGCGGCGTGCTTGCGCCATTCCTCGCCGACCGAGGGCATCCTCGCGTCGAACCAGTCCCACAGTGCCATCAGGCGGCTCGCCATGGGTCTACGCCTCCTTCTTGTCGTCGCCGATCACGAGCTTCGTGTCGGAAAGGAACTTGTACGGCGGCACCTCGAGGTTCTTCGGCGCCGGCGAGCCCTTGATCACCCGGCCGGCGAGGTCGAACTTGGAGCCGTGGCAGGGGCAGTAGAAGCCGCCGTTCCAGTCGGCGCCCATCTCGGCCTTCTCCGAGGCCGGCTTTTCCTTCGGCGAGCAGCCGAGGTGGGTGCAGATGCCGATCGCCACGAACACCTCGGGCTTGATCGATCGGTACTCGTTCTTCGCGTAGTCGGGCTGCTGCGGCACGTTCGATTCCGGGTCGGAAACGATGGCGTCGTCGGCCTTGACGCCCTGAAGCATTTCCGGCGTGCGCCTCAGGATCCACACCGGCTTGCCGCGCCACTCGACGATCTTCAGCTCTCCCGGCGAGACGTCGGCGATGTCGGCCTCGACCGGCGCGCCGGCGGCCTTGGTGCGCTCAGAGGGCCACATGCTCCAGACGAAGGGCACGGCGGCGCCGGCGCCTGCGATCAGGCCGACGGCGGAGGTGGCGACGAGCAGATTTCGGCGCGTCGGGTCTAGGGCGGTACTGTCGCTCATGGAGGTGTCGGCCGTCGGGGTCGCTTCGCGGAAGCGCGATTCTAGCGGGGCACCCGCGGATTGTCCACGTTTTCGCGCCTAAGTTGTTAAAACCAAAGGTGAAACGTGGTACATTGAAAAATCCCATGCGCCACCTCTGGATCATCTTCGCGCAGACCGCGACGATCTGCCTGGCGGCGTTGTTCGTGGTCAGCACGCTCAAGCCGGAGTGGCTGCCGCAGCGTCCGGGTGCCGCAGCCGGGGGCGCGCGCGTCGAGGTCGTGCAGCAGGCGCCGCCGGCTGCGGCCAAGGGACCGCGCGCCGATTCCTACTACGACGCCGTGCGCCGCGCCGCCCCCTCGGTGGTGAACGTGTTCACCTCGAAGGAGGTGCGCGTGCCGCGCAACCCGCTGCTCAACGACCCGCTGCTGCGGCGCTTCTTCGGCGACCAGCTCGGCGGCGACGACATGCAGCGCGCCTCGAGCCTCGGCTCGGGCGTCATCGTGAGCAGCTCGGGCTACATCCTCACCAACCATCACGTGGTCGAGGCCGCGGACGAAATCGAGGTGGCTCTGCCCGACGGCAAGAAGCTGCTGGCGAAGCTGGTCGGCAACGACCCGGATACCGACCTCGCCGTGCTGCGCGTCGACGCCGACAACCTCCCCGCGATCACCTTCGGCTCCTCCGAGGCGCTGCGCGTCGGCGACATCGTGCTCGCGATCGGCAACCCGTTCGGCGTCGGCCAGACTGTCACCTCGGGCATCGTCTCGGCGCTCGGGCGCTCCGGCCTCGGCATCAACACCTTCGAGAACTTCATCCAGACCGATGCGCCGATCAATCCGGGCAACTCGGGCGGCGCGCTGATCGACGCGCGCGGCAACCTGGTCGGCATCAATACCGCGATCTACTCGCGCACGCCGGGCGGGGCGTCGCTGGGCATCGGCTTCGCCACCCCGGTCTCGACGGCAAAGACCGTGCTCGAGCAGATCATCGCCACCGGCACGGTGACGCGCGGCTGGATCGGCGTAGAGCTGCAGCCGCTGACGCCCGCGCTCGCGGACTCGTTCCAGCTCGGATCGATCGACGGCGCGGTGATCAGCGGAGTGCTGCGCGGCGGACCCGCCGACAAGGCGGGCACGCAGCCCGGCGACGTGCTGCTCGCGATCAACGGCAAGCCCGTCGGCGACGCGCAAAGCGTGCTGAACCTGGTTTCGGGGCTCGCCCCCGGCAGCATCGCGCACCTCAGGCTCAAGCGTAAGGGCGAGCAGAAGGACCTCGAGGTCACGGTCGGGCGGCGGCCCAAGCCCCAGTACCAGAGGCCGATGGAGTAGCCGGCCGCATGAGCCGCCCCTCGGCGCTGCCGCGCGACGCCGCGAGCATCCGCAAGCTCGCCGCGCGCTCGATGTTCGACCTGTTCTCGAGCATGGCCGAAGGCATGATGCTGGTGGACCGCAACGCCCGCGTGGTCTGGATCAACGAGGGCTACAAGCGCTTCCTGCCCGCGCTCGGCTTCAAGAGCGAGAGCGAGTTCGTCGGCCGGCCGGTGGAGCAAGTGGTACCGAACACGCTCATGCGCCACGTGCTCGAGACCGGCAAGCCGATCCTGGTGGACCTGCTCACCAACAAGGCGGGGACCTTCGTCGTCTCGCGCCTGCCCCTGCGCGACGAAGCAGGGGAGGTGATCGGCGTGCTCGGCATGGTGCTGTTCGACCACCCCGAGACCACGCTGCAGCCGCTGATCGCCAAGTTCGCGCGCCTGCAGCAGGACCTGGACGACGCGCGCCGGGAGCTGGCGGCGCAGCGCCGCGCCAAGTACACCTTCGCCAGCTTCATCGGCTCGAGCCCCGCGGCGCTCGAGGTCAAGCGCCAGGCGCGCCGCGCCGCGCAGGCCGATGCCACCGTGCTGCTGCTGGGCGAAACCGGCAGCGGCAAGGAGTTGCTCGCGCACGCCATCCATGCCGGGTCGGCGCGCGCCGGACGGCCGTTCGTCGGCGTCAACCTCGCCGCGGTGCCGGAGACGCTGCTCGAGGCCGAGTTCTTCGGCGTCGCGCCCGGCGCCTACACCGGCGCCGAGCGCAAGGGCCGCGACGGCCGCTTCAAGCTTGCCGACCGCGGCACGCTGTTCCTCGACGAGGTCGGCGACGCGCCGCTCGGGCTGCAGGCAAAGCTGCTGCGCGCGCTGCAGGAGCAGGAGATCGAGCCGCTGGGCTCCAATCGCGTCCTGAAGGTCGACGTGCGGGTGATCGCCGCCACCAGCCGCGACCTGAAGGCGCTGGTCGCCGACGGCCGTTTCCGCGAGGATCTCTATTACCGCCTCAACGTGCTGCCGATCCGTCTGCCGGCGCTGCGCGAGCGGCGCGGCGACCTCGAGGCGCTCGCAGAGAGCCTGCTCGAATCGATCGCCGCGCGCAGCGGCATGCCGCAGCGCGAGCTCGACTCCTCGGCGCTCGCAGCGCTCGCCGCCTACGGCTGGCCGGGCAATGTGCGGGAGCTGCGAAACGTGCTGGAGCAGGCGGCGATGCTCACCGACCGGCCGCGCCTGACTGCCGCCGATTTCGCCGCGGTGCTGCCCGCCGCCGGCATCGCTCCCGCGGCGCCGCTTGCGCCTGCCGCCCCGCGGCCGCTGCCGCAGCAGATCGCGGAGCTCGAGCGCGACTCGATTCGCCTGGCGCTTGCCGCCACCGGCGGCAACAAAGTCTCGGCGGCGCGAATGCTCGGCATCTCGCGGGCCACTCTGTACGAGAAGCTCGCCGCGCTGAAGTAGGTGTCCGGAATAAATACATTTTGTCCGATCGACGGACACTTAAGAGTCTGGATTCTGGTCATGCTGGATGTATCAGTGTGCACTCACATTAATAACATCATTTATTGTCAATGAGATAGAACTCTGGCACGCGGGTTGCACTCTATCGGGGCAGCATTTCCATTCCTCAAGGAGGGAACATGAAACGCCTCACCCCGCTGCTCGCGGCGGCCGCGCTCGTTGCGGCGGCTCCGGCAATTGCGCAGGACATCAAGATCGCGCACGTCTATGGCAAGACCGGCCCGCTCGAGGCCTACGCCAAGCAGAGCCACACCGGGCTGATGCTCGGGCTGGAGTACCTGACCGGCGGCAAGATGGAGATCAACGGCCGCAAGATCGTGGTGATCGAGAAAGACACCCAGAACAAGCCCGACGTCGGCAAGGCCGGCCTCGCCGCCGCCTTCGGCGACGACAAGGTCGACATCGCCATCGGCCCGGTCAACTCCGGCATCGCCGTGGCGATGCTTCCGGTCGCCGAGGAGTACAAGAAGGTCCTGGTGGTCGAGCCCGCCGTCGCCGACGCGATCACCGGGCCGGCCTGGAACCGCTACATCTTCCGCACCGCGCGCAATTCGACCCAGGACGCGTACGCGGGGGCCGCCGCGCTCCCGCCCAACGCCTCGATCGCGATGCTGGCGCAGGACTACGCCTTCGGCCGCGACGGCGTCAAGGCGTTCAAGGACGCGCTCGCCGCGGTCGGCTCGACGGCCAAGATCGTGCACGAGGAGTACGCGCCGCAGCAGACCACCGACTTCACCGCGTACGCCGAGCGCATCTTCGAGGCTCTCAAGGACAAGCCCAAGCCGAGGATCCTCGGCATCATCTGGGCTGGCCCGAACCCGGCGACCAAGATCGCGGCGCTCAAGCCCGAGCGCTACGACATCCAGCTCGCCCCCGGCGGCAACATCCTGCCGGTGATGAAGGGCTGGAAGGACCTCGCCGGCGTCGAGGGCGCGATCTACTACTACTACGGCTTCCCGAAGAACAGGATGAACGACTGGCTGGTGAAGGAGCACGAGAAGCGCTTCGGCACCCCGCCCGACTTCTTCACCTGCGGCGGCTTCGCTGCGGCGAGCGCCGTGGTCGAGGCGATCCGGAAGGCCGGCGGCACCGACACCGAGAAGCTGATCTCGGCGATGGAGGGCATGAGCTTCGAAACGCCCAAGGGCCCGATGACCTTCCGCAAGGAAGACCACCAGGCGCTGCAGGACATGTACGTGTTCCGGATCAAGAAGCCGCAGGACCAGAAGAACGAGTGGGATCTGCTCGAGCTGGTGCGCACCATCCCGGCCTCGCAGCTGCCGATTCCGATCCGCAACAAGAAGTAGGGTTTCGGGGTGGAACACCCCGTACTCGAGACGCGCGGCCTGACGGTCCGCTTCGGCGGCCACGTCGCGGTGAACGCGGTGTCCTGCGCCTTCGCGCCGGGCGCGCTCACCGCGATCGTGGGGCCGAACGGCGCCGGCAAGACGACCTATTTCAACCTGATCTCGGGGCAGCTCAAGGCGAGCGCGGGAAGCGTCGCGCTGTTCGGCGAGGACATCACGGCGCTCGCGGCCCCGCAGCGCACGCACCGCGGCATCGGGCGGGCGTTCCAGCTGACCAACCTCTTCCCCCGCCTCACGGTGCTGGAGAACGTGCGCCTCGCGGTGCAGTCGCGCGCCGGGCTCGGGCGCGACCTGTGGTCGATGTGGGGCCGGCACGTCGAGCTGGTGGAAAAGGCCGAGCACACGCTGCATCGCGTCGGCCTCGCCGACCGGCGCGACACCGTCGCCTCGGCGCTGGCGCACGGCGACCAGAGAAAGCTCGAGGTCGCGATCCTGCTCGCGCTCGAGCCCGACGTGTTCATGTTCGACGAGCCCACGGCCGGCATGAGCGTGGACGAGGTCCCCACCGTGCTGCGGCTCATCGAGGAAATAAAGCAGATGGGAACCAAGACCGTTCTCCTGGTGGAGCACAAGATGGACGTGGTGCGCTCGCTCGCCGACCGCATCATCGTGCTGCACCAGGGCGAGCTGGTCGCCGACGGCGCGCCCGCCGAGGTAATCGCCTCGCCGATCGTGCAGGAAGCCTATCTGGGGGTCACGGCGCATGCCTGAGCCGATGCTCGCGCTCTCCGGCGTCAACACCCGCATCGCGCAGTACCACATCCTGCAGGGCGTGGACTTCGAGGTGCCGCGCGGCGGCCTCACCATGCTGCTCGGGCGCAACGGCGCCGGCAAGACCACTTGCCTGCGCACCATCATGGGACTGTGGCGCGCCTCCTCCGGGCGCGTGCTCTGCGACAGGGCCGAGATCCAGGACCTGAAGACCCCGGATATCGCGCGCCTCGGCGTCGCCTACGTGCCGGAGAACATGGGCATCTTCGCCGGCCTCACGGTGCGCGAGAACGTGCTGCTCGCGGCGCGCGCCGGCGACCCCGAGGCGAAGCGGCTGGACTGGATCTTCGGCCTGTTCCCTGCGCTGAAGCAGTTCTGGCACGGGCTCGCGGGCAATCTCTCGGGCGGACAGAAGCAGATGCTGGCGGTCGCGCGCGCCATCGTCGAGCCGAGGAAGCTGCTGCTGGTCGACGAGCCGACCAAGGGTCTCGCGCCGGCAATCGTCGGCAGCATGATCGAGGCCTTCCGCGAGTTGAAGCGCACCGAGACCACGATCCTGGTCGTCGAGCAGAACTTCCACTTCGCGCGCTCGCTCGGCGACACGGTCGCGGTAATGGACTCGGGCCGCATCGTGCACACCGGCGCGATGGCGGCGCTCGCCGCCGATGCCGCTCTGCAGCAGCGCCTGCTCGGCCTGTCGCTCGACTCGCACCAATGAGCGCCCGCGCCGACTGGATTCCCGTCGCGCTCGTGCCCGCGCTGGCGCTGGTCGCGCTGCCGTTCATCCCGAGCGGCGCCACCTGGCTGACGCTCACCGTGGCGGGCCTCGCGATGGGGATGATGATCTTCATGATGGCCGCGGGCCTGACGCTCGTCTTCGGTCTCATGGACGTGCTCAACTTCGCGCACGGCATCTTCATCTCCTTCGGCGCCTACGCCGCCGCCTCGGTGCTGACGCGCATGAGCGCGCGGCTGCAGGAGGCGAGCCTTGCCTCCGACCTCTCGGCGATGGCGCCTGCGGTGCTGGCCGCGATCGGCCTGGCGGCGCTGCTGGGGCTGTTTTTCGAGCGCGTCATCATCCGCCCGGTCTACGGCGAGCACCTGAAGCAGATCCTCGTCACCATGGGCGGGCTGATCGTGTTCGAGCAGCTGATCCTGGTGGTCTGGGGACCGGGCATGATCCCGCTGCCGCGTCCCGGCGCGATCTCGGGCTCGTTCATCGTCGGCGACGCGGCGATCGAGCGCTACCGCGTGCTCGCGGTCGTGGTCGGCGTCGTCGTGTTCGTCGCCATGTGGCTGCTGCTCAACCGCACGCGCATCGGGCTGCTGGTGCGCGCCGGGGTCGAGAACCCGGAGATGGTGGAGTCGCTCGGCTACCGCATCCGGCGCCTTTTCGTCGGCGTGTTCGTCGCAGGCTCCGGGCTCGCCGGCCTCGGCGGCGCCATGTGGGCCATGTACCAGGAGCAGGTCAACGCCCAGATCGGCATGCAGGTGCTGGTGGTGATCTTCATCGTGGTGATCATCGGCGGCCTGGGATCGGTCGGCGGCTGCTTCGTCGGCGCGATGCTGGTCGGGCTGCTCGCCAACTACACCGGCTACCTCGCGCCCAAGCTCGCCCTCGGCTCCAACATCCTGCTGATGGTGCTGGTGCTGCTGTGGCGTCCGCGCGGCCTCTACCCGGTGGGCCGGGCGTGAGCCGGCTGCTCTCCGGCGACCTGCCGCGCAGCCGCGCGCTCGCCGTGCTGCTCGCGCTGCTGCTGGTCGGGCTCGCCGCGGCGCCGTTCCTGTTCCCCGGCACGCGCTCGCTCAACGTCGCGGCCAAGATCGCGGTGTTCGTGCTGCTCGCGGCGAGCTACGACCTGCTGCTCGGCTACGCGGGCATCGTGTCGTTCGCCCACACCATGTTCTTCGGCATCGGCGGCTACGGCGTCGCCATCGCCATGGCGCGACTCGGCAGCGGCTGGGGCGCCCTCGCCGCGGGCTGCCTCGCCGCGCTCGCGCTCTCGCTCGCGGTCGCGCTCGCGATCGGGCTGCTGAGCCTGCGGGTGCGGGCGATCTTCTTTTCCATGATCACTCTGGCGGTGGCGTCGTTCTTCCAGATCCTCGCCTCGCAGCTGTCGGGCGTCACCGGCGGCGAGGACGGCATGAATGTGCGCCTGCCCGAACCGCTCGGCTCCAAGCTGGTCGCCTACTACCTGGTGTTCGCCGCGGCGCTGGCGCTGTTCCTGGTGCTGCTTCGGGTGGTGAACTCGCCGTTCGGCCGGGTGCTGCTCGCGATCCGGGAAAACGAGTTCCGCGCCGAGGCGGTCGGCTACCGGCTGGTCAACTACCGCACCGCGGCCAATTGCCTCGCCGCCGCCGCCGCCACCGCCGCCGGCATCCTCTACGCGATCTGGCTGCGCTACACCGGCCCGCAGGCGACGCTCTCCTTCGACATCATGGTCGACCTGCTGCTGATGGTGGTGATCGGCGGCATGGGCACGATGTACGGCGCCGCGGTCGGCGCCACCGTGTTCGTCGTTGCCCAGAGCTACCTGCGCGACGGCATGAAGGCGCTCTCGGGGGCGCTCGCCGGGGTTCCGCTGCTGCCGGAGCTGTTCCATCCCGACCGCTGGCTGCTGTGGCTCGGGGTGCTGTTCGTGCTGTCGGTGTACTTCTTCCCCTTCGGCATCGTCGGCCAGCTGCGCGCGCGCGCCGCGAGGGCAGGCGCATGAGCTTCGCTTCCCGCTACCTGGTGTGCGAGGGCCGCGAGATCCACTTCACCGAGTGGGGCGCCGGCCGCGCCGATGCCGTCATCGCGTGGCACGGGCTGGCCCGCACCGGGCGCGACATGGACGACATCGCCGCCCGCCTCGCCGAGCGCTACCGCGTCATCTGCCCGGATACCCCCGGGCGCGGGCTGTCGCAGTGGAGCCCGGCGCCGGAGCAGGAGTACTGCCTCGACTTCTACGGCCGCGTCGCGGCGTCGCTGCTGGAGCAGCTCGGCATCCGCGAGGCGCACTGGCTCGGCACCTCGATGGGCGGAGCGCTCGGCATCCGTCTCGCCGCCGGCGCGCTGCGCGGGCGCATCCGCCGCCTGGTGCTGAACGACATCGGCCCGGAGCTGGGCGAAGCGGCGGTGGGGCGCATCCGCGCCTACGCCGGCAGCCCGCCGGAGTTCGATCGCCTGAGCGAGCTCGAGCAGTACTTCCGCACCGTCTACAAGCCCTACGGCTGGCTGTCGGACGAGCAGTGGCGCCGGCTCGCCGAGACCTCGGCGCGGCGCACTGCCGCCGGCAAGGTGACGCCGCACTACGATCCGAAGATGGTGCTGCAGTTCGAGCGCCACCCGCGCGACTACGACCAGTGGGAGGCCTGGGACGTGATCGACGTGCCGACGCTTTGCCTGCGCGGCGAAAGCTCGGACCTGCTGCTGCCCGAGGTGGCCGAGGAGATGCGCACGCGGGGTCCCCGCGCCGTCGTGGTGACCATCCCGGGCTGCGGGCACGCGCCGGCGCTCAACGTCCCGGACCAGATCGCGCTGGTAGAGCGCTTCCTGAACGGCCGCTGAGCGCCCCGCGGCTGACGGCGGGGCGGCGGCGCCTCAGGGCGAAACCGCGCTGCGGTCGGGTTTCTCGTCCTCCGTCTTCTCGTGCGCCCTGCGCTCGGCAAAGCGCGCGAACATCAGTCCCGCCTCGTACAGGAGGCACATCGGCAGCGCCAGCATCAGCTGCGAGAGCACGTCGGGCGGCGTCACCACGGCGGCGACCACGAAGACGCCGACGATCACGTACGGCCGCGCATCGCGCAGCTTGGCCACGCTCACCACCCCGGCGCGCACCAGGATGATCACCACGATCGGAATCTCGAACGCCAGCCCGAAGGCGATGAACATGGTCATCACGAAGTTGAGGTAGGCCTCGATATCGGGCGCCGGCGTGATCGACTTCGGCGCGAACTGGTTGATGAAGAAGAACACCCGGCCGAAGACGAAGTAGTAGCAGAAGGCGACGCCGAGGAAGAACAGCAGCGTGCTGGCGACGATGATCGGCAGCGCGAGCTTCTTCTCGTGCTCGTACAGGCCCGGCGCCACGAACGACCAGGCCTGGTACAGCACGTAGGGCAGCGCGAGCATGAACGCCACCATCGCGGTGACCTTCATCGGCACGACGAAGGGCGTCACCACGCCGGTCGCGATCATCTTGGCGCCCTGCGGCAGCGCCTGCATCAGCGGCGCGGCGAGAAAGTCGTAGATCGCGCCTGCATCGGGCCACACCAGCAGCGCGACGAACAGCACCAGCACCGCGCCGAGCGCGCGCATCAGGCGCTGGCGCAGCTCCACCAGGTGCGAGATGAAGGTGTCGGACTCCACCCTCTAGGCGGCCTTCTCGGGGATCGCCGGCTTGTGCGGGTCGGGCGCGGCAGCATGCGGCGCATGCGTCGCGGCCGGATCGAGCGCAGCCGGCGGCTCGGGCGCCGCAGCCGCCGCCTCCGCGCCGGCGCCGGTCGCCGCGGCGTTCAGCTCGCTCTCGGTCTTCGAGAGCTCGCTCCGCACGGAGCTCTCGAAGCCGGCGGCGGCCTCGTGCACCGTGTCGCGCATCTTGCGCAGCTCCTCGAGCTCGACCTCGCGGTTGATGTCGGCCTTGACGTCGGAGACGTAGCGCTGCAGGCGCCCGATCAGGTGGCCCACGGTGCGCGCGACGCGCGGCAGCCGCTCCGGCCCGATCACGATCAGCGCCACTACGCCGATGACCAGCAGTTCAGAGAAGCCGATGTCGAACACGGGGGATCCTGGAGAACAAACGGGCGCCCTCCGGCGCCCGCGTCATGTGCAGAAGAAGCTCGCTCGCCGCCGGCTCAGGCCTTCGACTCGGTCTTGCCCTTGACCTCGCCTTCGACCGTCCTGCCGGTGACCTGCGGCGCGGCGCTGCCTTCGGCGGCCTTGTCGCCCTCGCGCATGCCTTCCTTGAAGCCGCGCACCGCGCCGCCCAGGTCCGCGCCGATGTTGCGCAGCTTCTTGGTGCCGAACACCAGCATCACGATCACGAGGACGATCAGCCAGTGCCAGATGCTCAACCCACCCATACGTGCCTCCTGTCGAATCCTATTTCCGCCTCAGAAGCATCGGGCCGAGCGGGTCCGGGCCCCCGAGAACATGCATATGGACATGATACACCTCCTGATGTCCCACTCGGCCGGTGTTGATGATGGTGCGGAAGCCGTCGGCCGCGCCTTCCTTGCGCGCGAGTTCGCCGGCGAGCGCGAGCATCTTGCCGAGCGCGCGGTGCTGCGCCATGCCCGCTTCGTACAGCGTCGCGACGTGCTCCTTCGGGATGATCATGAAGTGCACCGGCGCCTGCGGCCGCACGTCGTGGAACGCGAGCACGTCCTCGTCCTCGTATACCTTCTTCGACGGGATTTCGCCGCGCACGATCCTGCAGAAGAGGCAGTTCGGGTCAGACATTCGGCTTGCCCCGCGCCGCCTTCTCGTCGAGGCCCGGGATGCCCTCGCGCCGGTGCAGCTCCGCCAGCACGTCGCCCGGCCCCAGGCCGTGGCGCGCGAGCAGGATCATGCTGTGGAACCACAGGTCCGCCGTCTCGCGCACCAGGTGCAGCCGGTCGCCGCCCTTGGCCGCCAGCACCGTCTCGGTGGCCTCCTCGCCGATCTTCTTCAGCAGCGAGTCCTCGGCGCCGCCGAGCAGGCGCGCGACATAGGATTTCTCGGGGTCGCCGCCGCGGCGCGTCTCGATCACCGCGGCGATGCGCTCCAGCGTCTCATAGAGCCCTGTCTTCATGGCTTGCCGTAGATGAGCTCGGGATCCTTCAGGACCGGATCCGTGCTCACCCATCTCCCGTTCTCGAGTTTGCGGAAAAAGCAGCTTTCGCGGCCGGTGTGGCAGGCGATGCCTCCGGTCTGCTCCACTTGCAGCAGGATCGTGTCGGCGTCGCAGTCCAGCCGCACCTCGCGCACCTTCTGCACGTACCCGGATTCCTCGCCCTTGTGCCAGAGCCGGCCGCGCGAGCGCGACCAGTAGACCGCTTCGCCGCGCCGCACGGTCTCGGCAAGCGCCTCGCGGTTCATCCAGGCCAGCGTCAGCACGCGCCCGGAGCCGGCTTCCTGGGTGACGACGGGAATCAGGCCCTGCTCGTTCCAGGGAACTTCATCGAGCCAATCCTTCATAGCCGAACCTCGATACCGCGTCCGCGCATGTACTCCTTCGCCTGGTGCACCGTGAAGTCGCCGAAATGGAACACGCTCGCGGCAAGCACGGCGTCGGCGCGCCCCTCGACCACGCCGGCGGCGAGGTGCTCCACGGAGCCGACGCCGCCCGAGGCGATCACCGGCACGCTCACCGCGTCGGACACCGCGCGCGTGAGCTCGAGGTCGAAACCGTCGCGCGTGCCGTCGCGGTCCATGCTGGTGAGCAGGATCTCGCCGGCGCCGGCGCCGGTCATCCGCTTCGCCCAGTCGACCGCGTCCAGGCCCGTCGGCCTGCGCCCGCCGTGCGTGTACACCTCCCAGCCCGGCGCCCCGGCCCGCTTCTTGGCGTCGATCGCCACCACGATGCACTGGTTGCCGACGATCGAGGAGGCCTCGCGCACCAGTTCCGGGTTCTGCACCGCGGCGGTGTTGATCGAGACCTTGTCGGCGCCGGCGTTGAGCAGCCTGCGCACGTCCTCTACCTTGCGGATGCCGCCGCCCACCGTCAGCGGGATGAACACCTGCGCCGCCACTGCCTCGATGACGTGCAGCAGGATCTCGCGCTCGTCCGAGCTCGCCGTGATGTCGAGGAAGGCGAGCTCGTCGGCGCCCTCGGCGTCGTAGCGCGCCGCGACCTCCACTGGGTCGCCGGCGTCGCGCAGGTTGACGAAGTTCACCCCCTTCACCACCCGCCCGGCGGTGACGTCGAGGCAGGGGATGATGCGCTTAGCGAGGCCCACCGAGCGCTCCTTCACCTAGCCCCATACTCAATCCTTGCCGACCGCCTTGTCGGCGGCGGCCTGCGCTTTCTTGAAGTCGAGCGTGCCCTCGTAGAGCGCGCGGCCGGCGATGGCGCCGATCACGCCCTCCGGCGCCAGCGTCTCGCACACCGCCTGGACGTCCTTTACGCCGTTCAGGCCGCCGCTGGCGATGATCGGGGTCTTGATCGCCTGCGCCAGCTTGAGCGTGGCCTCGACGTTGACCCCGGTCATCATGCCGTCGCGGCCGATGTCGGTGTAGACGAGCGCCTCCAGCCCGTAGTCCTCGAACTTCTTCGCCAGGTCGACGACGTCGTGCCCGGTCAGCTTCGACCAGCCCTCGACCGCGACCTTGCCGTCCTTGGCGTCCAAGCCCGCGATCACGTGCCCCGGAAAAGCGTAGCAGGCGTCCGACAGGAATCCCGGGTTTTTCACCGCCGCGGTGCCGATCACGACGTAGGCGACGCCGGCGTCGAGATAGCTTTCGATCGTGTCGAGGTCGCGAATGCCGCCGCCGATCTCGATCGGCAGCGCGTCGCCGACCGCCTTGATCATCTCGCGGATCACCTTGTCGTTCTTCGGCCGCCCCGCGATCGCGCCGTTCAGGTCGACGACGTGCAGTCGGCGCGCGCCCTGCCCGGCCCAGTGGCGCGCCATCGCCACCGGTTCGTCGGAGAACACGGTCGCCGAGTCCATGCGCCCCTGCCGCAGGCGCACGCAGCGTCCGTCTTTCAGGTCAATCGCCGGGATGATCAGCACGTCGGCGCCGCGAAGCGTCCGTGAAGGTCAGCGCGAGGCTAGGGCCGCCACTGGACGAAGTTGGAGAGCAACTGCAGGCCGGAGGACTGGCTCTTTTCCGGATGGAACTGCACGGCGAAGATGTTATCGCGCGCCACCGCGCAGGTAAAGGTTACGCCGTAGACGCAGGTCGCCGCGCTCATCGCACCGTCGGCGGGCCGCGGATAGTAGCTGTGCACGAAATAGAAGCGCGCGCGGTCCGGGATGCCGCCCCAGAGCGGGTGCGGGCGCGCCTGCAGCACCTCGTTCCAGCCCATGTGCGGCACCTTGAGCCCGTCCATGCGCGCGGCGGGGAAGCGCGGCACCGTCCCCGCGAGCAGGGCGAGCCCCGGCGTGTCGCCCTCCTCGCCGCGCTCGAACAGCATCTGCACGCCGATGCAGATGCCGAGGAAGGGCCTGGCGCGCGCCGCCTCGACGACCGCCTCGCGCGCGCCGCTCGCCGCGAGCTGGCGCATGCAGTCCGGCAGCGCGCCCTGCCCGGGCACCACCACCCGATCGGCGGCGCGGATCGCCTGCGGGTCCGGGGTGACGATCACCTCGGCCTGCGGCGCGACGCGCTCCAGCGCCTTCGACACGGAGCGCAGGTTGCCCATGCCGTAATCGACGACTGCGATTCGCAACGCCGAGCCCGCCCTAGAGCGTCCCCTTGGTCGAGGGCACGGCGCCCTCGGCGCGCGGGTCGGGCTCGGCGGCCATGCGCAGCGCGCGCGCGAACGCCTTGAACACCGTCTCGCACTGGTGGTGCGCGTTGTCGCCGCGGAGGTTGTCGACGTGCAGCGTCACCTGGGCATGGTTGACGAAGCCCTGGAAGAACTCGTGCACCAGGTCGACGTCGAACTCGCCGATCAGCGCGCGCCTGAACTTGACCTCCCAGACCAGGCCCGGACGGCCGGAGCAATCGATCACCACCCGCGACAGCGCTTCGTCGAGCGGCACGTAGGCGTGGCCGAAGCGCCGCACGCCGGACTTGTCCCCGATCGCCCTGGCGAACGCCTGGCCGAGCGTGATGCCGATGTCCTCGACCGTGTGGTGGGCATCGATGTGCAGGTCGCCCCTCGCCTCGATCTCGAGGTCGAGCATGCCGTGGCGCGCGACCTGCTCCAGCATGTGCTCGAGGAACGGCAGCCCGGTGGCGAGCTTCGCCGCCCCCTTGCCGTCCAGGTCGAGGCGCAGGCGGATCTGCGTCTCCTTGGTGTTGCGCTCGACTTGCGCCGTCCTCATGCCAGGCTCTCCCGCATCGCGTTGAGCAGTATACGGTTTTCCTCGGGCGTGCCGATCGACAGGCGCAGGCAGTTCTCCAGCGCCGGCGCGCCGCCGGAGAAGTTCCGCACCAGGACGCCCTGCGTCCTGAGCCGCTCGAACACGCGCGTGCCGGCGCCCGCGGCGCCGGCGACGCGCACCAGGAAGAAGTTCGCCACCGACGGATATACCTTGAGCCCGGGCAGGCGCTCGAGCAGCGGACGCAGCCGCTCCCGCTCGCCGAGCACCTGCGCGGCCTGCGCGTCGAGCACCGCCTTGTTCTCCAGCAGCTTGATCGCCACCGCCTCGGTCACCACGTTGACGTTGAACGGCGAGCGCGTCTTGTTGAAGGCGTCGATCCACTCCGGGCGGCCGCAGACGTAGCCCAGGCGCAGCCCCGCCATGCCGATCTTCGACACCGTGCGCATCACCACCAGGTTGCCGAGCTCCGCGAGCCGCGGCATGAACGTGCCGCCGGCGAACGGCTGGTAGGCCTCGTCGATCACCACCAGACCGGGCGCGGCGCGCACGATGCGCTCGATGTCGGCCACCGGGAACGCGTTGCCGGTCGGATTGTTCGGGTAGGCGAGCCAGACCAGCGCCGGGCGCTCCTTCGCCATCGCGGCGAGGAACGCGTCCGCATCGAGCGTGAAATCCTCGCGCAGCGGCATGCCGACGAAGCGCAGCCGGTAAAAGAGCGCCTGCATCGCGAACATCGCGAACGACGGCGACGGCGCCATCACCACGGCACCCTCGCGCGCCACGCTGGCGGTGATGTACTGGATGCATTCGTCGGAGCCGTTGCCGAGCAGCACATCGCAGCCGGGGGGCACCTGCATCACCTCGCGGATCAGGGCGCGCAGCCGCTGCGCCGTCGGCACCGGATAGCGGTTGAGCGAAAGCCCCGCGACCGTCCGCGCGACCTCCGCCGCGAGCTCCGCCGGCAAGCCGTAGGGGCTCTCCATCAGATCGAGCTTGACCAGGCCCGTCGCGTCGGCCACGGGATACGCGTGCATCGCCTGGATCTCCGGGCGGATGACCTTGTCGGCGGCGCTCACTTGAACCTCATCGCCGCCGCCGCGGCGTGCGCCGGCAGGCCCTCGCCTTCGGCCAGGGTGCAGGCGATGCGCCCCAGCTGCTCCGCCCCGCGGCGCGACACGCCGATGACGCTCATGCGCTTCTGGAAGTCGTACACCCCGAGCGGCGAGGAAAACCGCGCGGTCCCGGCGGTCGGCAGCACGTGGTTGGGACCCGCGCAGTAGTCGCCGATCGCCTCCGAGGTGTAGCCACCGAGGAACACGGCGCCCGCGCACGTCAGCTTCGGCAGCCAGCGCTCGGCCCCCTCGACCTGCAGCTCGAGGTGCTCCGGGGCGATCCGGTTCGCCACCTCGCACGCCTCCTCCAGGTTCCGGGTCAGCACCAGCGCGCCGCGCGACCCGAGCGAGGCGGCGATGACTCGCTTTCGCTCCATCCCGGGCAGCAGCCGGCCGATCGCCGCCTCGACCGAGTCGAGGTAGCGCGTGTCCGGCGACAGCAGGATCGCCTGGGCGGACTCGTCGTGCTCCGCTTGGGAGAAGAGGTCCATCGCGGCCCATTCGGCGCTCACCGTGCCGTCGCCGATCACGAGTATCTCGGACGGCCCCGCGACCATCTCTATGCCTACCTCCCCGAACACCTGGCGCTTCGCCTCGGCCACGTAGGCGTTGCCCGGGCCGACGATCTTGTCCACGCGCGGTATCGTCCGCGTGCCGTAGGCGAGCGCCGCGATCGCCTGCGCGCCGCCGACCTGGATCATGCGGTCCACGCCCGCGAGCGCGGCCGCCGCGAGCACCAGCGGGTCCGGGTTCGGGCTCACCATGATCACCTCGCCCACGCCGGCGACCTTTGCCGGCACCGCGTTCATCAGCACGGAAGAGGGATACGCGGCCTTGCCGCCGGGAACGTACAGCCCGACCCGCGCCAGCGGGCTGACCTGCTGGCCCAGGCGCGTGCCCTCGGCGTCGGTGTACTCCCACGACCGCAGCAGCTGCTTTTCGTGGAAAGCGCGGATGCGCGCGTGCGCCGCCCGCAGCGCCCGCGCCTGCGCGGCCGGGACGGCGTCGATCAGCCCGGGTGCGATGGCCAGCTGCCTGGGCGCGACGCCGTCGAACTTCCTCGCGTAGGCGCGCACGGCGGCATCGCCGCGCTTCCGGACGTCCGCAAGGATGCGCCGCACGGTCCGCTGCACCGCCGGATCCTGCGCCGCGTCGTAGCGCGTGAGCGCCGCGAGCCGGGCGTCGAACCGGGGCGCTCGCGTCGAGAGCCGCCGCAGCCTCATCGTTCCCGCCTCCTCGCCGCGCGCGCAAAGGCGTCGATCAGCGGCTGCAGCTCGGCGCGCCGCGTCTTCAGCGCCGCCTGGTTGACGATGAGGCGCGCCGACACCGGCATGATCTCCTCCACCGCGACCAGACGGTTGGCGCGCAGCGTGCGGCCGGTCGCGACCAGGTCGACGATGGCGTCGGCGAGATCGAGCAGCGGCGCGAGCTCCATCGAGCCGTAAAGGCGGATCAGGTCGACGTGCACCCCCTTGGCGGCGAAGTGCTCGCGCGTCGTCTGCACGTACTTGGTCGCGACGCGCAGCCGCGCGCCCTGGCGCACCGCCGCGGCGTAGTCGAAGCCGCGGCGCACCGCCACCATCATGCGGCAACGCGCGATGCCGAGGTCCACCGGCTGGTACAGGCCCTCGCCGCCGTGCTCCGCGAGCACGTCGCGGCCGGCGATGCCGAGCTCCGCCGCGCCCCGCTGCACGTAGGTCGGCACGTCGGAGGCCCTCACTACAATCAGCCGCGGGCCGCCGCCGCGGCTCGGCACAATCAGCCTGCGCGAGCGCTCCGGGTCCTCGCGCGGCTCGATGCCGGCGCGTGCGAGCAGCGGCGCCGTCTCCTCGAGGATCCGTCCCTTGGACAGCGCGATGCCGACGGCGCCCATGCCGCCGAGTGTACCCCGCGGCCTCATTTCACCCTCTGGATGCGCGCCCCGAGCGCGGCAAGCTTCTTTTCCAGCGCTTCGTAGCCGCGATCGAGGTGATAGATGCGGTCTACCCGCGTCTCGCCCTCGGCGGCGAGCGCCGCGATCACCAGGCTCGCCGAAGCGCGCAGGTCGGTCGCCATCACCTGCGCGCCGGACAGGCGCTCGACGCCCGCCACCACCGCGACGTTGCCCTTCAGCTCGATGCGCGCGCCCATGCGCGCGAGCTCGGGCACGTGAGTGAAGCGGTCAAGGTAGATGGTGTCCTCGATCACGCTGGCGCCGGAGGCGATGCTGCAGACGGCGATCATCTGCGCCTGCATGTCGGTAGGAAAACCCGGAAACGGCTGCGTCACCACGCTCACCGGCCTGGGCCGCGACGGGCCGGTCACCGCGACCCAATCGGCGCCGCGCTCGATGCGGCAGCCCGACTCCTCCAGCTTGGCGAGGGCCGCCTCGAAGTGCTCCGGCACCACGTCGCGCAGGCGGACGCGGCCGCCCGTCATCGCCGCGACCGCGGCGAAGGTCGCGGCCTCGATCCGGTCCGGGATGATCGTGGTGTCGATCGGCAGGAGGCTCGGTACGCCGCGGATCGTCAGCCGCCGCGTGCCGAGCCCCTCGATGCGCGCGCCGCAGGCCGCGAGCACCTCGCCGAGCACCGTGACGTCGGGCTCCAGCGCGGCGTTCTCGAGCACGGTGGTGCCCTCGGCCAGCACCGCCGCCATCATGAGCTGCACCGTCGCGCCGACCGAGACCACGTCGAAGTTGATCGCGGCGCCCTTCAGCTTCACGTCCCGGCCCACGATGTAGCCGTGCTCGATGTCGAGCGCCGCGCCCATCGCCTGCAGCCCCGCCATGTGCAGGTTGACCGGGCGCGGCCCCCACGCACAGCCGCCGGGCAGCGAGACGCGCGCCCTGCCGAAGCGCGCCAGCAGCGGTCCGAGCACGTAGATGCTGGCGCGCATGGTCTTCACCAGCTCGTAGGGCGCCTCCACCGAGTTCACGCCCTGCGTATCGATCGTGAGCAGGTTGCCCTCGAAATCCACCTTGGCGCCGAGAAGCACCAGCACCCGGGTGAAGGTCTCGGTGTCGCGCAGCCGCGGCACGTTGCGCAGGCGGTGCACGCCGGGCGCGAGCAGCGTCGCCGCCATGACGGGCAGCGCCGCGTTCTTCGAGCCGGAGACGCGCACCTCGCCCTCGAGCGGCCGGCCGCCGGTGATGACGAGCTTATCCACCGCTGCCCCTTGCCGCGTACTCCTGCGGGGTCAGCGTCTGCATCGACAGGGCGTGGATCTCGGCGCGCATGCGGTCGCCGAGCGCCGCGTACACCAGTTGGTGGCGCTGCACGCGGCTCTTGCCCTCGAAGGCGCGCGACACGATCAGCGCCTGGAAGTGCTGGCCGTCGCCCGCCACCTCCAGCCGCTCGCAGGCGAGTCCGGATTCGATTCCGCTCCTGACGCTTTCGGGAGTCACCATCGCGACGTCCGTCCTAGGGTCTCAGCTTGTAGCCCGACCGCAGCAGCAGCAGGCAGCCGGCGGCGAGGACCGCGAAGCTTACCGCGACCACGGCGAAGCTCGCGAGCGGCGCGACGTCGGAAGTGCCGAAGAAGCCGTAGCGGAAGCCGTCGATCATGTAGAAGAACGGGTTGGCACGGGTCGCGGCCTGCCAGGCCGGAGGCAGCGCGTGGATCGAGTAGAAAACCCCGGAGAGGAAGCTCAGCGGCAGGATGACGAAGTTCTGGAAAGCGGCGATCTGGTCGAACTTGTCGGCCCAGATCGCGGCCAGCAGGCCGAAGGTGCCGAGCAGCGCCGAGCCCAGCGTCGCGAAGGCGAGCATCCACAGCGGCGAGGCCGGCCGCAGCTCGACGAAGCAGGCGGCGACCGCCAGCACCCCGGCGCCGACCACCAGGCCGCGCACTACCGACGCCAGCACGTAGGCGCCGAAGAACTCCAGCTCCGAGATCGGCGCCATCAGGACGAACACCAGGTTCCCGGTGACCTTGGACTGGATCAGGCTCGAGGCGCTGTTGGCGAACGCGTTCTGCAGCACGCCCATCATCACCAGCCCGGGCACGAGGAACTGGGCGTAGCTCAGGTGCTCGTAGACGCGCGCGCGCCCGTCGAGCGCGGCGGCGAACACCAGCAGGTAGAGCAGCGCGGTCAGCACCGGCGCGCCGACCGTCTGCACGCCGACCTTCCAGAACCGCAGCAGCTCCTTGTACAGCAGCGTGGGGAAGCCGCTCACGAAGGGTGCTCCATCACGCGCAGGAATATCTCCTCCAGGTCCAGCCCGGAGAAGCGGGCGAGCAGGTTGCGCGTCGAGTCGAGCGCGACCAGCCGTCCCGCCTTGAGCATGGCGATGCGCTCGCACTGCTCCTCGGCCTCCTCGAGGTAGTGCGTGGTCAGCACGATGGTGTGGCCGTCGCGATTCAGCCGCCGCACGAATTGCCAGAGGCCGCGGCGCAGCTCGACATCGACCCCGGCGGTCGGCTCGTCGAGCACGATCAGCGGCGGGCGGTGCACCAGCGCCTGTGCCACCAGCACGCGGCGCTTCATGCCGCCCGAGAGCGTGCGCATGTTGGCATCGGCCTTGGCGTCGAGATCGAGGTGGTGCATCACCTCATCGATCCAGGCGTCGTTGCGCCGCAGGCTGAAATATCCCGACTGCAGGCGCAGCGTCTCGCGCACGGTGAAGAACGGGTCGAACACCAGCTCCTGCGGCACTACTCCGAGCATGCGCCGGGCGCGCCGATAATCGGCGACCACGTCCGCGCCCATGACCCGCGCGGCACCCGCGCTCGGCCGCACCAAGCCGGCGACGATGCTGATCAGCGTCGTCTTGCCGGCGCCGTTCGGCCCGAGCAGGCCGAAGAACTCGCCCTCGGCGACCTCGAGGTCGACGCCGGCGAGCGCCTGCAGCGCGCCGTAGCGCTTTTCCAGTTGCCGGACTTCGAGGGCGAGGCTCATGGGCGGGCGCGCCCGCGCGCACGTGCCGCGGGCACGCTCGCGCGGGCCAGCGGATCAGTGGTGGGCGGTTTCCGCGGGAGCGGCGCGCAGCAGTTCGGCCACGCCGTACAGCTTGGCGATGGCGGCGAGTCCCTGCGGCAGGTGCGCGAACGAGAGCTCGCGGCCCTGGCGCTTCGCCTCGCGCAGCCACGCCAGCAGCAGCGCGAGCGCCGAGGAATCCACTTCCGCCACGCCGGAGAGGTCCACCGTGCTTACGCCCTCGCCGACGGCCGCCTTGCCCTCCGGCAGCGTCGCGCCGACGCTGGCGAGCGTCAGCGGCCCCTCGACGTACAGGGTCTCGCCGTCGCGCCGCATCATTTCTTCTCGGCGCCGGCGACCGCGCCGGGCTCGAGCTCGTGGTTCTTCGCCTGCAGCTTCCGGATCAGGCCGTCGAGCCCGCCCTCGCGCACCGCGTTGTCGAACTCGGTGCGGTAGTTGGCGACCAGGCTGATGCCGCCGACGCGCACGTCCCAGACCTTCCACCCGCTGGGGTGCTTTTCCATGTCGTAGTCGAGTTGCACCGGCTGCGTGCCGGGCTGCAGCACGCGCACGTTGACTGTGACGTCGGTATCCGTAGGCTTGGCGCGCAGCGGCCGGAACTCGAACTTCTGCCCGCTGTAGGAGGCGAGCGCGCTGGCATAGGTGCGCACCAGCAGCGTCTTGAACTCCTCGGTCAGCCGCGCCTTCTGCTGCGGCGTGGCGCTGCGCCAGTTGTGGCCGACGGCGCTCGCGGTCATGGCGTCGAAGTTGAAGTGCGGCAGCACCTTCTGCTCGATCACGGCGATCACCTTCTTGCGGTCGCCGGCCTTCATGTCGGGGTCGTGCTGGATGACGCCTACGACCTCGAGCGTGACCTGCTTGACGAGGGCGTCGGGCGGCGTGACCGGGCTGCTCGCGGCGCACAGCGCCGAGGCGCCCAGAAACAGCAGCGCTAGGGCGGCGGTCGCGAGCCGCCGGGCCGGAGCGGGCACGCTAGCCGCCGCTGCTCGGCGCCGCCGCCGGCTCTTCGAGCAGCCGCGCCGCGGCCTGCGTCTCGGCTGCCGGAACAGCTGCCGGGGTAGCCGCCGGAGCAGCCGCGGGACCCTGCGGTCCTGCGGCGTCGTCGCTTTCGGCGCGCGGCGGCAGGTCGCGCGCGCTGCGCGGCGGGTTGCCGTCGTAGATCTGGCTGCGGCGGCGCTGCAGGTAGGCGTCGCGCTGGAACACGTATTTGTCGAGCGCCGCCTCCTCCAGAATCCGGCTCGCGTCCAGCAGGTCGGCGCGCTTGGCGACGAAGCGCAGCCCGATCATGAAATAGCGCGGGTCCTTGGGCTTGTGCTGCGTCACCGGGTCGAAGTGCCAGTCGAGGACGAGTCCGGCGGTATCCCTCACGTCGCTCGAGCCGAAGAACGGCCACACGAGGTAGGCGCCGTCGGGCGCGCCCCAGCGGCCGAAGGTCTGGCCGAAGTCCTCGTCGTGCTTCTCCAGGCCCATTTCGCTCGCCACGTCGTTGATGCCGAACAGCCCGATGGTGGTATTGAAGGCGAAGCGCGCCCAGTCGTCCACCGCCTCGCCCGGCTTGCCCTGCAGCAGGTTGTTGGCGCCGATGAAGATGTCGGCGATGTTGGCGAAGAAGTTGCGGACCCAGTACTGCACCTGGTCGGGCATGGCGTCGTGGTACGCCGTCGCGACCGGCTTCGCGATCGCCTTGTCGAAGCCGTCGTTGAACGAGAACATGGCGCGATTGAAGCCCTCGAGCGGGTCGCGCGGATCGGTCGCCCCGGTCGTAGCGCAGCCCGCCGCTCCGAAGAGCAGCAGGGAAACCGCGATCGTCCCGGCCCAGCGCCGCATCATTTGCCGCCCTTCCCGTCCTTCGCCTCGTTCCCCTCAGCCGCCTTGTTGAACAGGAACTGGCTGATCAGGTTCTCAAGCACCACCGCCGACTGCGTCAACCGCAACTGGTCGCCGTTCTTCAGCATCACGCTGTCCCCGCCCGCCTCCAGCCCGACGTACTGCTCGCCGAGCAGCCCCGACGTCAGGATCTTGGCGGAGGTGTCCCGCGGGAACTGATACTTGGCGTCGATGTTGAACGTCACCAACGCTTCGTAGCTCTCGTTGTCGAACCGGATGTTCGACACCCTTCCCACGACCACGCCGGCGCTCTTGATCGGCGCCCTCACCTTCAGGCCGCCAATGTTAGCAAACTTGGCCTCCACCTGATACGTCTGGTCGGTCGAGAAGGACGCCAGATTCCCGACTTTGAGGGCCAGAAACAACAGCGCGCCGAAGCCGGCGGCGACGAACGCGCCTACCCAGATGTCGATGGTCGAGCGTTTCATCTAAACGTTACCTCCGGTAAACATGAGCGCCGTGAGCATGAAATCGAGCGCCAGGATCGCCAGCGACGAGGTCACCACCGTGCGGGTCGTGGCGCCGGACACGCCTTCGGCAGTCGGTTCGGCGTCGTAGCCCTCGAAGACCGCGATCCAGGTCACCGCGATCCCGAACACGAAGCTCTTGATGACCCCGTTCAGCACGTCCCGGCGCACGTCCACCGAGGCCTGCATCTGCGACCAGAACGCCCCCTCGTCCACCCCGATCAGCTGCACGCCCACCAGGTAGCCGCCGAAGATGCCCATCGCCGAGAACAGCGCCGCCAGCAGCGGCATCGAGATGACGCCCGCCCAGAAGCGCGGCGCCACTACCCGCGCGATGGGGTCGACCGCCATCATTTCCATCGCCGCGATCTGCTCGGTCGCCTTCATCAGGCCGATCTCGGCCGTGATCGCCGAGCCGGCCCGGCTCGCGAACAGCAGCCCGGACACCACCGGGCCGAGCTCGCGCACCAGCGACAGCGCGACCAGGATGCCGAGCGCCTCCGACGAGCCGTAGCGCTGCAGGGTGTCGTAGCCCTGCAGACCTAGCACCATGCCGACGAACAGGCCCGACACCAGGATGATGATGAGCGAGAGCACTCCGGCGAAATAGATCTCGCGCACCGTCAGGCCGAAGCGGCGCAGCGCGGTGCCCGAATGCATCAGCAGGTAGCCGAAGAAGCGCGCCGCGAAGCCGAGGCGCCAGAGCTTGGCGGTGACGGACTGCCCGAGCCGCTCCAGCAGATGGCGCAGGCCGCCGGGCTGGGCGCGGTCAGCCATTCGGAGCCGCTCCGGCGTAGTCGACGGCCGCCTCCGGCGCGGGGTACTGAAACGGGATCGGGCCATCGGTCTCGCCGCGCACGAACTGGACCACGAACGGTTCCTTGGAGCGGCGCAGCTCCGCGGGCGTGCCCTGGGCGACGATGTGCCCCGGGGACATCATGTAGACGTAGTCGACGATGTCGAAACACTCCGCGACGTCGTGGCTGACGAGGATCGACGTCTGCCCCAGCGAATCGTTCAGCGTGCGGATCAGGCGCGCGGTGACGCCGAGCGAGATCGGGTCCAGCCCGGTGAAGGGCTCGTCGTACAGCATCAGTTGCGGATCGAGCGCGACGGCGCGCGCCAGCGCCACCCGTCGCGCCATGCCCCCCGAGAGCTCCGACGGCATCAGCCCCGCCACGCCGCGCAGCCCGACCGCCTCCAGCTTCATCAGCACAAGATCCTCGATCAGCTCCGGGGGCAGGTCCGTATGCTCGCGCATCTGGAAGGCGACGTTGTCAAACACCGTCATGTCGGTGAACAGCGCGCCGAACTGGAACAGCATGCCCATGCGCCGGCGCAGCGCGAAGATGCCGGCGCCGTCGAGCGCGTTGACGTCCTGGCCGAGCACCCGCACCGCGCCGGCGCCCGCCCGCAGCCACCCGGCGAGGATCCGCAGCAGCGTCGTCTTGCCGCACCCCGACTGCCCCATGATCGCGACCACCTTGCCGGGCGCGATCGCCAGGCTGACGTCGTCCAGCGCCAGCCGCGCGCGCTCGTAGCCGAACGAAACACGTTTGATCTCGACGATGGGGTCGCGGTCCAAGGCGGGGGAGGATGCGGAAGCGAAGGCGGGATTATAGTATCGCGACCATGCTGGAGCCGACTACCGCCGCATTGCGCGCCGAGGGCGTGGTCAAGCGACTCGGCGGGCAGCGCGTGCTCGAAGGCGTCGGGCTCGAGCTCGCGCCGCGGGGCGCCCTGGGGCTGGTCGGGGCCAACGGCGCCGGCAAGACCACCTTCCTGCGCTGCGCGCTCGACCTTTGCGCCCCCGACGCGGGCCGCATCGAGGTGTTCGGGGTGCCGAGCGCCGAGCCGCGGGCGCGGAGGCGCCTCGCATTCGTGCCCGAGCGCTTCGCGCCCCCCTATTACCTGCTCGGGCGCGAGTTCCTGCAGTTGACGCTGACGCTCGCCGGCGCGCGCTACGACGCCGGGCGCGCCCGCGCGCTCGCGGCCGAGCTCGAGCTGGAGCCGGCGGCGCTGGAGCGCCCGGCGCGCCACCTCTCCAAGGGCATGACGCAGAAGCTCGGCCTCGCCGCCTGCCTGCTGCAGGAACGGGACCTGTACGTGCTCGACGAGCCGATGAGCGGCCTCGATCCCGCCAGCCGCGTCGCCGTGAAGTCGGTGCTTGCGCGCCTGCGCGCATCGGGGCGCGCGCTGCTGTTCACCTCGCACGTGCTCGCCGACGTGGAGCAGCTGTGCGACGAGATCGTGGTGCTCGATCGCGGCGCGGTCCGCTTCTCCGGGTCGCCGGGGGCGCTGCGCGAACGCTTCGGAGGCCCCGACCTCGAGCGCGCCTTCCTCAATTGCATCCGCAGCGATGTCGGCTCCGCTACAGTCCACGCCTGAAGGCCGGCCCCGGCTGCTGATCGTCGACGACGACGCGCTGATCACCGACACGCTCGCCTTCGCGCTCGGCGCCGAGTACGAGGTGCTGGTGTGCGAGTCGCGCGCCCACGCCATCGACCTGCTGCGCCAGTTGCCCGAGGCGCCGCAGCTCGCGCTGGTCGACCTCGGCCTGCCGCCGACCCCGCACCAGCCCGACGAGGGCTTCCGGCTGATCGCGGACCTGCTGGCGCATTCGCGCGGCATGCGCATCTTCGTGCTGTCCGGCCAGAACGACGACGCGCACGCGCGCCACGCGCGCGCACTGGGCGCCGCCGAGTTCGTTCCCAAGCCGTGCGACCCGGCGGCGCTGAAGTGGATCCTGGCGCGCGCGCTCGCCGTGCGCGACGCGGAGATGCGCGCCGAGCGGCGCGACCTGCGCGCCGCCGAGGAGCTGATCGGGCAGAGCCCGGCGCTGATGAAGCTGAAGAGCCAGCTGGCGCAGTTCGCCGAGTCGCCGTTCCCGGTGCTGATCGAGGGAGAGTCCGGCAGCGGCAAGGAGATGGTGGCGCGCAGCCTGCACCGCCTGTCGGCGCGGGCCGGCAAGCCGTACCTGGCGCTGAACTGCGCGGCGATCGCGCCGACGCTGGTGGAGCCGGCGCTGTTCGGCTACGTGAAGGGCGCGTTCACCGGCGCGCTCGCCAACAAGCCGGGCTACTTCGAGGAGGCGAGCGAGGGCACGCTGTTCCTCGACGAGATCGGCGAGCTGCCACTCGAGCTGCAGGCGAAGCTGCTGCGGGTGCTCGAGAACGGCGAATACCAGCGCGTCGGCGACACCGCCAGCCGCGTCTCGCGGGCGCGCGTGATCGCGGCGAGCAACCGCGACCTGCGCCAGGCGGCGCGCAAGGGCGCCTTCCGCCAGGACCTCTACCACCGCCTCTCGGTGTTCACGCTCGCGGTGCCGCCGCTGCGCGAGATGGAGGGCGACAAGCTGCTGCTGCTCGAGCACTTCCGCCGCTTCTACGCCGAGCAGGCCGGCGTGGCGCCGTTCTCGCTCGACGCCGAGGCCGAGCGACGCTGGCTCGCGTATCCCTTCCCGGGCAACGTGCGCGAGCTGCGCAACATCGCGATCCGCCTCACCACCAAGCATCCGGGGCGCACCCTGGGCCCGGCGGAGCTCGAGCCCGAGTTCGACCTCGAGCCGGAATCGGCGCCGACGGCGGCCGGCGTCGGCGGCGACGTGATCGAGCAGGCCCTGCGCCACCTCGAGCGCAGCCGGGGCGTGCGCCTGGACGAGATACTGCGCGCGCTGGAGCGCGGCTACATCGAGGCCGCGCTCAAGCTCACGCGCGGCAACGTCAGCCAGGCGGCGAAGCTGCTCGGGGTGAACCGCACCACGCTGTACAGCCGGATGACGTCGGATTCGGGGGAACCTCAAGGCGGCTCCCCCGAGCCCGCTCCCCCGGCCAGGAGGAGCTAAGGGTGGCGCTGTACCTCGAGCATTTCGGCCTCGCGGAAGCGCCGTTCCGCATCACGCCGCACCCGGAATTCTTCTTCGACGGCGCCGACCGCGGCGCCACCCTCGAGGGCCTGATGTACGCCATCCTGCACGACGAGGGCATCGTCAAGGTGAGCGGCGAGATCGGCAGCGGCAAGACCACGCTGTGCCGCGTGCTGATCGAGCGCCTGCCGCGCGAAGTCGAGACCGTGTTCCTCGCCAATCCCTCGTACTCGCGCAGCGAGATCCTGGGCGCCATCGCCGACGAGCTCGGCCGCCCCGCGGCCGCCGAGGGGGCGCCGGCCAGCGCGCTGCGCGAAGTGCAGGGGCGGCTGATCGAGCTCTACGCCGGAGGCCGGCGCGTGGTGCTGCTGATCGACGAGGCGCACGCCATGCCCGAGGAAACGCTGGAGCAGGTGCGGCTGCTGTCGAACCTCGAGTCGAGCCGCCACAAGCTGCTGCAGATCGCGCTGTTCGGCCAGCCGGAGCTCGACGACACGCTCGCCAAGCCGAGCATGCGCCAACTGAAGGACCGGATCACGCACAGCTTCCGCACCCGGCCGCTGCTCGAGGCGGAGGTCGGCAAGTACGTGTCCTTCCGCATGCGCGCGGCGGGCTACAAGGGGCCCGAGGTCTTCTCGCGCGGGGCGATCGCGGCGATCGCGCGCGCCTCGAGCGGGCTGACGCGGCGCATTAACGTGCTCGCCGACAAGTCGCTGCTCGCGGCGTTCGCCGCGGGAGCGCACGCGGTCACGCCCCGGCAGGTGCGCGCGGCCGTGCGCGACTCGGACTTCGCGCCGATCGGCGGCGCCCGGCGCCCGGCGGCGCTGCGCGCGGCGGGGCTCGTGCTCGTTGGCCTCGCCCTCGGCGGCGCGGTGTACGCGTGGCTCGGTCGCGGCACGCAGGCCCCGCTCCCGCATCGCGCCGCTACGCCCGCCCCGGCCCCGCCAGCCGCGCCGCGGGCGGCGGCGACGCAGGTTCCGTCGAACGCCGCGCCGCCGGTGCCTGCGCCTTCCAAGACGGCCGCTGCGGAGCCCGACACCAAAGCCCCTCCGTCCTCGGCGACGCCGTCTGCCCCAGTGCCGGCGGCGCCTGCGCCCTCTGTGCCGGCGGCTCCTGCGCCCGCACCCGGCCCGGCGACGGGGCCGGCCGCCGCGGCGCCCGCTACCACGGCAGCGCCGTCCGCTACGCCGGCGCCGAAGGCTGCGCCGTCGTCCGCGGCGCCGGCGCCCGCCGCGCTCGCGCCTGAGCAGCTGCACCGCTTCGACGGCTACGGAGACGGCGGGCAGAAGCTGCTGCGCGAGCGGCTTGCCGCAACCCGCGAGATGCTGCTCGGCGCCCCCGATTCCGACTACGGCATCGAGTTGTTCGTCGCCGAGAACAGCGACCCGGCGCGCACCGAGCGATTTCTCCTGCGCGCGCGCGAGCTGGTACCGCTGGGGCAGCTGTACTTGATCCCGATCGCTACGGGATCGCGCTACCAGTTGCGCGTGGTGTTCGGCGCCTTCCCCACCCGCGCCGCAGCCGCCGACGCCGCTGCGCGCCTGCCGCCGAAATACCAGAAAGCGTTCAAGTTCATCCTGCGAAGCTACGAGGAGCTGCGGACCTCGGTTTGAGCCGGCGGAAAGTCAGAAAACGTCATGCGGACAATCGGTTAGGACGGCTTCTTCAGATACGAAGCGTGCTATCCTAGTTAGATGGGTCACTTCAGGGGGGTGGTCGCGCGCGGCGCCAGGGCCAGCACGGCGATTTTCATCCTGGCGCTCGCCGGCTGCGGTCAGACGCCGCTCAAACCCTCCCCCGCGCACATCCAGTCCGAGGCGCCGCCGCCGCCCGGCACGATCCCGCAGCCGGTGCAGGTCGCCCCGCTGCTGCCCGCGCCTGCGGCGCGGCCGCGGCCGGAAACCTATAGTGTCGTCGTCAACAACGTGCCCGTGCACGACCTGCTGTTCGCGCTTGCACGCGACGCGAAGCTAAATGTCGACATCTACCCGGGCCTCAGCGGCACGGTGACGCTCAACGCGATCGACCAGACTCTGCCGGAGCTGCTGGAGCGCATTTCGCGCCAGGTAGACATGCGCTATCAGCTCGAAGGGGGGACCCTGACCGTGATGCGCGATACGCCGTACCTGCGCGTCTACCGCATCGACTACGTCAATCTCTCTCGCGATACGATCAGCCAGACCAATCTTTCGACGCAAGTGAGCGGCACCGGCGCGGTAAGCACCGGCGCCGGCGGCGCCTCGGCGACCCAGAACAATTCGACATCGATCATACGCACGGTCTCGAACAACAAGTTCTGGGACACGCTGGTCGCCAACGTAAAGGATCTGCTGCGCGAAACCGACAAGATCATCCCGGTGGCGCAACAGGGCGGCGCTGCGGCGGCAGCGGCGGGCGCCGCTGCTGCCGGCGCCGCCCCTGCGGCAACGGGCGGCGCGCCCGCTGCGGCCGCCTCCCAGGCGGCGCGGCCGGCGGTGGAATTCCGGGAGGCGGCCTCGGTGATCGCGAACCCGGAGGCAGGCGTGCTCAGTATCCGCGCCACCTCGCGCCAGCACGCCAAGGTGCAGGAGTTCCTCGATCAGGTGATGGCGAGCGCCAAGCGCCAGGTGCTGATCGAAGCGACGGTGGCCGAGGTCCAGCTCAACAACCAGTACCAGCGCGGCATCGACTGGCAGCGCCTGCTGCGGGGCTCCGGCTTCGGCTTCTCGCAGGCCTCCGGCGCGACGCCGGCGGGCATCAACACCAACGCCTTCGTCCTGTCCTTCGGCAGCGGCCCGGGTCTCGGTCTCTCCGGCACCCTCAAGCTGCTCGAATCGTTCGGCGACGTGCGCGTGCTCTCCAGTCCCAAGGTCAGCGTTCTCAACAACCAGACCGCGATATTGAAGGTGGTGGACAACCTGGTCTATTTCACCGTGCAGGCGAACACGGTCGCCTCGGCCAACGCTCCCGCGGTCACCACGTTTACCACGACGCCGAATTCGGTGCCGGTCGGATTCATCATGAGCGTGGTGCCGCAGATCAGCGAGAACGACACCGTGCTGCTCGACATCCGCCCGACGGTCTCGCGCAAGCTGACCGACGTTGCTGACCCGAATCCCTCGCTCGCCAACCCCTGCGGCCTCGGCGTCAACAACTGCTCGACCCCGGCGATCGCGAGCCTGATCCCGGTGATCCAGACGCGCGAGATGGAGTCGGTAATGCGCGTGCAGAGCGGCCAGACGGCGGTGCTCGGCGGGCTGATCCAGGACTCGGTGACCAAGATCGAGGACCAGATTCCCGGCGTGCGCAGCATACCGGGCATCGGCCAGCTGCTCGAGCAGCGCAAGGACCTGAACCAGAAGACCGAGCTGGTGATCTTCCTGCGGCCGATCGTGATCCGCGACCCGAGCATCGAGGGCGATTACTCGAGCCTGCGCGAGCTGGTCCCGGGCAACAACTATTTCCTGAAGCCGAATCCGAGCAAGGCGCCGGACGGCAAATGACATGAGCCTGCTGCTCGAGGCGCTGAAGAAGGCGGAGAAGGCGAAGGAGGAGGCGCAGCGCAGCGCCAAGGGCGGCGCCGCGGATGCCGGCGCCCCGCCCGATCCGGACGCGACTGTGGCGCAGCAACGCGAGCACGTGACCACGCGAAACGAGCTTCCCGAAATTGCCTCGACGCCGCTGGAGATCATGGGCGATGACCTGCCGTCTGCCGCGGAGCGGCCTGGCGGGCCCTCGCTCGCGCTCGCCGAGGAGCCGGCTGCCGCGCCCGAGCCGAAGCCGGCGACGCGGCGCGAGCCGGCGACGCGGCGCGAGCCGGCGCGCGGCGCGGAGCCGCCGGCGAGCGGCGCGGGCTCCGACCGGGCGGCGGCGCAGCGCGTGTTCGAGGCCAAGTTCCGCGAGCCGAACCCGCGCCTGCCTTTCTACGTCACGATGGGCGTGCTCGGGGCGCTCGCGGTCGGCACGATCGCCTACTTCTGGATCCAGCTGCGGCCCGCACCGTCGTTGTACAACGCGCACCCGCCAAGCCAGGGCAACGAGATCGCCGCCGCGGCGCCGGCGGCCGCGGCGTCGGCCGCGACGCCCGCGGCTGCGTCGAAGCCCGTCGAAGGGGTGGGGGCGATTCCGGGATTGCCGGGGGCGGCGGCTGCCCCTGGCGCAGCGCCGGCGCCCGCGTCTGCGGCGCCTACGGCGCCGGCGAGCGCTCCGGTAGTGCCGCCGGCCGCGGCGAAGCCTGAGATCGCCGCTGCTCCCGCGGCACCTGCGGCAGCGGAAGCACCTCGGCAGGCGGCACCGCGCGCCCGGGCGCCGAAAGCAACGCGCGCTGACGCCGGCGAGGATCGCGCCGTGAGCATCAACCGCGCCCGCACGCAGGTCAACCCGCACGTCGCCGCCGGCTACACCGCGTACGAGTCCGGCGATCTTGGCGCGGCGCGCGGCGAGTACGCCGAGGCGCTGCGCGAGGAGCCGGCGAACCGCGACGCGTTGCTCGGCATGGCGGCGATCGCGATGCGCGAGCGCCGCTACGACGACGCCGACGGCTACTACCAGCGCGTGCTGCGCGCCGATCCGCGGGAGCCGCACGCGCAGGCGGGTGCGCTCGCCCTGCGCAGCCAGCAGCTCGATCCGGTGCAGGTCGAGAGCCGCGTCAAGACGCTGCTCGCCGAGACCGGAGAGTCGAGCGCGCTGTTTTTCACGCTCGGCAACCAGTACGCGCTGCAGGGCCGCTGGGCCGACGCGCAGCAGGCGTACTTCAAGGCCTACGCCGCCGACCCGGCAAACCCGGACCTCGCGTTCAATCTCGCGGTGAGCCTCGATCACCTGCGCCTGGCGCGACAGGCGCTCGAGTACTACCGGCAGGCGATCGACCTCGCGCAGAAGCACACCGCCGGCTTTCCGCTCGAGGCCGCGCGCACGCGCGTGCAGCAGCTCTCGCACTGACAGTATTTTGCACTGCGGCGAAACGGCCGCCCGGGTATCATTGACGCTGGATGAATTCGCCCACGAATCCCCAGGCCAAGCGCCACATCGGCCAGATCCTGATCGACCAGGGGATCCTGACTGAGGATCAGCTTCGCATCGCCCTGCTCGAGCAGATGAAGTCCCATCTGCCGGTCGGGCGCCTGCTGGTGCAGCTCGGCTTCGTTTCCGAGGCGACCCTGCGTGATGCGCTGTCGGAGAAGCTGGGGCTGCAGTCGGTCGACCTCGCGCACATCATCGTCGACCCCGCCGCGCTGAAGATGCTGCCGAGGGAGCTCGCGCGCCGCTACCGCATCTTCCCGGTGGCGCACGACCGCCAGGCCCGCAAGTTCATCGTCGCGCTGGCCGATACCAACAACATCGTCGCCGTCGACCAGCTGCGCGCGCACCTCAAGGGCGACGTCGAGATCGAGCTGCGGCTCGCCGGCGACTCCGAGATCGAGCGCGCGATCGAGCACTACTACGGCCACGAGTTCTCGATCGACGGCATCCTGCGAGAGATCGAGACCGGCGAGGTCGACTACACCTCGATCGCCGAGGGCGACGAATACTCGCAGCCGGTAGTGCGGCTGATCTCGGCGCTGCTCGCCGACGCGGTCGAGCGTGCCGCCTCCGACATCCACTTCGAGCCCGAGCAGAACTTCCTGCGCATCCGCTACCGCATCGACGGCGTGCTGCGGCAGATCCGCAGCCTGCACAAGACCTACTGGCCCGCGATGGCGGTGCGCCTCAAGGTGATGGCGAAGATGAACATCGCGGAGACGCGCGCCCCGCAGGACGGCCGCATCTCTGCCACCATGTCCGGGCGCGTGGTCGACTTCCGCGTCGCGAGCCTTCCGACCACCCACGGCGAGAACGTGGTGCTGCGCATCCTCGACCGGCAGAAGGGCATCGTGCCGCTCGAGCGCCTGGGGCTGGAGGAAGCGCAGCTGGAGCTGCTGAAGAAGATGATCGCGCGCCCGGAGGGCATCATCATGGTCACCGGCCCCACCGGCAGCGGCAAGACGACCACTCTCTACTCGATCCTGAACCACATCAATTCCGACGGCATCAACATCATGACGCTGGAAGACCCGGTCGAGTACCCGATGACGCTGATTCGCCAGACCTCGGTCGCCGAAGCGGCCAAGCTCGACTTCGCCAACGGCGTGCGCGCGTTGATGCGCCAGGACCCCGACGCGATCCTGGTGGGCGAGGTGCGCGACGAGGAGACCGCCGAGATGGCGTTTCGCGCCGCGATGACCGGCCACCAGGTCTACACCACGCTGCACACCAATTCGGCGGTCGGCGCATTCCCGCGGCTGCTCGACATCGGCATCGTCCCGGACATCATGGCGGGCAACATCATCGGCGTGATCGCGCAGCGCCTGGTGAGGAAGCTCTGCCGCACCTGCCGCCAGTCCTACGATCCGGACGTCAAGGAGCGGCGCCTGCTCGGGATCACGCCGACCGAGCCGGCGGCGCTGTTCCGCGCCGTCGGCTGCGAGCAGTGCGACTACCAGGGCTACCGCGGGCGCGTCGGCATCCTGGAGATCCTGAAGGTGGACGGCACCATCGACGAGCTGGTGGCGCGGCGCGCCACGGCGCGCGAGATCCTGACAGCGGCGCGCGCCAAGGGCTTCAAGACGCTCGCCGACGACGGCGTGCGCCTGGTGCGCGGCGGGGTCACGAGCCTCGACGAGCTGATGCGCGTGGTGGACCTCACCGACCGGATGGCGTGATAGGAACAGGGGGATGAATCCCCCCGTACCCCCCCGGTGCTTTCGATTCAGGCTCGAACGCGCTAGACCTGCAGAACGATCGACCTGACCCGCATGCCCCTCTATACCTACAAGGCAATCGACGCTCAGGGCAAGGCCATACTCGGGCGCGTTGACGCGGGCAACCTGTTCGACCTGGAGCAGCGTCTCTCGCGCATGGGCCTCGACCTCGTCACCGGCGCGCCGAGCCGCGAGAAAAGCCGACTCATCGGCGGCGCCCGCGTCAAGCGGCAGGATCTGATCAACTTCTGCTTCCATCTCGAGCAGCTGACCAGCGCCGGGGTACCGATCGTCGAGGGCCTGGTCGATCTGCGCGAGAGCATCGAGAACATCCGCTTCCGCGAGGTCGTCGCCGGGCTCATCGAGACCATCGAGGGCGGCAAGGGCCTCTCGCAGGCGCTCGCCGACTATCCCGAGGTGTTCAGCAAGGTGTTCGTGAGCCTGGTGCGCTCGGGCGAGCAGACCGGCAAGCTGCCGGACGTGCTGAAGAGCCTGTCGGAATCGCTGAAGTGGGAGGATGAGCTCTCCGCGCACACCAAGAAGATCCTGATGTACCCCGCGTTCGTCGGCAGCATCGTGGTGCTGGTAACGTTCTTTCTCATGATCTACCTGGTGCCCCAGATGACCGGGTTCATCCGCAACATGGGGCAGGAGATTCCGCTGCAGACGCGCATCCTGATCCAGGTCTCCAATTTCTTCGTCAATTACTGGTGGGGCGTCGCCGCCGCACCGTTCGTGCTCTGGTTCGGCCTCAAGGCCGCGGCCAAGGCGAATCCCGCGGTCGCCTACGCGCTCGACGACCTCAAGCTGCGGTTCCCGCTGATCGGGCCGATCCTGCGCAAGATCATCCTGTCGCGCTTCGCCTCCAGCTTCGCGCTGATGTACGGCTCGGGCATCACGGTGCTGGACGCCATCCGCTCTTCCGAGGAGATCGTCGGCAACCGCCCGCTCGAGAACGCGCTGCGCACCGCAGGCCAGCAGATCGCCGAGGGCAAGAACCTCACTGCGGCGTTCACCGACGTGGGTCTGTTCCCGGCGCTGGTGATCCGCATGCTGCGCATCGGCGAGAATACCGGCGCGCTCGACCGCGCGCTGCTCAACGTGAGCTACTTCTACAACCGCGAGGTGCGCGAGAGCATCGGCAAGATCCAGGCGATGATCGAGCCGGCGATGACGCTGGTGCTGGGACTGATCCTCGGCTGGGTGATGCTGTCGGTGCTGGGCCCGGTGTACGACACCATCTCGAAGATGAAGTACTAGCGCGTGTCCGCGAAGCTCGTCCTCTACTTCACCGCCGCCGAGCACGCGCTGTACCGCTGGTCGGGCGGGGCGCTCGAGCTCGAGGCCCGGCTGCCGGCGGGCGACGAGGGGCTGGCCGCGTTCCGCGCGCGGTTGCAGGGGCGGCGCGGCGCACTGGTCTATGTGCTGGCGGACCTCGCGGGCGAGGATTTCCACGAAGATCAGATCCCCTACCTGCGCGGCGGCGACCGCCAGGCAGTCGTGCAGCGGCGCCTGGCGCAACGCTATCGCGACACCCGCCTCGCCGCCGCGCTGCCGCTCGGCTACGCGAGCGGCGAGCGGCGCACCGAGCGCCTGCTGCTCGCCTCGTTCACCAACACGCAGCAGTTCACGCCATGGCTCGACGCGCTCGTCGAGGCGGGGGCGCGGCTGTCGGGGGTCTTTTCGGTGCCGTTGCTGGCGCCGGTGCTGGCCGCGCGCCTCGGCGTGCGCGGCGGGCGCACGTTCGTGGTCACCGCCGACAGCGCCGGGCTGCGTCAGTGCTACGTCGAGGAGGGCCGGCTGCGCTTCGCGCGCCTCGAGCGCGTCGCGGACATGACCCCCGACGCCCTGGCCGCCTTCGTGCGCGCCGAGACGCTGCGCCTGGCGCAATACCTGACGACGCTGCGGGCGCTGCCGCGCGAAGCTCCGCCGGTCCAGGTGCTGGCGATCGCGCCGACCGGCCAGCGCGCGGCCTTCGAGCGCGCGCTGGTCTCGGACGCGCGCCTCTCCTTCATCACGGTAGAGCTGCAGGAGGCCGCGCGCAAAGTCGGCTGCAAGCGCGTCGCGCGCGACGCCGTGGGCGAGACGCCGTTCCTGCACCTCGCGGTACGCCATCCGCCCAAGGACCAGTTCGCGCGCCTCGAGGATCGGCGCGCGTACGTGCTATGGCGGCTGCAGCGCGGGATCGCCGTTGCAGGCGCCGCGGGCCTGCTCGCCTGCGCGGCGGTCGCGGGCCTGCAGTGGTACGACGCGATGTCGCTGCGCGACCAAGCCGCGACGCAGCGGCGCGAGGCCGACGCGGACTCACAGCAGTACCAGCGCATTACGGCGTCGTTTCCAGTGACCCAGACCTCCTCGGACAACCTGAAGGCGACGGTGGTCGAGTTCCTGCGCATCGCCGCGCACTCGGCCTCGCCCGAGCCGGCGCTCGTCTATCTGTCGCAGGTGGTGGACAAGTTCCCGCAGATCGAGCTCGAGTCGCTGCGCTGGCAGGTCGAGAATTCCGCGCGGGCCAAGGCGCGCGAGGGCGCGTCGGCGGCAGCGGCGGGCGACGCGCCGCTCAAGGGCGTGCTTCAGACGCTGGAGGTCAGCGGGCACGTCAACGCAATCAAACGCTCCGACTACCGGGCGATCACGGCGGAAGTGCAGAGCTTCGCGCAGGCGCTGCGCACCGACCCGGCGTGGCGCATCCTGCGCACCCAGTTGCCGTTCGACGTCACGCCCGAGGGCACCCTGACCGGCGACATCGGCTCCACCGAGGGCACCGAGGCGCCGCGCTTCACGATCCTGATCGGGCGGGAGCTGAAGTGAACTTCACCTCTGCGGAGCTGAAGAAGCTGGCGCTGCCGCTGCTGCTGCTGCTGGCGCTGCTCGGTGTGGGCGCCGGAATGATCGTCTGGGCGCAGCAGGGGAAGGTCCGCGCCGGCCTCGACCTCGCGCAGGCGCGGTCGCAGCGCGCCCAGGCCCGCGAGCGCCTGACGCGCATCGCCGAGGAGGAGAAAGAGGTCAACGACAAGCTGGCGATCTACCGCCGGCTCAAGAGCCTGCATATCCTGGGCGAGGAGCGCCGGCTCGAGTGGGCCGACGCCATGACCCGCATCCGCACCTCGCGCGAGCTGCTCGACCTGCGCTATGTCGTCGAGCGCCAGCGGCTGCTCAAGTCGGTCCCGGGCAAGCCGGCTAACGTCGACTTCTTCGCCAGCACCATGAAGGTGGACATCGCGCTGCTGCACGAAGGCGACCTGCTCACCTTCCTGCACGACCTGCGCGAGTCGGGCAACGCGTACTACTCGGTGCAAAGCTGCTCGATGTCGCGCACCGGGGTCGCGCCCACCGGTACTTCGATCGTGCCGCGGCTGCGTGCGACCTGCGAGATCGACCTCATCACCATCCTCGACCACGCCGCCAAATCATGAGCCGCGCCGCTTCGCTCCTGCTCGCTCTCGCGCTGCTCGCGCCCGCCGCGGTCCGGGCGCAGGAGCTCGGGCGCCTGTTCTTCACGCCGGAGCAGCGCGCGGCGCTCGACGCGCGGCGCAAGGCGCGGGTGCCTGACCGGCCCGCCGCCGCGCCGGTGGTCGAGTCTCCCGTCACGCGCATCAACGGCGTGGTGCGGCGCTCGCACGGCAACTCGACGATCTGGGTCAACGGCCAGCCGCTGCCGGAAGGCGCGCAGGCCGAAGGCGCGCGCATCGAGCCCGGCGCACCGACCGCGCCGGCGCGCGTCTCCGTCACGGTCGGCGAGTCCGACGTGCACCGCGACCTCAAAGTCGGCGAGTCGCTCGACCGCGGCAGCGGCGAGGTGCACGACGTCCTCGGCAACGGCGAAATCAAGGTAGATCCGGCCCGAACGGAACGTCGGAGGTGAGCCGCGTGCGCAGGCGCTCGCAACGCGGAGTCGCCCTCATCGCCCTGCTGGCGGTAATCGCGCTCGGCGCCTCCTGGTACATGGTCAAGCGGCTACACGCCGAGAGCGGCCTCATGACCGCAGTGGTGCGCGACCGGAATGCCGAGGTGCTGAACCGCGCCAAGCAGGCGCTCATCGGCTATGTCGCCAACGACGCGGCCGATGCTGCCGAGAACAATCCGGGCCGCCTGCCGTGTCCCGAGGCGCCGGGCTCCTTCGACAACCCATCGACCGAGGGAACGGCCGCGGGCACCTGCACGCTGCCCGCCGTCGGCCGCTTTCCCTGGCGAACCCTCGGCCTGGACAAGCTGGTGGACGCTTCCGGCGAGCCGCTTTGGTACGTGGTCTCCCCCGGTTGGGCGTATTCAGGCAGCAACCTCACCATCAACTCCAACACGTCCGGGCAACTCACCGTGGACGGCGTCGCGAACGATTCCGTCGCGCTGATCATCGCGCCCGGTCCGGCGTTCTCAGTTCAAAGCGCAGCCAACTGCGCCGCAAGGAATCAGACTCGGCCTACATCTGGAACCCCGGATCCGGGCAATTACCTCGAATGCCAGAACGCGATCGGGAGCACATTCGTGACCACCGGTCCGAGCGGCTCGTTCAACGATCAAGTTCTGCGCGTTACCGTCGCTGACGTGATGCCGGGAATTGAAGCCGCCATCGCGGACCGGATCGAGCGCCAGATCGCGCCTCTCCTGAGATCAATGTATAGCGGCGGATCGTGGTCGGGTTCGTCCAGCACGCCTGCACTGCCCTTCGCGGCGGCCTTCGCGGATCCATCGACAAGCGCGATGCAAGGGGCGAGCGGGACCTATCAGGGATTGCTGCCAATGGTCTATTCCGAGACTACGCCCGGAAGCGGCGTCGCCTGCACAGCAGGCCCGACCGCGCCGCGATGCAATCCGACGTTCAATTCATGGTCGAACCCGTCCATGTCGGGGGGTACGACCTACTCCGAGAGCTGCACGATTTCGGGTGGGCAGATCAATTGCACCTTCTATTATCGTTGTTCGCTCTTCGGCTGCGCTCCGGGCTCCACTTCCTTTTCGGTCACCGTGGACGCGTCGAACGTGGGCATGGCCATGCGCAAATTGATCCCGCAGGCGACGCTCGATGCGCTTGCGATGACCAATGTCTCGGCCGGCGGACGCAGCATTTCGGCTGTCCTCGGGGCGAGCGGGACGGCAACG
>DATJXO010000034.1:0-18355 GCA_035500055.1 Burkholderiales bacterium | reverse complement strand
TACCTGGCGCACCCCCAGTCGGCGTATTTCGCGGTCGGCCGCATCGGGCGCGACCAGGTCGAGGATTACGCCCGGCGCAAGCGCATCGGCGTCGCCGAGGCCGAGCGCTGGCTGGCGCCGAACCTGGGCTACGATCCGACCGATATAATGGCGCGCTCTTAAACCGGGGAACACGCAGATGGGCAAGGGAGACAAGCGCACGCGCCGCGGCAAGATCTACCGCGGCAGCTACGGCAAGCGCCGCCCGCACCGTGCCAAGAAGAAAAAGTAGCTAGCCTTCCTCGCGGCGGCCCACCTGCAGGCCGAGCGCCTTGAGCTTTCGGTACAGGTGGGTGCGCTCGAGCCCGGAGCGCTCGGCGACGCGCGACATGCTGCCGTTTTCGCGCGCCAGCAGCTGCTCGAAGTACAGCCGCTCGAACGCCTCGCGCGCTTCGCGGTAGGGCCGGTCGAGGGCGAACTCGGGCGGCGGCGATGGCGAGGCTTGCGCCGCGAGCACGCGCTCGACGTCGGGCAGCCCAATGTCCTCTTCCAGCGCGCCGAGCGCGAGATTCTTCACCACGCTCTCCAGCTCGGCGAGGTTGCCGGGCCAGCAATGGTGGCGCAGCGCGTTCAGCGCGGCGACCGCCAGGCGCCGCGGCGGGCAGGCGCGCGCCTCCACCAGCTGCCCGAGCATCATCGACGCGAGATCCGGCACGTCCTCGGCGAACTCCCGCAGCGGCGGCAGCTTCACCACCAGCTCGGAGAGGCGCGCCACCAGCTCGGGGTCGTACTCGTGCTTCTCGGCCAGCGCGCGCGCGTCGACCGGGGAATACGAGACGACGCGCGCCTTGTGCTTGTCGGCGCGCGGCAGCACGAACTCGAGGCCCTTCTGCTCGAGACGCCCGAGGCGCGACAGGTCTCCCAGGTACAGCACGCCCCCGGCAGCTCGCGCCAGCGCGTCCGAGTTCGGCTCGGCGAGCAGTCCGCGGCCCTCGAGGAATGGCGCCCCCGCCGGCACCAGCAGGCGGGCGAACAGCTCCGCACGCATGCCGCGCTCACCCCGCAGCAGCAGCGGCGCCGCGGTCCTCGCGAGCTGGGCCAGGCGCTTGCGTGCCTCGACCAGCGCCGGCGAGCGGCCCAGCCCGGCGAGCGAAAGCTCGCGCGGCGCCAAGGCGACGTCGGCGTTGCGCAACGCACGCTTCACCGTGGCGAGCAGTCGCTGCAGCGCGATCGGCTTTTCCAGGTAATCGAGCGCGCCGATGCGCGTCGCCTCGACCGCGGTCTCGATGGTGCCGTGGCCCGACATCATGACCACCGGCATGCCCAGCTGGCCGGCCGCGGCCCATTCCTTGAGCAGCGAGATGCCGTCGGTGTCCGGCATCCAGATGTCGAGCAGCACCAGGTCGGGGCGGCCGCGCTCGCGCAGCCGCCGCGCCTCGGCGGCGCTCTCGGCGAGCAATACCTGGTGGCCCTCGTCGGCGAGGATCTCCGAGAGCAGCTCCCGGATGCCCACCTCGTCGTCGACCACGAGGATCTGCGCCATCGCTAGGCAGCCTTCGCCGCCGCCGCGGCCAGGCCGCCGGCCGCGGGCAGCAGCACGCTCACCGTCGCGCCGACGGCGGCGCGGTTCTCGATCGCCAGCTCGCCGTGATGCTCATCGACGATCTTCTTCACGATTGCGAGCCCCAGCCCGGTGCCGCGCGGCTTGGTGGTGACGTAGGGCTCGAGGATCCGCGCCATCAATTCCTCCGGAAAGCCGCCGCCGTTGTCGATCACCGAGAGGCGCACCCGCTCGCCGGCGGCCTCGGTGCGGACCTCGATCAGCGGGCGCTCGGGCGCGCCCTTGCGGTTCTCGAGCGCGTCCTGCGCGTTCTGCAGCAGATTGTGCAGCACCTGGCGGATCTGGGCGGCATCGGCCCGCACCCGCGGCAGTCCCTCGGCAAGCCGCCGCACGACCGGGAAGGCCGAGGTCTCGTACAGCGATAGCACGTCCTGCACCAGCGCGTTGAGGTCGATTTGCGCCAGCACCGGCGCCGGCAGGCGGGCGTAGTCCCGGAAATCGTCGACCATGTTCTTCAGCGCCAGCACTTGCTCGACGATGGTGCGCGTGCCGCGCGCTAACGCCTCGGCGTCCTCCGGGCCGAGGCGGCCCGAAAGCTTCATCTGCAGCCGTTCCGCGGAAAGCTGGATCGGCGTCAGCGGATTCTTGATCTCGTGCGCGAGGCGCCGCGCCACCTCGCCCCAGGCGGTGGCGCGCTGCGCCTGGATGAGCTGGGTGATGTCGTCGAACACCAGCACGTAGCCTCCCGCGGGGTCGTGCGCGAGCGGCGCGCCGCGCAGCAGCAGCGTCTTGCCGGTGCCCTTCAAAGCGGTCTCGAGCTGCCACGGGCGGTCGCCCCCGGCGCGGAACTGCTCGCGCATCGCAGCCGCGAAGGCCTCGAGCCCGCCGCCGAGGATCGCGTGCGCGCCACGGTTGGAGATCGAGAGGGCGAGCTCGCGGTCGAATACCAGCACGCCCGCCGAGAGGTTGGCGAGGATGTTCTCCAGGCGCGCCTTGGCGGTCTCGAGCGCGGCGCGGTTCGCCTCCACGCCTTGGCGCGCCTCGTCCAGCTGCCGCGTCATCAGGTTGAACGACTCGGTGAGCACGCCGAGCTCGTCGCGGCTGGTGACCGGCGCGTGGCGGCTGAAGTCGCCGCGCGCCACCGCCTGCGTCGCCTGCGCCAGATTGGCGAGCGGCTCGGCGAGCCGGTTGGCGAGCACCACGGCGAGCGCGATTGCCACCAGCAGCGCCATCGACAGCGCGAGGGTGAGCGTCACGATATAGATGCGATTGAGCCCCTGGCGCGCGAGCGCCAGCTCGCGGTAGTCGCGGTAGGCCGCTTCCACCGCCTCGGCGCTGCGGCTGATTTCCTCCGGCACCCGCTGGCGCAGCTGCAGGAAGTGCGGCTCCTCGCCGAACGCAAGGCTGGGAACCGGCACCACCACGCGCAGGCCGAGCGGCCCGCCAGGAGCCGAGTCCACCGCCGCGTAGATCCGCGCGGTGCGCGCCTGGCGCAGCACCTGCGCGCTCGGCAGGTCGGGCACCAGGCGCGACACGTCCTCGCTGGCGCTGGCGATGATCCGTCCACCCGAGGTGACGATCACCGCCTCCTGGACCCCGGCCTGGTCCCGCAGCCGCGAAAGCATCACGACCTGCTGCGGCGCGGGGCGGTCGGCGAGATCGTTGGCGATCGAGCGCGCCTTCGCCTGCAGCTCGCCCAGCATGCGGTCGATCACGGTCTGGCCGAGATTGATGCCGCCCTCGAGCGCGGCGTCCACCTTTACGTCGAACCAAGACTCGATGCTCTTGGCGAGGAACTGCACCGAAACGGTGTAGACCAGCGCGCCGGGAACCAGCGCCATCAGCGCCAGCATCAGCAGCAGCCGCACCGCGAGCCGCGAGCCGAATGCGCGCTCGCGGTACCTGCGCCACAGCCCGCGCATCTGCCACGCGACCAGCGCCGCGAGCAGGGCAGCGAGCGCCGCGTTCAGGCCGAGCAGCAGGGGGTAGTGCCGCGCGAACGCCGTCGTGTTGGCGCTCGCAGTGGCGAGCAGGTAGAGCAGCACGCCCGCGAGCGCCGTGCCGAGCGCGAGCAGCAGCTTCATTTCGGCTCCACCTCGCGCGGCTGGCGCGACTCCACCGGCGCCGGCGGCTGCGGCGTCGGGCGGAAGGTGAAGCGCTTCCACGACGATTCCAGCGTCAGCTCGCGGCTGGTCAGTGCGCTCAGCTGGAAGGGCTTCGGCAACTGCGTGCTGTCGAGCCGCATGCGCACCGCCGCCTGATAGTCGACGTCCGCCTGCAGCGTACCGCGGTCGAGCACGTGCCAGCGGCGCAGGCGGCGCAGCACGTTCAGCGCGTCCTCGAGGGTAGCGTAGTTCTGCTGCAGCACCCCGGTCGAGAGCCGGTAGTGGCGCGACAGCGCGTGATAGGACAGCCGCACCTGCAGGCGCTTGTCCGCGGCCTTCTCGTCGAACCACCACCAGCGTGCGCGGGTCAGCTCGAACTCGACCACGAAGTAGAGCGGCACGCCGTTCCGAACCACCTCGGCGAGCCGCGGGTTGAGCTCGAAGTCGAAGTCCGCCGCGAGCAGGATGCCGTCGTCGGTCTGTTCCAGGCTCACTTCGGCGACGTGGATGTCGTCGGCGAGCGCTGCGGGCGCGGCGCCGAGCGCCGCGCCCAGCGCCGCGGCGAGCAGCAGGTCCTTCAGCACGGCGACCCTTCGCATGCGCCGGGTCAAGCCGCCTTCTCTAGCAGGGCGAAGTAGAGGCCGTCGTGCTCGGATCCGGGCAGCAATTGCAGCGCCTCGGCACCCTCGAGCGCCAGCCGCCTTGCCCCGCGCGTGCGCCCGGTGAACGACTCGAGCACGTCGCCGTTTTCCTGCGGAAACACCGAGCACGTGGCATACAACAATTTACCACCCGCGGCGAGCGTGCGCCAAAGGGCGTCGAGGATTCTGCCCTGACGCGCGGCGAACGCCGCGGCGTCGCCGGGCCGGCGCAGCCACTTGATGTCGGGGTGCCTGCGCGCGACGCCCGAGGCGGTGCAAGGCACGTCCGCGAGGATGCGGTCGTAAGGCTGCCCGTCCCACCACTCCTCGAGCGCGATGCAGTCCGCCACGGCGATGCGTGCCTCGAGCCCGAGGCGCTGCAAATCCCGTCGTATGCGCTGCGCGCGCGCGGCATCGACATCGAGAGCCGCAAGCTCGATTGCCGCGGACTCGAGCATGTGCGCGCTCTTCGCACCAGGTGCCGCGCAGGCGTCGAGCACCCGCTGCCCGTCGCGCAGGTCGAGGAGACCGGCAGCGCGCTGCGCGCCCGCATCCTGCACGGAGACCTCGCCCTCGGCGAAGCCCGGCAGTCGCTCGACCGGCAACGGCCGTTCCAGCAGCAGCGCAGCAGCGCCGACCGGCCGCGCCGCGATACCCGCGGCCGCGAGGCGGCCCGCGTAGGATTCCGCCGTCACCCGGCGCACGTTGACGCGCAGGCACATCGGCGGATGCCCGTTGCCGGCCGCCAGAATCGATTCCCAGTCTCCCGGAAAGTGGGTGCGCAGCCGGTCGATCCACCACGCCGGGTGCCAGTACCGAGCCTCCGGTTCCGCGTCCAGCCGCGCTTCCAGCGTGGACCGGCCCCGCAGCCACGCGCGCAGCAGCGCGTTGACGTAGGCGCGCGCGCGCTGGCGCTGGAGGAGGCTGCAGGCGCGCGCAGCCTGGTCGAGCACCGTGTATTCCGCATAGCGGCCGGAATCGAGCGCATACAGCGCGCACCACAACAGCGCCTCGACGAGCGGATCCGGCGCGCCGCCACGCCGGGACAGAGCATCGACAATCGCCTGCACGCGCCCATAACGCCGCAGAGTGCCGTGGCACAGGTCCAGTAACGCGGCGCGCTGCGCTGCGTCCGCAGGCGCGTCCGCCTCCTGCTCCGAGCCGAGGCTGCGTCCGCGCGCTACGCGCGCCACGCGCGCCGCGGCCGCGGCGAGCGCCTCAGCGAGCGGCGCCAAGCCGCTCGCCCGGCGAGAGCGCGAAGCCGCGCAGGAATTCCGCTGCGGCGAGTCGCCCGCCGCCCGCCCGCTGCAGCTCGGAGACCACGAGCGCGCCATCACCGCAGGCAATGCGCAGGCCGGCTGCGTCCGCCGCGAGCACCTCTCCGGGCGCGCCGCGGCCTTCGCCGCAGCGCGCGCGCCAAAGTTTCAGCGGGACGCCGCGCAGCAGCGTGCGCGCCCCGGGCGCCGGGCACAACGCGCGCACCGTGCGCTCCAGCTCCTCGCAGGCGCGAGTCCAGTCGATCTCGAGCTCGTGCTTCTCGAGCTTGCGGGCGTAGCTGATTCCCGCCCGCGGCTGCGCTACCGGCCGCGCTCGGCCCGCTTCGATATCGTCAAGCGCTTCGATCACGGCGCGCGCGCCGAGGGCGGCGAGGCGGTCGTGCAGCGTCTGCGCATCGTCGTCGCGCCGCACGGCGAGGCGGTGCCGCGCCAGCACCGGCCCCGTATCGAGGCCCTCGTCCATCTGCATGATGCTGATTCCCGTCTCGGCATCGCCGGCAAGCAGTGCACGCTGGATGGGGGCGGCGCCGCGCCAGCGCGGCAGCAGCGAAGCATGGATGTTGATCGCGCCGCGGGGTGGGATTGCGAGCACGGCGCGCGGCAGCAACTGGCCGTAGGCCGCGACCACCAGGATCTCGGGACGCGCGGCAGCGAGCGGTGCGAGCGCCTGCTCGTCCATCAGCGACGCCGGCTGTGCGAGCGCGAGCCCGCGCGCCAGAGCGAGACGCTTGACCGGGCTTGCGGCGGGCTTCAGGCCGCGCCCTGCGGGCCGGTCCGGTCGGGTAAGTACGAGGGCGACTTCGTGGCCGGCCGCGAGTAGCGCCGCGAGTGCCTGCTCGGCGAAGGCGGGAGTGCCCGCAAAGGCGAGGCGCATGCGGGCGCGCGCCGCACCCGCCTGCTCAGGCGCTCTTGCGCAGCTGCTTCGCGAGCCGGGCGCGGATCCGCTGCTGCTTGAGCTGCGACAGGCTCTCGATGAAGACTTTGCCCTTCAAGTGGTCCATCTCGTGCTGGATGCAGACCGCGAGCAGCCCTTGCGCCTCGAGGGTGAACGAGTTTCCGCTGGCATCGAACGCGCGAACCTTCACGCGCTCCGCGCGCTCGAGCGTCTCGTAGATACCGGGCACCGACAGGCAGCCTTCCTCGATGTCCGAGGCGCCGCTCGCGTCGAGGATCTCCGGGTTGATCAGCACCACCAGCGAATCGCGGCGCTCTGAAACATCGATCACGATGATCTGCCTGTGCACATCGACCTGCGTCGCGGCAAGGCCGATGCCGGGGGCGGCATACATCGTTTCGGCCATGTCGCCGACCAGCTTCTTCAGCGCATCGTCGAAGACAGTAACGGGCGCGGCGACCTTGTGCAGCCGCGCGTCGGGATAGCGGAGAATGTTGAGAAGTGCCATGAATCCTGGATTTGCTTGCAAATTGAATCGATTACGTGCAGTATCTCAGGCTGTGGATAAGCAGTCGCGGCTTTATGCTAAATTGGGGCGCTCAAACGGCAATTACAACCCGCCTGCGACTGCACCCGCCGATCGGGGGTCCTATGCCCAAACAATGCCGTAAGTCTATCACAACGCTGGTTTTTGTCCTCGCCTGGGCGCTCTGTGGCCTGGCTTCGGCGCAGGCTCCGAAGACGCCGCTCGAGCTCAAGCCGGACGCGCCCGACCGCTACGTCGTTGTGAAGGGCGACACGCTCTGGTCGATCGCCCAGCGCTACACGGATTCGCCATGGCGCTGGCCTGAGTTGTGGAACATGAACAAGGATCAGATCAAAAACCCGCACCGTATCTACCCGGGTGACGTCATCGTGCTCGACCGCGCGCACCGCCAGCTCGCGCTCTCCGGAACGGTGAAGCTCAGCCCGCACGTGCGCGCGGAATCGACTGCGCGCGAGGAGATACCGAGCATCCCCCCCTCGATCATCGAGCCGTTCCTGACGCGGCCCTTGGTGGTCGAGCCCGACGGCCTCGACAACGCGCCCACCGTCGTCGCCACCGAGGAGTCGCACGTCTATCTGGGCGCCGGCGACCGCGCGTATGTGAAGGGCATGTCCGGCGCGGCCAAGGACTCGGTCTGGTACATGTACCGGCGAGGCCCGGCGCTGGTGGACCCTGAGACGCAAACCACGCTGGGCTATGAGGCGCTCTATCTCGGCACCGCGCGCGTGCAAACCGCGGGTGACCCGGCGGTCGTCGAACTGACGTCAGTCACGCAGGAGGTCGGCATCGGGGACAAGCTGGTAGCTGCCGGCAAGCCCGAAATACCGACCTACGCGCCGCGCGCACCCTCGGCGAGCATCCACGGCCGCGTCATCTCGCTGTATGGCGGTGGTACCCAGCTCGGCGAGGGCGGCGAGCAGGCGGTGGTGGCGATCAATCGCGGCAAGTCGCAGGGCGTCGAGGTCGGCAACGTGCTGGCGCTGTACCGGCCAGGCTCGGTGCTCGCGGCTGCGGCGCATGCGCAGCGCGGCACGCCGGGTTTCGAGCTTCCGGACGAGCGCTACGGACTGGCGTTTGTGTTCCGCGTTTTCGACAAGGTAAGCTACGCCCTGGTGATGAACGTCTCGCGACCGGTCAACAAGCTGGATCTTGTACAGAATCCCTGACCGCCGCCGGAGCTGGCCTCCGGCATGACTTCTGACCCGGCGCTGGCGAGTTGGCTGCAACTCTCGCTCACGCCGGGACTTGGCGCCGCGACGCTGCGCGCGCTGCTCAAGCAGTTCGGCCTACCGGAGAACGTCATCGCGGCGCGTCGTGGCGAGCTTGCCCGCCTGGTGCCGCGGGAGACGCTCGCTGCCCTCGATTCGGCGCCGGTCGGTCGCGAGGTCGAGCGGGCGCTCGCCTGGGCGGCGCGGGCGGGCCACGCCGTTGTCACGCTTGCCGACACCGCGTACCCGCGGCTCCTGCTCGAGATCCCTGATCCGCCGGCGCTGCTCTACTGCCGCGGCCGCACCGAGCTGATGAGCCGGCCGGCGCTTGCGGTGGTGGGAAGCCGCAACGCGACCGCGCAGGGCGTGAGCAACGCCGAACAGTTCGCGCGCGCTTTCAGCGCCGCCGGCCTCACGATCGTGTCGGGACTTGCGCTCGGCATCGACGCCGCGGCGCATCGCGGCGGTCTCGCCGGCGAAGGCTCGACCGTCGCCGTCCTCGGTACCGGCGTCGACCTCGCCTATCCGGCGGCCAACGCGCCCCTCGCCGAGGAAATCGCCGCGCGCGGGCTGCTCGTCTCGGAGCTCCCGCTCGGCACGAAGGCTTTCGGGCATCACTTTCCGCGCCGCAACCGGCTCATCAGCGGGCTGGCGCAGGGCTGCCTGGTCATAGAGGCGGCGCTTGCCTCCGGCTCGCTGATCACCGCGCGCACCGCGGCGGAGCAGGGCCGCGAGGTGTTCGCCGTGCCCGGATCGATTCACTCGCCGCTTGCCAAGGGCTGTCATGCCCTCATCAAGTCGGGCGCGAAGCTCGCGGAGTCGGCCGACGACGTTCTGTCGGAGCTCGCCGCGTTTCGACGCACCGGCTTCGCCTCGACGCGCGCTCCCTCGGCGCCTGCCGGCCCCGGCTCCGAGGACCCGTTGCTCGCCTGCATGGGGTACGACCCGGTGGACGTCGACTCCCTATGCGCGCGCGCCGGGCTGCCCGCCGAGCGTGTCGCCGCGGAGTTGCTGCGGCTGGAGCTGGCGGGCAGCGTCGCGGCGCTGCCCGGCGGCCTCTACCAACGTCTCTCCAAGGGATAGCGCATGTACGAGATCCTGGTCTACGTCTACGAGAATTGCCGGCGCGCCGAGCTCTCCGGGGAGCGGGAGCGCGTGGCGAAGAAGCTTGCCGCGGCCGGCTTCGAGGACGCCGACATCAGCGAGGCGCTCAGCTGGCTCGCGGGCGTGGTGCGGGGACCTGCGCACGACCTCGCGCCGCTGCCCGGCTCGGGCGCGGGCTGTCGCGCCTACGCACCGCGCGAGCTGGCCAAGCTCGACGCCGAATGCCGAGGCCTGCTGATCCACCTTGAGCAGGTCGGCGTCCTCGAGCCACAGATGCGCGAGCACGTGCTCGAGCGCGCGCTCGCCGCCGCGGGGGACTCGCTTTCTCTTGAGCAGCTGAAGCTGATCGTGCTCATGGTGCTCTGGAACCAGCCGACGCCTGCGGCGCGGCTGCTTGCCGAAGAAATGCTGGCGCAGCCGGCCGGCCGCCTGCCGAACTGACCCCCTCGCGCGCACGCGCGGGCGCCTGACGCGCGTACGCGCGCGTGAAGAATCTCCTTCGGGTTGCTGCGGCGCTCGCTTTGCGGGTATCCTCTGCGGCCTTTCGCGCCGCCCATGTCGAAAAAGCTCATCATCGCGGAAAAGCCGTCTGTCGCGGCGGACATCGCGCGCGCCCTCGGCGGCTTCACGCGCAAGGGCGAGTATTTCGAGAGCGCGGATTACGTGCTGTCGTCCGCCGTCGGCCACCTGCTCGAGCTCGTGCTGCCGGCGGAGCACGACGTCAAGAAGGGCAAGTGGTCGTTCGCGCGCCTGCCGGTTATCCCGCCGCACTTCGAGCTTTCGCCGATACACAAATCCGAGGCTCGGCTCAACGTCCTGCTCAAGCTGCTCAAGCGAAAGGACGTCACCGGAATCATCAACGCCTGCGACGCCGGGCGCGAAGGCGAGCTGATCTTCCGCTACATCGTGCAGTACGCGAAGACCAAGAAGCCGATCGAGCGGCTCTGGCTGCAATCGATGACGCCGGCCGCAATCCGCGACGGCTTCGCGGGGCTGCGCCGGGACAAGGACCTGCTGGCGCTCGCCGACGCCGCGCGCTCGCGCTCCGAGGCCGACTGGCTGGTAGGCATCAACGGCACGCGCGCAATGACCGCGTTCAACTCGAAGGAAGGCGGCTTCTATCTCACCACGGTAGGCCGCGTCCAGACCCCGACGCTCACGATCCTGGTCGAGCGCGAGGAGAAGATCCGCGCCTTCAAGGCGCGCGACTACTGGGAGGTGGAGGCACGCTTCGGTGCCGCCGCGGGGGAGTATCCCGGGCGCTGGTTCGACCCGGCGTTCAAGAAGGACGACGATGCCGAGCGCAAGCCGGAGCGCCTCTGGAAGCAGGCGGAGGCCGAGGCGGTCGCGCGCGCCTGCGCCGGCAAGGCAGGCGTGGCGAGCGAGGAGACCAAGCCCTCGACCCAGGCCTCGCCGCTGCTCTACGACCTTACCAGCCTGCAGCGCGAGGCGAACGGCCGCTTCGGCTTCTCGGCGCGCGCGACCCTGGCGCTCGCGCAGTCGCTCTACGAGCGGCACAAGGCGCTCACTTATCCGCGCACCGACTCCCGCGCGCTGCCGGAAGACTACGTTGGGACGGTGAAGAAGACCCTCGAAGCGCTTTCCGCGCAGAAGGACTTCGCGGCCTTCGCGAAGCAGGTGCTGAAGAGCGGCTGGCTCAAGCCCAGCAAGCGCATCTTCGACAACGCCAAGGTGTCGGATCACTTCGCCATCATCCCGACGCTGCAGACCCCGGGACATCTGAGCGAACCCGAGGCGAAGCTCTACGACCTGGTGGTACGGCGCTTCCTCGCCGTCTTCTACCCTTCGGCGGAGTACCTGCAGACGACGCGCATCACGCGCGTCGGCGAGCACGCTTTCAGGACCGAGGGCAAGGTTCTGCAAAACCCGGGCTGGCTCGCGGTTTACGGCAAGGAAGCGCAGCAGGAGTCGGCGGGCCTGCCCTCGATCACCCAGGGCGAGAAGGTAAGGACCCTCGAGGTCGCCGCCGTGTCGCACCAGACCCGGCCGCCGCCGCGCTACAGCGAGGCGACGCTGCTTTCGGCAATGGAAGGCGCGGGCAAGCTGGTCGAGGACGACGAGCTGCGCGAAGCCATGGAAGCGAAGGGCCTCGGCACGCCGGCGACGCGCGCCGCGATCATCGAGGGCCTGATCAGCGAGAAGTACGTCGAGCGGCTGGGGCGGGAACTCAGGCCCACCTGGAAGGCGTTTCGCCTGCTTTTCGCCCTGCGCCACTTCGGCGTCGATGAGATCACTTCGCCGGAGCTCACCGGCGACTGGGAATACAAGCTGAAGCAAATGGAGCAGGCGAAGCTCCCGCGCAAGCAGTTCATGGCGCACATCGAGCAGGTGACGCGCGACCTGGTGAAGCGCGTGAAGGGCGGTAACATCCCGGACGAGGCCTTCGCCACCGTCCCCGCGCCTTGCCCCAAGTGCGGCGGCGTCATCCAGGAGACCTACCGCAAGTTCCAGTGCCAGAGCTGCGATTTCTACATCTGGCCGGTGCTGCTTGGCCGGTCCTGGTCACCCGAGGAGGTAGCCGAGCTCGTGACGAAGAGGACCATCGGCCCGCTCACCGGCTTCCGCAGCAAGCAGGGCAGGCCGTTCGCGGCGGTACTCAAGCTGAACGACGAGTGCCGCGTCGAGTTCGACTTTGGCAGGGACGCCGACGCCGACGGGGCGGAGGCGCCGGACTTCAGCGGCCAGCAGCCGCTCGGAGCCTGCCCGAAGTGCGGCGCCCGCGTTTTCGAGCATGGCCCGTCCTACGTCTGCGAGAAGTCGGTCGGCCCGGGGCGCAGCTGCGACTTCCGCTCCGGCCGCGTCATCCTGCAGCAGCCGGTGGAGCGCCCGCAGATGGAGAAGCTCCTCGCCACCGGGCGCACCGACCTGCTGACGAGCTTCGTCTCGCGCAAGGGCCGCAAGTTCAAGGCGTTCCTCGTCAGGCAACCCGACGGCAAAATCGGCTTCGAGTTCCAGCCTCGCGCCGCGAAGGAACCGAAGGAAAAGAACCCGGGCGAGAGGGCGCCCGAGGAGAAAACTACACGTCGAGGTTCCGAACGCCGAGCGCGTTCGACTCGATGAAGGCGCGGCGCGGTTCCACTTCGTCGCCCATCAGCTTGGTGAAGATCTCGTCCGCGGCTATGCCGTCGTCGATCTGCACCTTCAGCAGGCGGCGCGTGGCCGGATCCATGGTGGTTTCCCAGAGCTGCCCCGGATTCATCTCGCCCAAGCCCTTGTAGCGCTGCAGGCTCATCGAGCGCTGCACCTCGGCAAGCAGCCACCGCATCGCCTCGCCGAAGTCGCGCACCGGCTGCTTCTTGTCGCCGCGCTGCACGAACGCTCCGACGCCCACCAGCCCGCGCAGCATCTCCGCGCTCTGCCGGATTTGCGCGTAGTCGCCCGAATGCACGAACTCCGAATCAATGGTCGTGGCACGCACGTTTCCGTGCCGCGACTGCTCGACCCGGATCTGGTAGCGCTCCGTCTTGGGGTCGAACCGCGCCGAGACGCGTACCCCGCTCGCCGGCAGTGCCGCGGCGAGCGCTTCGGCCGAGGTCTGCGCCGAGTCGCGCCGCCCGAGGTCGACCTGCACGCCCCGCAGCATCGCCTCGAGCGCGTCGCGCTCGATCCAGCGCGAGACGCGCTCGATCACCGCTTCGGACATGAGGTAGGACTTGGCGAGCTCCGCCAGCGTGTCGCCGGCAATCGGCTCGCGCCGCGCCGCGGGATGCAGCGCCGCATCGATCAGCGCCTGGCGCAGCATGAATTCGTTCAGCTCGTAGTCGTCCTTGAGGTAGCGCTCGTCCTTGGCCAGCTTGGCCCTGTAGAGCGGCGGCTGGGCGATGTAGATATGGCCGCGCTCGACCAGCTCCGGCATCTGCCGGTAGAAGAAGGTGAGCAGCAGCGTGCGGATGTGCGATCCGTCCACGTCCGCATCGGTCATGACGATGATGCGGTGGTAGCGCAACTTGTCGGGGTTGTATTCCTCCTTGCCGATGCCGCAGCCGAGCGCCGTGATCAGCGTCGCGATCTCGGCCGACGCGAGCAGCTTGTCGAAGCGCGCCTTCTCCACGTTGAGAATCTTGCCCTTGAGCGGCAGAATGGCCTGGAAGCGCCGGTCACGGCCCTGCTTCGCCGAGCCGCCGGCGGAATCTCCCTCCACCAGGTACAGCTCGCACAGCGCCGGGTCCTTCTCCTGACAGTCCGCGAGCTTGCCGGGCAACCCGAGGCCGTCGAGCACGCCCTTGCGCCGTGTCATCTCGCGCGCCTTGCGTGCCGCCTCCCTGGCGCGCGCCGCGTCCACGATTTTTGAGGTGATGACGCGCGCGTCCTGAGGCCGCTCGTCCAGGTACTGGCGCAGCTTGTCGGCGACGACCTCTTCGACCACGGGGCGAACCTCGGAGGAGACCAGCTTTTCCTTGGTCTGGGACGAGAACTTCGGCTCCGGTACCTTCACCGACAGCACGCAGGCCAGGCCCTCGCGCATGTCGTCGCCGGTAGTCTCGACCTTGGCTCGCTTGGCGAGCTCGTGCTCCTCGATGTACTTGTTCAGCACCCGCGTCATCGCCGCGCGCAGCCCCGTGAGATGCGTGCCGCCGTCCTTCTGCGGGATATTGTTGGTGAAGCACTGCACGCTTTCCTGGTAGGAATCGTTCCACTGCATCGCCACTTCGACGCCGATGCCATCCTTGTCTCCCGAGCTGTTGAACACATTGGGGTGCAGCACGTTCTTGGCCCGGTTCATGTACTCGACGAAGCCCTTGACGCCGCCGGCGAGCGCGAAGTCCTCCTGCTTCCCGGCGCGCTGGTCGACCAGCACGATGCGCACGCCGTTATTGAGGAACGAGAGTTCCCGCAGGCGCCGCGCCAGGATGTCGTAGTGGTAGTCGACGACGCCGAAGACGCTGCGCGAGGCGAGAAAGTGCACTTCCGTCCCGCGCTTCTCGGTGGTGCCGGTGACGCGCAGCGGCCCGGTCGCCACGCCGTCGACGAACTCCATCTGGTGCACCTTGCCGTCGCGCCAGATAGTCAGCCGCAGCCAGCTGGACAACGCATTGACCACCGAGACGCCGACGCCGTGCAGCCCGCCGGAGACCTTGTACGAGTTGGAATCAAACTTGCCGCCGGCATGCAGCTCGGTCATCACGATCTCGGCCGCGGAGCGCCGGTGCTCGTCATCCTCCTTGATTCCGGTCGGAATGCCGCGGCCGTTGTCCAGCACCGAGACCGAGTTGTCGGTGTGGATGGTCAGCACGATCTCGTCGCAGAAGCCCGCGAGCGCCTCGTCCACCGAGTTGTCCACCACCTCGAACACCATGTGGTGCAGCCCGGTGCCGTCCGAGGTGTCGCCGATATACATCCCCGGGCGCTTGCGCACCGCCTCCAAACCCTTCAGTACCTTGATGCTGTCGGCCTCGTAGCCTCCAGCCGTCTCGGCCACGTCCCTCGCCTCGACTTCCTGCGACTGCCCGCCCTGCACGGGGGGCTGCTTTTCCGCCTCGCCCACCGCTAGATCCTCATCGGCATCACCACGTAGCGGAAATCCGCTTCCGAAGCGAAGGTCATCAGGGCGCTCGAGGCGGCATCGCCGAAGCGGCACTCAAGGTCCGCGCCGCCGACGTTATTCAGCACGTCGAGCAGGTAGTTCACGTTGAAGCCTATGTCGAGCGCGTCGCCCGCGTACTTCACCTCGAGCGTTTCCTCGGCCTCTTCCTGCTCGGTGTTGGACGACACGATCTTGAGGGTGCCGTCGGTGAGCACCCAGCGCACGCCGCGGAACTTCTCGTTGGAGAGGATCGCGGCGCGCATCAGCGCCTGGCGCAGCACCTCGCGGCCGAGCACCAGCGTGTTCTTGTGCCCGGACGGTATGACGCGCGTGTAGTCCGGGAACTTGCCGTCGACCAGCTTCGACACGAGATCGACCGAGCCGAAGGCGAACGACGCCTGGGTACCGGAGAGCTCGACGCGTACCTCCTCGTCGGTGTCGGCAAGCAGCTTCGAAAGCTCGAGCACGGTCTTCCGGGGGACGATCACCTCCTGCCGTGGCAGACCGGCGGCCAGCGCCATCGAAGCGAAGGCGAGACGGTGGCCGTCCGTCGCGACCACCTTCAGCGTTCGGTCCTCGACGACCACGAGAAGGCCGTTGAGGTAGTAGCGTATGTCCTGCTGCGCCATCGCGTACTGCACCAGCCCGAGGAGGCGCCGCAGCGCCTTCTGAGGCAGCGCGAACCGCGCGACTTCGCCGGAAGGCTTGCCGAGGCGGGGAAAATCCTCCGCCGGCAGCGTCTGCAACACAAACCTGCTACGGCCCGCCTTCAGCATAAGACGTTTGTCTTGCAGCTGCAGCGTCACTTCGGCATCCTCGGGCAGCGCCCGCAGGATATCCACCAACTTCCGCGCGCCGACCGTGGCAGCGCGAGCCTCGCCCGCCGGCTCGATCGAGCCACGCGCGGTGATCTGGATTTCGATATCGGTGGCAAGGAAGGACAGTACGCCGCCCGAGCGCTCGAGCAGGACGTTCGACAGGATGGGCAGAGTATGGCGGCGCTCGATGATTCCGCTAACGGCCGAAAGAGGTCCGAGCAGCGCATCGCGTCTTGCTTTGACTAGAACCATCTTGTTTTCCTTCAAAACCTAATAACAACTAATAGAGTCGATCCCGGGCATTGCATAACCCGGAAACCGCCGTCACTTCATCGGGTTGCGCTGTGCCACGAGCGTGCGCAAGCTGTTGGCCTCTCTGTGGATCGTTGTGCAGGATTCCAGCGGTGCCGCCCCGGCGCGCGGGTTCTCCACATTTCATCCCAAGGCCGCGCACAGCTTGTGCCGCGCTTTCGATTCATCCCTTCAGCACCTGCTCCAGCAGGTGGTAGTCGCGGTTCAAGCCGAGATCCTTCTTGCGCAGCGAGGCAATGGTGCGGCAGGCATGGAGCACAGTCGTATGGTCACGGTTGCCGAAGGCCTCGCCGATCTCCGGGAGGCTCATCTGCGTCAGGTCCTTGGCAAGAGCCATGGCTACCTGGCGCGGCCGCGCGATATTCCGGTTGCGTCGTTTCGAGTGCATGTCGGAAACCTTGATCTTGAAATATTCCGCCACCGTTTTCTGGATGCCCTCAATGTTGATTTGCCGGTTCGCCACGTGAAGGATGTCGCGCAGGGCCTCCCGCGCCAGCTCCAGCGAGAGCTCGCGGCCGGTGAAACGCGAGAACGCCAGCACTTTCTTGAGCGCGCCTTCCAGCTCTCGGACGTTGGAGCGGATGTGCTTGGCGACGAAGAAGGCGATGTCCTCGGGCAGGTCGACGGCGTCGGCCTCCGCCTTCTTCAGCACGATCGCGACGCGCATCTCCAGCTCCGGAGGCTCGATCGCCACCGTCAGCCCCCAGCCGAAGCGCGAGATCAGGCGCTCCTGCATACCGGTGATCTCCTTCGGATAGGTGTCGCAGGTGATGACGATCTGCTTGCGTGCCTCGACCAAGGCGTTGAAGGCGTAGAAGAACTCCTCCTGCGTGCGGTCCTTGTTGGAGAAGAACTGGATGTCGTCGATCAGCAGGAGGTCCAGCGAATGGTAATAGCGCTTGAACTCGTCGAAGGACTTTTGCTGGTATGCCCGCACCACGTCGGTGACGTACTGCTCGGCGTGGATGTAGCGAATGCGTGCATCCGGCCGCTCCGCCGAGAGATGGTTGCCGATCGCCTGCACGAGGTGCGTCTTGCCGAGGCCCACGCCGCCGTAGATGAACAGGGGGTTGTAGGAGATCCCCGGGTTCTCGGCCACCTGCAGCGCTGCGGCGCGCGCCAGCTGGTTCGCCTTGCCGGTGACGAAGTTGTCGAAGCTGAAGCCGCGGTTGAGCCGCGCCCGGTCGCGGACGGCGGGCGCCTCAAGGGGTCCGGCGCCGCCACTGCGCGGCGGCGGCGCGGGTCGCTCGGCGGACCGCGAGAGCAGGAGCTTCAGACCGACGTCGCGCCCCGCGAGCTCGGCGGCGAGCCGCTCGATCCGGTCGGCGAAGCGCTCGCGCAGCATCTCATGCACAAACCGATTCGGCGCGCTCAGTACCAGCACGGTATCGTCGGCCGAGCCGGCGTCGGCAACGAGCGGTCTGATCCAGGTGTTGAACTGCTGCGCGGGTAGCTCCTGCTCAAGGCGGCGCAAGCAGGCTTGCCAGAGGTTCTGCATGGGGAGAAACGATTTTACAGCGTCCGTAACTCGTTATCCACAGCGCGCGCGACAAAAAAGGGTAGTGTCTCAGTTTGCGCTGGGACGCTTGATTCCATGCTGTTTAGCTACGCTAAACTGGAGGCGTGAAGCGTCCCAAACGGCCACGCGATCCGAATCAGCTAGCAAAATTGGTAGTCGGCATTTCGACCGGCGACATGGTTGCTCCGGAGTTGGTCGAGCAAGCCGAGAAGAATCCTCATGCCGTCGCGTTGGGTAGGCTCGGTGGCGCCCGGGGCGGCCCAGCGAGGGCAAAGGGAATGTCTCGCAAAGCCCGGTCCGTTGCAGCGCAACGCGCGGCCAGGGCTAGGTGGAAAAAGAAAAAGGCGTAGGGTAGAGTCAGCGCTCCAAGGGGGAAGCATGACCGTAGGCGTAGCGATCCGGGCTAAGGACGGAATAGTCATTGCTTCGGATAGCCTTACCACTTTCGGACGTGGCGTCCCGGTAGCTAGGCATACCAACAAGGTCTACATTCTCAACCACGCGGACCTTGAATATCCTGTCGCCTTGGCGGGTGCGGGAATGACCACGTACGTAGACAAGTTCGTAGACCGGGCCAAACGCAGCGGGATCACCAGCGCTAGGAACAGCCTCAAGCGGAAACTCGACATTGTCGATTTTGTCGAACAAGTATGCGAGCCAAGTGTGGCTGTTTTGATGAAGGAATACCTGTTCGACCGAAATCGGTTTTTTGGCTCCCCGATGGGTGAGTACGATTTGGCGATGTTGGTAGGCGGTGCGACGCGAGACAAGGAAATGCGCGCCTACACGATTCATGACAGCGGCCTTTCCGAATCAATCGAGGGCTACGGCACGATTGGAAGCG
>DATJXO010000033.1:0-2048 GCA_035500055.1 Burkholderiales bacterium | reverse complement strand
GGTTTCCGCGGCACGCGCGGAAATGGCCTACGGCCGCCAGCTCTGCTGCAGCCCGGATTGCGAGGGCGAGCGCCGGCGCCGTTCGAAGACCCGCCCATGCACGCCATGCTCACCGTCGCGCTGATCGACGTCATCGTCGTCGCCGGCGCCCTGCTTGCCGTCCTGGTGGACGGCCTGCGCAGCCGAAAGCGGTGACGCCGGACGGTTGCGCTAGAGTAGGCGCATGAACGATGCGCGCCCCGACCCCGACGCCCTGCTCGCCCAGGTGCAGCGCGAGGAGGCAAAAACGCGGCGCGGAAAGCTGAAAATCTTCTTCGGCGCCACCGCCGGCGTCGGCAAGACCTACGCCATGCTCGAGGAGGCGCGCGCGCAGAAGCGCAAGGGCGTCGACGTGGTGGCGGGCTACGTCGAGCCGCACGGCCGCGCCGAGACCGAGTCGCTGCTCGAGGGTCTCGAGCAGCTGCCCTACCTGCAGGTGTCCTACCGCGGCGCGACGATGCGCGATTTCGACCTGGACCGGGCGCTCGCGCGCCGGCCGGCGCTGCTGCTGGTGGACGAGCTGGCGCATTCCAACCCGGTGGAGGGCGAACCGGCACCGCGCCACGCCAAGCGCTGGCAGGACGTCGAGGAACTGCGCGACGCCGGCATCGACGTCTACACCACGGTGAACGTGCAGCACATAGAGAGCCTGAACGACATCGTCACCGGCATCACCGGCGTGCGCATGCAGGAAACGGTTCCGGACGTGGTGTTCGAGACCGCCGACGAAGTCGAGCTGGTCGACACGCCGCCCGACGAGCTGCTGGACCGCCTGCACGCGGGCAAGGTCTACGTTTCCGAGCAGGCGCGCCACGCGCTGGAGAATTTCTTCCGCAAGGGCAACCTGATCGCGCTGCGCGAGCTCGCGCTGCGCACCACCGCCGACCGCGTCGACGCGGCGATGCGCGAGTACAAGGAAGGCCACGCGATCCGCGACACCTGGGCGGCCGGCGAGCGCCTGCTCGTGGCGATCGGCCCCTACGAAAGCGCCGAGCGCCTGATCCGCGCCGGCAAGCGCTTGGCGGCCGCGCTGCACGCCGAATGGATCGCGGTTTACGTCGAGACGCCCGAGCTGCTGCGCCTGCCGGAGGTCGAGCGCGACCGCCGCATCGCGCTGCTCCGGCTCGCCGAATCGCTGGGCGCCGAGGCGGTGACGCTGGGCGGATCATCGGTCGGCGAAGAGCTCGCCAACTACGCGCAGGCGCGCAACGTCACGCGCATCCTGATTGGACGCCCGCGCCGCGCTCTCTGGAGCCGGCTGTTCCGGCCCTCGACCTACGGCGAGCTCCTCGCAAAGACCGAGGGCATCGACCTGCACGTGATCGGCGGCGCGGGGAAGAACGCGGCGCAGCGCAGCCCCTTTCTTGCCCGCAGCCGCGCCTACCTGCAGGCGGCGCCCGCGGGGAGCGAGAAGGCGCGCTGGCCCGGCTATGGGTGGAGCGCGGTCGCGGTCACCGCCTGCACGCTGCTCGGCATGGTGATGACGCCCGCCTTCGAGCTGGTGAACCTGGCGATGGTCTACCTGCTGGCGGTGGTTCTGATCGCATTCCGCTTCGGGCGCGGGCCGGCCGTGGCGACCTCGGTGTTCGGCGTCGCCTCGTTCGACTTCTTCTTCGTGCCGCCCCAGCTGTCGTTCGCCGTGAGCGACATCCAGTACCTGCTGACCTTCGCCATCATGCTGGCGGTCGCGCTCATCATCTCCAGCCTGGCCGCGAGCGTGCGCCTGCAGGCCAACGTCGCGGCGCACCGTGAGCGGCGCACCGCGCAGCTCTACGCCATGAGCCGGGAGCTGGCGGCGACGCGCGGGCAGGAGGCGATGGCGCGGGTCGCCGTGCGCCATGTCAGCGAGGTCTTCGAAAGCCAGGTGGTGGTCCTGCTGCCGGGCGCGGGCGGGCGCCTGCGCTATCCGCGCGGCGACAGCGTCGTCGGCTCGCTGCATGGCGCGGACCTGGCGGTCGCCGAATGGGTGCACGGCCACGGCGAGCCCGCAGGCCAGGGCACCCACACGC
>DATJXO010000032.1:0-6169 GCA_035500055.1 Burkholderiales bacterium | reverse complement strand
GCGCGCTTGAAGTCGATCGCGGCCGAAGACCCGGAGTCGATCCTGCCCTGCAGCTACGCGGGGACGATGGGGCTGGTGCAGTACATGTCGATGGACCGGCGCTTTTTCCACAAGCTGGGCGCCTCGCAGCTCGACCGCACGCTGTGCTCTTCCGCGGGCAAGGCCGGCATCAAGGCGACGCTCGGGGGCAGCTACGGCATGGACCCCGAGCATTACCAGGACGCGAGGCTGGTCCTGATCTGGGGCTCGAACCCGATCGCCTCCAACCTGCACTTCTGGTCGCGCGCGCAGGAGGCGAAGCGCCGCGGCGCGAAGCTGGTGGCGATCGACCCCTACCGCAGCCTCACCGCGGAGAAGTGCACGCAGCACGTTGCGCTCCTGCCCGGCACCGACGGCGCGCTCGCGCTCGGCATGATGCACGTGCTGGTTGCCGAGGGTCTGGTCGATCTCGATTACCTCCGGAAGTACACGCTGGGATACGAGGAGCTGAAGCAGCGCTTGACCCGGTACCCGCCCGAGTGGGCGGCGAGGATCTGCGGCCTCGAGGTCGGCGAGGTGGTGCAGCTCGCGCGCGACTACGGCACCTCGAAGCCCGCCGCGATCCGGCTCAACTACGGCATGCAGCGCCACGCCGGCGGCGGCGTCGCCGCCCGCACCATCGCCTGCCTGCCGGCGCTGGTCGGCGCGTGGCGCGATCCGGCGGGCGGGATCCTGCTCACCACTGCGGACAACTTTCATTTCGACCACGGCGCGCTCGAGCGGCCGGACCTGATGCCGGCGAAGCGCCCGCGCGTCATCAACCAGTCGCGCCTGGGCGAGACTCTTACCTCCGCCGAGCCGCCGGTGCGCGCCGTGATCGTGTACAACAACAACCCGGTCGCGGTATGCCCGGATTCGGCGAAGGTGATCGCGGGCTTCCGGCGCGAGGACCTGTTCTGCGTGGTGATGGACTCGTTCCTCACCGACACCGCCGACTATGCCGACCTCGTGCTGCCGGCGACGACCCAGCTCGAGCACTACGATATCCACAAGGCCTACGGCCACCTCTACGTGCTCGCCAACAACCCGGCCATCGCGCCGGTGGGCGAGTCGCTGCCGAACAGCGAGGTGTTCCGCCGGCTCGCCGCGCGGCTCGGGTTCGACGAGCCGTGCTTCCGGGATACCGACGAGGACATCGCGCGCCAGGCGATCGGCTCGGGCCACGCCAACCTTGCCGGGATGGACTGGGAAACGCTCAAGCGCGAGGGCTGGAAGCGTCTTTCGCTGCCGAAGAAGTTCGCCCCGTTCGCGCGCGGGGGCTTTCATACGCCGTCCGGCAAGTGCGAGCTGTACAGCGCGTCGCTGGAGGCGCAGGGACTCGATCCGCTGCCGTTCTTCAACCCGCCGGCCGAATCGCCCTCGAGCAACCCGGAGCTGGCGCGCAAGTACCCGCTGAACTTCATCTCGCCGCCGGCGCGCAATTTCCTCAACTCGTCGTTCGCCAACCTGCCGCGCTTCCGCGCGGCCGAGGGCGAGCCGAGCCTCGAGCTGAACGCGGCCGACGCCGCGCCGCGCGGCATCGCCGACGGCGACCGGGTGCGCGTCTACAACGACCGCGGCAGCTTCACGCTGCGCGCGCGCGTCAACGGCAAGCCGCGTCCCGGCGTCGTGGTCGCGCCCTCGGTGTGGTGGAAGAAGTTCGCTCGCGACGGCCGCAACGCGAACGACGTCACGTCGCAGCGCATCGCCGATCTGGGCAACGCGGCGACGTTCTACGACTGCCTGGTCGAAGTCGAGCGCCTCGCCTGAGCCGCACGCCCCTCGTCTTCCTCGGCGAATCGCTCGGGAAGTACGGCTTTCCCGAAGGCCACCCGCTGTCGGTCGACCGCCAGGGCGCGTTCTGGCGCACCGCGTGCGGGCTGGGCCTCGACCGCGACGTGCGGCTCGCCGAGGCGGGGGCCGCGGCGCGCGCCGCGATCGAGCGCTTCCACCGCCCGGAGTACGTCGGGCGCGTGATCGAGGCCTCCTTGAGCGGCGAGGGGTACCTCGACTACGGCGACACGCCGGCCTTTCCCGGCTGCTACGAGATCGCGGCGCACGTGGTCGGCGCGGCGCTGGAAGGCGCGCGGCGCATCGCCGCAGGCGCGGCGCACCGCACGTTCCAGCCGATCGGCGGCCTGCACCACGCGCGGCGTGCGGCCGCGGCGGGGTTCTGCGTCTTCAACGACCTTGGCGTGCTGATCGAGACGCTGCGCGCGGAGCACGGCATCCGCCGCATCGCCTACGTCGACATCGACGTGCACCATGGCGACGGCGTGTACTACGAGTTCGAGGACGACGCCGAGCTCTATGTCGCCGACATCCACGAGTGCGGCCAATATCTCTACCCGGGCAGCGGCTTCGCCTACGAGACCGGCCGCGACCGGGCGCAGGGCACCAAGCTCAACTTGCCGCTGCAGCCCGGCGCCGGCGACGCGGAATTCTTCGCCGCGTGGGACGAGGCCGAGAGGTTCCTCGAGGCCTGCGCGCCTGAGTTCGTGATCCTGCAATGCGGCGCCGACGGCCTCGCCGGCGACCCGCTTGCCGACCTGCGCCTGACGCCGGCGGCGCACGCCCACGCGGCGCGGCGCCTCGTGGATCTGGCCGAGCGCCACGCGGGGGGCCGGCTGATGGCGTTCGGCGGCGGCGGCTACAACCTGGAGAACGCGGGCCTCGCCTGGTGCGCGGTGCTGCGCGCCCTGATCGGCCGCTGAAGGGCCGCGGCGCGCCGCCGGTCAGCCGAATGCAAGAAAGCGTGAGCCGCGTGCCGCACTCCCCGTCCGCGCCGGAAGCGTCCGCCTACGCTGCGGCGATGGAGCCGGAGCGCCTTGCCGTCGCGCGCGTCGCGTCGCTGTTCGACGTCGCGCGCCCGGCGTACTACGCCACGCTCGCCAATGCCGGCCTGCTGATGCTGGTGCTGTGGCAGGAGTTCCCGGCGGCGCTGCTCGCGGGCTGGTTCGGCCTGCTGCTCGCGGCAACGCTGGCGCGCGTCGCGCTGCACCGCGGATTCGCACGCGACGCCGGCGGGCCGGCGGCGCTGCACTGGGAGTCGCGCTTCGCGCTGGGCGCGCTCGCCGCGGGGGCGCTCTGGGCCTTCCCGCCCGCCGTGTTCTTCCCGGAGAGCGATCCGCTGCTGCAGATGGCAGTGATCTTCGTCGTCGGCGGCAACGTCATCGGCGCGGCCGGGGTGTACGCGCCCAGCCCGGCGGCCTTCTACTCGTTCAGCGCGCTGCCGCTCGCCGCGGTGCTGACGCAGCTGTTCCTGCAGCCGGGGCGGACCTATCACCTGCTTGCGCTCATGGTGCTGGTGTTCGGCGCGGTCATGGTGCGCGTCTACCGCGGCATTCACGCCGGCATCGTGCGCAGCTTGCGCGCCCAGATTGAGAACGAGGAGCTGGTGGCGCGCCTGGCGCGCAGCGAGGCGCAGCTGCGCGACGCGATCGAGAGCTTTCCCGAAGGCATCGCGATCTACGACGCGCGGGACCACCTAGTCGTCTGCAACGACGCCTACGCCGGGCTGTACCGCGCCGCCGGCCATGCGGCCGCGCTCTCGGGCCGGCACTACCGCGAGCTTGCCGAAATCGCCTTCGAGGTCGAGGCGGTTCCGGCCGACGCGAAGCGCGAGGCCTGGGTCGAGGAGCGGGTGGCGCGGCGCCGCGGCGCGGGCGGCGCCGTGCGCCGCTTCCAGACGCGCGACGGTCGCTGGATGCAGGGGCGCTTCGTGCGCTGCCGCGACGGCGGCATCGTGAGCGGCTTCACCGACGTCACTGAGCTGCTGCGCGCGCAGGCCGACTACGGCCGCGTGCTCGACGAGGAGCGCCAGCTGCTCGACACGCTGCCGCTCGGGGTCGTGTTCTTCTCCAATCGCGTGATCACGCGCTGCAACCGGCACCTCGAGCAGATGCTCGGCTACGGTCCGGGGGAGCTCAACGGCAATTCCTCGCGGGTGCTGTATCCCTCCGAGGAGCTGTGGCAGGAAGCCGGCCGGCGCTACGAGCTGCTGAGGGGCGGCGACGTGCTCGAGGGAGAATTCAGGCTGCTGCGCAAGGACGGCTCGACCCTGCGCGTGCGCTCGCTCGGCCGCGCGCTCGATCCCGCCGCGCCGCAGGCGGCCTCGATCGTCACCTATACCGACGTCAGCGAGCGGCACGCCGCCGAAGTGGCGCTGCGCAAGAGCGAGGCGATGTACCGCAACCTGGTCGAGACCTCGAACGACCTGGTGTGGTCGCTCGACCGGGAGGGGCGCTGGACCTACCTCAACCCGGCGGCGGTGCGGCGCATCTACGGTTGCCAGGCGGACGATATGCTCGGGCGCCGCTTCACTGAGGTGCTGGCGCGCGAGGTGAGCGAGCGCGACGTGACCGTCTTCCAGCGCATCTTCGAGGGCGAGTCGGTGTTCGACTACGAGACCCGCCATGTCAGGCGCGACGGCGGCTACATCGACCTCTCGTTCAATGCGCTGCCGCTGCGCGACGCGCGCGGCAAGGTCACCGGCGCTACCGGCACGGCGCGCGACGTGACGCGCGAGAAGCAGGCCGCGGCGGCGCTGCACGAGAGCGTCGAGAAGCTGCGCCTCGCGGTGGATGCCGCCGAGCTGCTCTACTGGGAGTGGGACCGGGATACCGACCAGCTGCAGTGGGGCCGCGACCCTTCGACGCTGGTTGGCGCGGCCGAGAGCGGCCGCGCCGCCCGCTGGTCCGACTTCGTCAAGCTGGTGCACGACGACGACCGCGAGCGCTACCTGGCGGCGGTGAACGCGGCCTGGGACCAGCCCGGCACCTACACCAGCGAGCATCGCATCGTGCGGCCCGACGGCCGCATGCTTTGGCTGTCGACGCACGGCAAGTCGCTCGCCGACGCCGCCGGCCGGGTGCGGCGCATGATCGGCGTGTCGCAGGACATCACCGAGCGCAAGAGCCGCGAGGAGGAGGCGCGCTTTCTCGCCTATCACGACACGCTCACCGGGCTGCCCAACCGGCGGCTGCTCGACGACCGCCTGCGGCAGGCGGTGTATCTGGCGCAGCGGCGCGACGCGCGGGTCGCGGTGATGGTGATCGACCTCGACCATTTCAAGCAAGTCAACGACCAGCTCGGCCATCGCGCCGGCGACTCGGTGCTGCGCGAGGCGGCGCACCGCCTTGCGGGCTGCGTGCGCAAGTCCGACACGCTGGCCCGTCACGGCGGCGACGAGTTCATCGTGGTGATTCCCGATCTGCACGGCGAGGCCGACTGCCAGGTGGTGGCGGAGAAGATCCTGCGCGCGATGGCGGCCCCGTTCCGCGTCGACGGGCGCGAGTTCGCCATCGGCGCGAGCGTCGGCGTTTCTCTCTATCCCTCGGATGCGGGCGACGGCGAGGCGGCGCTGCGCAATGCCGACGTCGCCATGTACCGCGCCAAGCAGCTCGGCCGCAACAACTACCGCTTCTACGGCCGCTAGCCCCGGCCGGCGCGCCGCGCCGGGGGTAAAGTAGCGGCATGCGGCACTTCCTTCGCCTGGCGCGCTTCGTCGCACCGTACCGGCTGCGGCTCGCGGCGGCGCTCGCCGCGCTGGTGGTGGCCGCGGGTTGCGTGCTGGCGCTCGGCCAGGGGCTGCGCTACGTGGTCGACCGCGGCTTCGGCAGCGGCGATCCGTCGCTGCTCAACGGGGCGCTGGCCGGCATGATCGCCATCGCGGCCCTGCTCGCGGCCGCCACCTACGTGCGCTTTTCGCTAATGATGACGCTCGGCGAGCGCGTCGTGACCGATCTGCGGCGCAGCGTGTTCGACCACGTGCTTGCGCTCGAGCCCGGCTACTTCGACGCCGCGCGCACCGGCGAGGTGATCTCTCGCCTCACCAACGACGCCACGCTGCTGCAGCAGGTGATCGGCTTCGGGGTGTCGATGTTCGCGCGCAACCTGCTGATGATGCTAGGCGCCGCCGTCATGATGTTCGTGGTGAGCTGGAAGCTGGCGCTGCTGGTGCTGCTCGGCGTGCCGGCCACGCTGGCGCCGATCCTGCTGCTCGGGCGGCGCGTGCGGCGCCTGTCGCGCGACAATCAGGACCGCGTCGCCGACGTCTCCGCGTACATCGACGAGGCGATCCATGAGATCCGCACCGTGCAGGCCTACGCGCACGAAGAGGCGGACCGCGCGGCCTTCGCGGCGCACGCGG
>DATJXO010000031.1:0-18567 GCA_035500055.1 Burkholderiales bacterium | reverse complement strand
GCGTGCACCGCGATCAGGCCGGGCCCGAGAAGTCCGAGGCGCCGCAGGCGTTCGATCGGACGCACGCCGTGCTCGGCCACGGAGCGCGCGACCTCGTCTTCGGTCTCGTGGAGGTGGATGTGCAGCGGCGCGTCGATCTCGCCGAGGATCGTGGCGATCTTGCCGAAGGTCGCGTCCGACACGGTGTAGGGGGCGTGCGGGGCGAGGCAGAACGACACCGCCGGGTGCTCGCGCCAGCGGTCGCGCAGGGCCAGCCCCTTGGCGAGGTAATCGTCCGCGTCCGAGCCGTACGCCGACGGGAAGTCGAACACGATCATGCCCAGCGACGCGCGCATGCCGGCCTCGAGCGCGGCCTCGAGCGCGGCCTCGGGGAAGAAATACATGTCGTTGAAGCAGGTGACGCCGCCGCGCAGCATCTCGGCGCAGGCGAGCAGGGTGCCGTCGCGCACGAACTGCGCCGAGACGTGGCGCGATTCCGCCGGCCAGATATGCTCCTGCAGCCAGTGCATCAACGGCAGGTCGTCGGCGAGGCCCCGCATCAGGGCCATCGCCGCGTGGGTATGCGCGTTCACCAGCCCCGGAATCAGCGCGTGCTCGGCTAGATGCTCGCGCGGGAAGCCGGGGAAACGCGCCTCGGCCTCGGCGGACGGGAGCACCGCCTCGATGATGCCGCCGCGAATTGCCACGGCGTGCTCCGGCAGCACCGCGCCGGGCGGTTCCACCGGAACCACCCAGCGCGCGCTGAGGAGAAAGTCTGAGGTGTTTTCTACTTGGGCTTGGCGTGCACTTCGACTTCGACACGCCGGTTCGGCGCCAGGCAGGCGACCAGCGCCCTGCGCTCCTTCACGTCGCGGCAGGTCGGGAACGGCTGCGAGCTGCCCATGCCGGTCTTGCCGTAGCCGGTGACGTCGATCTTGGCGCCGTCCATGCCCTTCGACACGAGGTAGTCCTTGACCGACTGCGCGCGCCTCTCCGAGAGCTTCTGGTTGAACCGCGCCGAGCCGAGGCGGTCGGTGTAACCGTTCACCACCACGAACTCGACGCCGCCGGTGGCGCCGAGCTTGGCGATCACATCCTGGTCGAGGCGGAGCTCCGCCAGCTTGTCGAGCTTCCAGCCGCCGAGCGGGAAGTGCACCGTCGAATGCAGCACCACCGGCTTGGGCGCCGCCGGCGTCGGCGCCGGCGCCGCGCGCATCGGCGGGGGCGGGGGCGGCGGCGGAGCGGCCCGCTTCACCAGATCGGGATCGCATTCCTCGGTCGCCATCGCGGGCGTCCAGTAACCGGCGCGCCAGCACAGGCCGGTCGAGTTCTTCCACACCGCGCCGCCGGTCTGCGACCAGTAGCCGTCGCCTGCCCGCGCGTCGGAGACGCCTGCGGCACCGAGCGCCGCGGAGGCCAGCGCCGCTGCGAACACCTGCCTTGTGATAGTCACCGTGCCCCTCCTCACGTGAACCCGGAACGAGCGGGCATTAGAGCACAAAACACGGCGGCTTGCAGAGTCCGCATGCTAAAATTCCACGTGCCCGCAGCGCCCGCGCCGCAGTGAAATTCCGCCGCTGAACGGCCTTCCCCCGCAAGCCGGAAAAAGAGCCGCAGAGATGGAGCAATTCGCCAAGGAAACGATCCCGGTCAGCCTCGAAGAGGAGATGCGCCGCTCGTACCTCGACTACGCGATGAGCGTGATCGTGGGGCGCGCGCTGCCCGACGTGCGCGACGGCCTGAAGCCGGTGCATCGGCGCGTGCTGTACGCGATGCACGAGTCGAACAACGTCTGGAACCGTCCCTATGTGAAGTGCGCGCGCGTGGTCGGCGAAGTGCTCGGCAAGTATCACCCGCACGGCGACACCGCGACCTACGAGGCGCTGGTGCGCATGGCGCAGGACTTCTCCATGCGCTACGTGCTGGTCGACGGCCAGGGCAACTTCGGCTCGGTCGACGGCGACAATGCCGCGGCCTACCGCTACACCGAGTGCCGCCTCGATCGCCTCGCCGCCGAGCTGCTCGCCGACATCGAGAAAGAGACGGTCGACTTCGTCGACAACTACGATGGCAAGGAGCGCGAGCCGGTGGTGCTGCCGAGCCGCATCCCGAACCTGCTGCTGAACGGCTCCTCGGGCATCGCGGTCGGCATGGCGACCAGCATCCCACCGCACAACCTTTCCGAGGTCGTCGACGCCTGCCTGCACGTGCTGCACCAGCCGCACTGCGCGATCGAGGAGGTGATCAAGCTGATGCCGGCGCCGGACTTCCCCACCGCCGGGATCATCTACGGGATCGGCGGCGTGCACGAGGGCTACCGCACCGGGCGCGGCCGCGTCGTGATCCGCGCGCGCACCCATTTCGAGGACGCGGGCAAGGACCGCCACGCGATCATCGTCGACGAGCTGCCGTACCAGGTCAACAAGAAGGCGCTGCTCGAGCGGATCGCTGAGCTGGTCACAGAGAAAAAGCTCGAGGGCATCTCGGACATCCGCGACGAGTCCGACAAGCAGGGCATCCGCGTCGTCATCGAGCTGAAGCGCGGCGAGCTGCCGGAGGTGGTGCTCAACAACCTGTTCAAGCAGACGCAGCTGCAGGACACCTTCGGCATGAACATGGTGGCGCTGGTCGACAACCAGCCGCGGGTCCTCAACCTGAAGGAGCTGATCGAGGCGTTCGTCGCGCACCGGCGCGAGGTGGTGACGCGGCGCACGGTGTTCGACCTGCGCAAGGCGCGCGAGCGCGGCCACGTGCTGGAAGGCCTCGCGGTGGCGCTGTCCAACGTCGACGAGGTGATCGCGCTGATCAAGCGGGCGCCTTCGCCGGCGGAAGCCAAGCGGGACCTGATGGCGAGGGCGTGGGCGTCCGACCTGGTCCGGGACCTCCTCGGCCAAAGCGATTTTGCAAGGTTCCGACCGGAGGGCCTCGCGGCGGAATTCGGCCTCAAGGAGGACGGCTACCGGCTCTCGGACGCGCAGGCGCAGGCGATACTCGAGCTGCGGCTGCAACGCCTCACCGGCCTCGAGCAGGACAAGATCCGCGACGAATACCGCGAAGTGATGGCGGCGATCGCCGACCTGCTCGACATGCTGGAGAAGCCAGCGCGCATCACGGCGATCATCGACGCGGAGCTGACGCGCATCAGGCAGGAGTTCGGCGACCGCCGCCGCAGCGAGATCGTAACGGTGGCCGAGGACATCTCGATCGAGGACCTGATCGCGCCGCAAGACATGGTGGTGACGTTCTCGCACGGCGGCTACGTCAAGTCGCAGCCGCTCGCCGACTACCGAGCGCAGCGCCGCGGCGGGCGCGGCCGCACCGCCGCGACCACCAAGGATGACGACTTCATCGAGCGGCTGTTCGTGGCGCACTCGCACGATTACCTGCTTTGCTTCTCAAGCCGCGGGCGCCTGTACTGGCTCAAGGTGTTCGAGGTGCCGCAGGGCGGGCGCGCCAGCCGCGGCAAGCCGGTGGTCAACATGTTCCCGCTCGAGGAGGGCGAGAAGATCACCGCGGTGGTGCCGGTGAAGGAGTTCGACGAGAACCACGTCGTCTTCATGGCGACCGCGAAAGGCACGGTGAAGAAGACGCCGCTCGCCGACTTCTCGAGGCCGCGGCCCTCAGGGATCATCGCGGTCGGGCTGGAAGAAGGCGACTACCTGATCGGCGCGGCGCTCACCGACGGCAGCTACGACGTGATGCTGTTCTCCTCCGAGGGCAAGGCGATCCGCTTCCACGAGGAGGACGTGCGGCCGATGGGGCGCCAGGCGACCGGCGTGCGCGGCATGCGCCTGCCGGAGGACGGCAGCCGGCGCGTGGTGTGCATGCTGGCGGCGAAGGACGACAAGATCACCGTGCTCACCGCCACCGAGAACGGCTTCGGCAAGCGCACCCCGATCGCCGAGTACACGCGCCACGGCCGCGGCGGCCAGGGCATGATCGCGATCCAGTCGAGCGAGCGCAACGGCGCGCTGGTCGGTGCCGTGCTGGTCGAGGACAACGACGAGGTGATGCTGATCTCGACCGGCGGCGTGCTGATCCGCACCGCGGTGGCGCAGATCCGCGAGATGGGCCGCTCGACGCAGGGCGTGACCCTGATTGCGCTCGGCGAGGGCGAGAAGCTCGCCGGCGTCGAGCGCATCGTCGAGCGCGACGAGGTCGCCGGCAACGGCGGCAACGGCGGCAGCGGCGAGGGCGACCCGGCCGCGGGCGATTCCGCCGAGCCGGCCGATCCGGAAGGGCCGACGCTGCACTGATGGCGCGGATCTTCAACTTCAGCGCGGGACCGGCGGTCCTGCCGGAGGAGGTGCTCGCGCGAGCCGGCGACGAGATGCTCGACTGGCACGGCACCGGCATGTGCGTGATGGAGATGAGCCACCGCGGCAAGGAGTTCATGTCGATCGCGGCGGAGGCCGAGAAGGACCTGCGCGAGCTGCTCGCGGTGCCCGCCAGCTACAAGGTGCTGTTCCTGCAGGGCGGGGCGCGGCTGCAGTTCGCGCAGATCCCGATGAACCTGCTGGCGGGCCGCGGCAAGGCCGACTACGTCAGCACCGGCGAATGGTCGAAGCTCGCCATCCAGGAGGCCAAGGCCTACTGCGACGTCCACATCGCCGCCTCCTCCGAGGACAAGGGATTTAGCTACGTTCCCGGATTTTCCTCGTGGAACGTGCGCAGGGACGCCGCCTACCTGCACTACTGCTCGAACGAAACGATCGGCGGCGTGGAGGTCCACGAAGTCCCGAGGATCGAGCCCGCCGGGGTGCCGCTGGTGGCGGACGCTTCCTCGCACCTCCTGTCGCGCCCGCTGGACGTCTCGAAGTTCGGCCTGATCTACGCCGGCGCGCAGAAGAACATCGGGCCGGCGGGGCTGACGATCGTGATCGTGCGCGACGACCTGCTCGGCAAGGCGCAGCAGGGCACGCCCTCCGTGATGGACTATCAGAAGCAGGCCGCGGCCGAGTCGATGCTGAACACGCCCGCGACGTACGCCATCTACGTGGCCGGGCTGGTATTCAAGTGGCTGAAGCGGCAGGGCGGCCTCGCCGCGATGGAACGGATCAATATCGAGAAGGCGAAGCTGCTCTACGACTATCTCGATCGGAGCGGCTTCTACCGCAACGCGGTGAATCCCCGGGACCGATCGCGGATGAACGTGCCGTTCACGCTGAAGGACGCCTCGCTCGATGCCGGCTTCCTCAAAGGCGCGGAGGCGCGCGGCATGGTGCAGCTCAAGGGGCACCGCTCGGTCGGCGGCATGCGCGCGTCGATCTACAACGCCATGCCGATCGAGGGCGTGCGCGCGCTGATCGACTACATGAAGGAGTTCGAGGCGAAGCATGGCTGAGGGCGGCGGGCGGCTCGAGGTCCTCGTGCTCAACCCGATCGCGCAGGCCGGCCTCGAGCGCCTGCCCGCCGCGCGCTACGCGATCGTGCGCGAGTCAAAGGCGCCCGACGTGATCCTGGTGCGCTCGGAGAAAATGCACGGCATGAAGTTCGCCGACAACCTGAAGGCGGTCGGCCGCGCCGGCGCCGGGGTCAACAACATTCCGGTCGACGCGCTGTCGCGGCGCGGCGTGCCGGTGTTCAACGCGCCCGGCGCCAACGCCAACGCCGTCAAGGAGCTGGTGCTCGCCGGCATGCTGATCGCCTCGCGCAATCTCGCCTTTGCCCTGGATTTCGTCGGCAGGCTGGAGAAAGAGGCAAATCCGGAGAAGAAGATCGAGAGCGAAAAGAAGGCGTTCTCCGGCTTCGAGCTGGCGGGGCGCACGCTCGGGGTCATCGGTCTGGGCAAGATCGGCAGCCTGGTGGCGAACTCGGGCATCGCGCTCGGCATGGACGTGCTCGGCTTCGACCCCGAGATCACGGTGGAGGCGGCCTGGAGCCTGCCGTCGCAGGTGCGCAAGGCGAACTCGATCGACGAAGTGCTGAAGGCGGGCGACTTCGTCACGCTGCACGTGCCCCTGGTGGAACGCACCCGCGGCCTGGTGAACGCGAGGAACATGGCGCAGATGCGGCCCGGCGCGGTGCTGCTCAACTTCTCGCGCGACGGCATCGTCGAAGACGCTGCGGTGCTGGAAGCGCTCGCGGCGAAGCGCCTCGCCGCCTACGTCACCGACTTTCCCACCGCGGCGCTGATCGGCCGACGCGGGGTCGTCGGGCTGCCGCACCTCGGCGCCTCGACCCGCGAGGCGGAGGAAAACAGCGCGGTGATGGTGGTCGACGAGGTGCGCGAGTACCTCGAGCACGGCACCCTGGCCAACGCAGTGAACTTCCCCGACGCCCGCATGCCGCGCGAGTCCCCGTTCCGCCTCGCGATCGCCAACGCCAACGTGCCGAGCATGCTGGCCCGCATCTCGCACGCCATGGGCAGCCGGCGCATCAACATCCACAACATGCTGAACAAGTCGCGCGGCGACACGGCTTACACGCTGGTCGACGTCGACAGCCCGGTGCCGCGGCCCGCGATCGACGAGCTGCGCGCGATCGAGGGCGTGCTTGCGGTACGCTATCTCCCGGTGGAGGACCGGTGAGCGGCAAGGACATCGCCAGGCTGCGGCGCGAGATCGATGCGCTCGACGACGAGCTGCTCGCGCTGCTGCAGCGGCGTGCCGGGCTTGCCCGCGAGATCGGCACGTTGAAGGCGGGCGGCCCGGCGTACCGGCCGGAGCGCGAGAGCGAGATCCTGGCTCGAATCGCGAAGGCGAAGGGCGATCCGGTCCCGGCGGCGAGCGCGATCGCCGTGTTCCGCGAGGTCATCTCGGCGTGCCGGGCGCTCGAGCAGCCGATCAGCGCCTCGTACCTCGGGCCGCCCGGCACCTTCAGCGAGCAGGCGGTGCGCCGGCATTTCGGCCACGGCGTGGAGGCGCGGCCGGCGCCCACCATCGACGAGGTCTTCCGCAGCGCCGAGTCGGGCGCGGCGCAGTTCGCCGTGGTGCCGGCGGAGAACTCGACCGAAGGCGCAGTGGGCCGCACGCTCGACCTGCTGCTGCTCACGCCGCTGAAGATCTGCGGGGAGGTCGAGCTCAGGGTGCGGCAGCACCTGCTGGCGAAGACCGGGGGCATGCGGGGAATCGCCACGGTGTACTCGCACGCGCAGTCGCTGGCGCAGTGCAACGGCTGGCTCAACCGCAACCTGCCGAGCGCCGAGCGCGTGCAGGTCGCCTCGAACGCCGAGGCGGCGCGCCGCGCCTCGAAGGAGAAGGGCGCGGCGGCGATCGCGGGAGAGGGCGCGGCGGCGAACTACAAGCTGAAGCTGCTGGCGCGCGACATCGAGGACGACCCGAGCAACACCACGCGGTTCCTGGTGCTGGGCGCGCTCGAGCCCGGGCCGACGGGGCGCGACCGGACCTCGCTGGTGCTGTCGGCCGAGAACAAGCCCGGCGCGGTGCACGCGCTGCTCACGCCGCTCGCCGAGAACGGCGTCAGCATGTCGCGCATCGAGTCGCGCCCAGCGCGCGCGCGCTCGGCGCTGTGGGAATACGTCTTCTTCGTCGACGTCGAGGGGCACGCGAGCGACGCCCGCGTCGCGGCGGCGCTGCAGGCGCTGCGCGCGCGCGCGCCGTTCTTCAAGGTCCTCGGCTCCTATCCGATGGCACAACCGTGAAGCCGACATCATGTTGATAGATCCCTGCGAGCTGTCCCCCTCCTACGTGCGTTCGATCGCGCCGTACCAGCCGGGCAAGCCGATCTCCGAGCTGGCGCGCGAGATGGGCCTCAAGGAGGAGGGCATCGTCAAGCTCGCCTCGAACGAGAACCCGCGCGGCATCGGTCCGCGCACGCGCGCCGCGATCGAGGCGGCGCTGGGCGAGATCGCGCGCTACCCGGACGGCAACGGGCACGAGCTGAAGACCGCGCTGGCGCGCCGCTACGGCGTCGACATGGGCGCGATCGTCCTCGGCAACGGCTCGAACGACGTGCTCGAGCTGGTGGCGCTCGCCTTCCTGGGTCCCGGCCGTGCCGCGGTGTACTCGCAGCACTGCTTCGCGGTCTATCCGCTCGCGACCCAGGCGCGCGGCGCGCGGCCGATCGCGGTCCCGGCGAAGAACTGGGGGCACGACCTGGAGGCGATGGCGGCGGCGATCGACGAGGAAACCTACGTGGTCTGGGTCGCGAATCCCAACAATCCCACGGGCACGCTCGCGCGTCCGGATGCGCTCGAGGCGTTCGTGCGCCGCGTGCCCGAGCGCGTCATCGCGGTGATCGACGAGGCCTACAACGAATACCTGCCGCCGGAGCAGAAGACCGAGACGGTGAAGTGGCTCAAGCGCCATCCCAACCTGGTGGTCACGCGCACCTTCTCCAAGGCTTACGGCCTCGCCGGCCTGCGCGTCGGCTACGCCTTCGCGCATCCGTCGGTCGCGGACATCATGAACCGCGTGCGCCAGCCGTTCAACGTCAACAGCCTGGCGCTCGCGGCCGCGGCCGCGGCGCTCGACGACATGGAGTTCGTGGCGCGCAGCTTCGCCGAGAACCTGCAGGGCATGCGCCAGGTCGAAGAGGGCGCGAAGCGCCTCGGCCTGGAGTGGATCCCGTCCCGGGGCAACTTTGTCTCGATCCGCGTCGGCAAGGCCAACGAGGTCTATCGCAGGCTGCTGAAGCGCGGCGTGATCGTGCGGCCCGTCGGCGGCGGCTACCAGATGCCGGAGCACCTGCGGGTCACCATCGGCACGCCCGAGGAGAACGAGAAGTTCCTGATCGCGCTGGCGGCGAGCCTGAAGGACTGATGCGCTTCGGCAAGGTCGCGGTCATCGGGGTCGGGCTGATCGGCGGCTCGTTCGCGCTGGCGCTGAAGCGCAAGCGGCTCTGCGGCAGCGTGGTCGGCGCCGGGCGGAGCCGGGCCAACCTGAGGCTGGCGCGCCGGCGCGGCGTGATCGACGCGATCGCGCCGGACGCCGCGCGCGCCGCGCGCGATGCCGACCTGGTCCTCGTCGCCACGCCCGTCTCGCACTTCGAGAGGATATTCAGCGAAATAGGGGGAGCGCTCAAGCCCGCCGCGGTGGTCACCGACGCGGGCAGCACCAAGCGCGACGTCGTCGCCGCGGCGCGCAAGGGGCTCGGCGTCCGGGTTTCGCAGTTCGTGCCGGCGCATCCGATCGCGGGCGCGGAGCGCAGCGGCGCGGCCGCGGCACGCGCCGACCTGTTCCAGGGCCGCCGCGTGATCCTGACGCCGCTCGCCGGCAATTCGCGCGCCTCGGTCGCCGCCGTCGAGGCGGCCTGGCGCGGGTGCGGCGCGCGCCTCGGCCGCATGACGCCGCGCGAGCACGATGCGGTGCTCGCGGCGGTGAGCCACCTGCCGCACCTGCTCGCCTATGGCCTGGTGAGCGACATCGCCGGCAGGAGGAACGCGGCGCAGTTGTTCGGCTTCGCCGCCGGCGGCTTTCGCGACTTCACCCGCATCGCCTCGAGCCATCCCGAGATGTGGCGCGACATTGCCGCCGCCAACCGGGATTTCCTGCTCTCGGAAGTCCGGGGCTTCGAAGCCGTGCTGAGGCGGATCAAGTCGCTCCTCGCGAAGGGGGATTACAGGGCGCTGGAAGCGCTTTTCGCGCGCGCGCGCGCGGCGCGCGAAAAGTGGCTGCGCGGCGGGTACGGTTGACGGCGCGGCGATGGAGCGGCTGACCCTCCCGCCGGCGCGCCGCGCGCAGGGCACGGTGCGCCTGCCGGGCTCCAAGAGCATCACCAACCGAGCGCTGCTGCTGGCCGCGCTCTGCGGGCCGGGCTCGACGGTGGTGCGCGGCGCGCTCGACTCCGACGACACGCGCATGATGATCGGCGCGCTGCAGAAGCTCAAGGTGCCGGTTCACGCGGCAGACTTCGACGCCATCCGCGTCCCGGGGCGCGCCGGGCAGTTCAGCCGCAAGAAGGACCTCTTCCTCGGCAACGCGGGCACCGCCTTCCGGCCGCTCACCGCGGTGCTCGCCTTCTCCCGCGGCCGCTACCGGCTGCTCGGCACGCCGAGGATGCACGAGCGGCCCGTCGCCGACCTGGTCGAGTCCTTGCGGGCGATGGGCGCGAAGATCGACTACCTGGAGAAGGAGGGCTTCCCGCCGCTCGCGATCCAGGCCGCGGAGATCGCGCCGAGGCAGGACGTGCGCGTGCGCGGCGGCGTCTCCTCGCAGTTCCTCAGCGCGCTGCTGATGGCGCTGCCGCTGGCCGGCGGCGGCACGGTGCGCGTCGAGGGCGAGCTGATTTCCAAGCCCTACGTCGAGATCACGCTCAGCCTGATGCGGCGCTTCGGCGTCGACATCGCGCGCCGCGGCTGGGAAAAATTCACCGTGTCGAGCGCGCAATATCGCAGCCCCGGCGAGATCCGGGTCGAGGGCGACGCGTCCTCGGCGTCGTACTTCCTCGCCGCCGGCGCGATCGCGGGCGGGCCGGTGCGCGTCGAGGGGGCGGGCCGCGACAGCATCCAGGGCGACGTGCGCTTTTGCGAGGTGCTCGAGAGGATGGGCGCCGAGGTCCGCCTCGAGGAGAACGCGATCGAAGTCCGGGGCGGCGGCAGGCTCGAGCCGGTCGATCTCGACCTCAACCACATCCCCGACGCGGCGATGACCGCAGCGGTGGCGGCGCTGTTCGCCCGCGGTCCGAGCACGATCCGCAACATCGCGAGCTGGCGCGTGAAGGAGACCGACCGCATCGCTGCGATGGCGACGGAGCTGCGCAAGTTCGGGGCGGAGGTGGAAGAGGGCCCGGATTTCCTCCGAGTCGCGCCCCCGCCCCAGCTGCGTCCCGGCGTCGCCGTCGATACCTACGACGACCACCGCATGGCGATGTGCTTCTCGCTCGCATCGCTCGGCGGGGTGCCGGTGACGATCAACGACCCCGGCTGCGTCGCGAAGACCTTTCCCGACTACTTCAAGGTCTTCTCCGGCATCGTCAAGGGCTAGCCCGGCGGCGAAACCGAGCGCTTCGGCTTCAGCCCCTCGGCCTCGAGGAACCCGCCCGCGATCGCCGCGATGAGCGGGGAGTAGAACGCCGAAAAGCGTGTGAACTGGATGCTGATTTCCTCGGCCATGCCGCCTCCGCGGTTAAGATGCCACGCGATTGACCCGCACCGACAATCTACAGGCGCCGGTGATTGCCATCGACGGCCCGACCGCCTCGGGCAAGGGCACTGTCGCGAGCCTGGTCGCCGCGCGGCTCGGCTTCCATTACCTGGAGAGCGGCGCCCTCTACCGGCTTGTGGCGTACGCGGGCGGCGATCCGGTGGCGACGGCGAAGGGGCTCGAGGCGGTCTTCCGGAATGGCAAGGTTTTTCTGAAGGAACAAGAGGTTACCGATAGGCTGCGCGAAGAGGCGGTGGGTACCCGCGCCTCGGAAATCGCGGGCAATCAGGAAGTTAGAGCTGCATTGCTCGAGCGCCAGCGGGCGTTCCGCAAGCTCCCGGGCCTGGTCGCCGATGGTCGCGACATGGGTACCGTCGTATTCCCCGATGCGACTCTGAAAATCTTCCTCACAGCGAGCGTCGGGGTGCGCGCTCGCCGCAGGCATAAGCAGTTGATAGACAAAGGAATCCATGCTAATCTCGCCGCCCTTTCCCGTGACTTGGAGGATCGGGATGCGAGGGACGCCGCGAGACCGGTGGCCCCGCTCAGGCCGGCGCCCGATGCGGTGACGGTCGAGTCCTCCGGGCTCTCGATCGACGAGGTAGTCGACCGGGTGCTGCAGCTGTACCGGGAAAGGATCGGCGGGACGGCCTAGAGGTCCTCCCAGTGTGCAACCCAGCCCGCGGCGCCCGCAAGCCCGCGGCAATGAAGGTTTTTTCAAAAACTCAACCTAATGGCAAGCGTTTCCCAAGCAGTCTCCAAGAAGTCCTCGCCCGCTCCCGAGTCGTTCGCCGCCCTGTTCGAAGAAAGCCTCACGCGCAAGGAAATGCGCGTCGGCGAAGTCATCACCGCCGAGGTGGTGCGCGTCGATCAGAACTACGTCGTGGTCAACGCGGGCCTGAAGTCCGAGAGCGTCATCGCGCTCGAGGAGTTCCGCAACGACGCCGGCGAGATCGAGGTCAAGGCGGGGGATTTCGTCAGCGTCTCGATCGAGGCGCTGGAGGACGGCTTCGGGGAGACGCGCCTGTCGCGCGAGAAGGCGAAGCGCATGGCGGCCTGGCTCGAGCTGGAGAAGGCGCTCGAGAGCGGCGACAAGGTGCAGGGCGTCATCACCGGCAAGGTGAAGGGCGGCCTGACGGTCATGGTGAAGAGCATCCGTGCCTTCCTCCCCGGGTCGCTGGTCGACCTGCGCCCGGTGAAGGACACCACGCCCTACGAGGGCAAGCAGATGGAGTTCAAGGTCATCAAGCTCGACCGCAAGCGCAACAACGTGGTGGTGTCGCGCCGCGCGGTGCTGGAGGAAACCGCGGGCGCCGAGCGCGAGGCGCTGCTCGCCACGCTCGCCGAGGGCGCGGTGGTGAAGGGCATCGTCAAGAACATCACCGACTACGGTGCGTTCGTCGACCTCGGCGGCATCGACGGCCTGCTGCACATCACCGACCTCGCCTGGCGGCGCGTCAAGCATCCGTCGGAGGTGGTCAACGTCGGCGACGAGGTCACCGCCAAGGTGCTGAAGTTCGACGCCGAGAAGAACCGCGTCTCGCTCGGCCTGAAGCAGCTCGGCGAGGATCCCTGGGTCGGCATCTCGCGCCGCTACCCGCAAGGCACCCGACTGTTCGGCAAGGTCACCAACCTCACCGACTACGGCGCCTTCGTCGAGGTGGAGTCCGGCATCGAGGGCCTGGTGCACGTCTCGGAGATGGACTGGACCAACAAGAACGTGCATCCCTCGAAGGTGGTGCAGGTCGGCGACGAGGTCGAGGTGATGATCCTCGAAATCGACGAGGAGCGCCGCCGCATCTCGCTCGGCATGAAGCAGTGCATGCCGAACCCGTGGGAGGACTTCGCGCGCGAGTTCAAGAAGGGCGACCGCGTCAAGGGCCAGATCAAGTCGATCACCGATTTCGGCGTCTTCGTCGGCCTGAGCGGCGGCATCGACGGCCTGGTGCACCTCTCGGACCTTTCGTGGAGCCAGTCCGGCGAGGAGGCGGTCAAGAATTTCAAGAAGGGCGACGAGGTCGAGGCCGTGGTGCTCTCGATCGACGTCGAGCGCGAGCGCATCTCACTCGGCATCAAGCAGCTCGAGGGCGACCCGTTCACCAACTTCATCTCCGGCCACGAGAAGAACAGCGTGGTCACCGGCACGGTGAAGTCGATCGACGCCAAGGGCGCGGTGATCTCGCTGACCCCGGAGGTCGAGGGCTACCTGAGGGCGTCGGAATTCGCGCGCGAGCGCATCGACGACCTGCGCAGCGCGCTCAAGGAAGGCGACGCGGTCACGGCGATGATCATCAACGTCGATCGCAAGAACCGCTCGCTCAACCTGTCGGTGAAGGCCAAGGACGCCGCCGAGGAGACCGAGGCGATGAAGCAGCTGCGGACCGAGAACGCCGCCAGCGCCGCCGGCAGCACCAATCTCGGCGCGCTGCTGCGCGCCAAGCTGGACAAGAGCAACTCGAACCCGCAGCAATAGACCGGGCCGTCCTGACGAGACGTGGAAGGGGTCGCCATGACGAAGTCGGAACTGATTGCGCGTCTCGCGCAGCGCTACCCGCAGCTGGTGGCGAAGGACGCCGAGTACGCGGTGAAGATGATCCTCGACGCGATGACCCATTCGCTGCTCGAAGGGCATCGCATCGAGATCCGCGGCTTCGGCAGCTTCGGCCTCAACTACCGCCCGCCGCGCGTCGGGCGCAATCCCAAGTCCGGGGAGAAGGTGCAGGTGCCGGAGAAGTACGTGCCGCACTTCAAGGCGGGCAAGGAGCTGCGCGAGCGCGTCGACACGCTGGATCCGGACGCGACCATGATCATGCCGTCGCGCTCGCGCCAGGCGGCACAGTAAGCGGGGCGCGGCGCGGCGTGCCTGGAGCCGCGAGCGGTCCCGCACCTTCCCTGAGATGCGCTTCCTGACCTGGGCGATCCGCGTCGCCCTGTTCGTCGTGCTGCTCGCATTCGCCGTGCGCAACACCGACCCGGTGACGCTGCGCTTCTACTTCGACCTGGGGTGGCGTGCGCCGCTGATCGCGGTGCTGCTCGGCTTCTTCGCCGCCGGGGCGGCGCTCGGGGTGGCGGCGATGATCGGCGCGTGGCTGGCGCAGCGCCGCGAGATCTCGCGGCTGCGCCAGGCGGCGCGCGCGGACCAGCGCTCCCCGGGGCCGTCGCAGCCGCCGCCGGCCGAGGGCTGATGGAGTTCGAGTACTGGTGGCTGCTCGGCTTCCCGATTTTTTTCGGGCTGGGATGGCTCGCCGCGAGGATCGACATCCGCCACCTGCTGAAGGACTCGCGCGCGCTGCCCAGCTCGTATTTCAAGGGGCTGAATTTCCTGCTCAACGAGCAGCCCGACAAGGCGATCGAAGCCTTCATCGAGGTCGTCAAGGTCGACCCGGAGACCGTGGAGCTGCACTTCGCGCTGGGAAGCCTGTTCCGGCGGCGCGGCGAGTACGACCGCGCCATCCGCATGCACCAGCACCTGCTCGAGCGCGCCGACCTCGGTGCCGAGCAGCGCGCCGCGGCGCTGTTCGAGCTGGGGCAGGACTATCTCAAGGCGGGAATCCTCGACCGCGCCGAGGAGGTGTTCGGGCGCCTCGCCGAAGGCCCGCAGGCGGGCGAGGCGCGGAAGTTCCTCCTCGAGATCTTCCAGCAGGAGAAGGACTGGGCGAGGGCCGCCGACATGGCGCGCCGGCTGGAGGCCGAGACCGGGCAGTCGCGCGCGAGGGAGATTTCGCACTATCTGTGCGAGCTGGCGGCGATGGAGGCCGCGCGCTCCAGGCCGGAGGCCGCGCGCGCGCAGCTCGAGGCGGCCCTGGAGGCGAACCGCAAGTGCGTGCGCGCCAGCCTGCAACTCGGCGACCTGGAGAAGGCCGCGGGCAATGCGGGGCGCGCCATCGAGCACTGGATGCGCATCGAGTCGCAGAATCCCGCCTACCTGGCGCTGGTGGCGCCGCGCCTGCTCGCCGCCTTCGGCGAGGCCGGGCCCGGGCGCCTGGAGGAGGGGCTGCGCCTGCTGACGGGGTACCTGGAGCGCTACCCCTCGCTCGACCTGCTCGATGCGGTATTCCAGACCACGCTCGAGGCGAAGGGGGCCGAGGCCGCCTACAAGCTGGTGCGCGACGAGCTGCGGCGCAACCCGACGCTGCTCGGGCTCGACCGCCTGCTGGAGGCGCAGATCGTCGGCGCCGCGAGCCCCGGCCGCCGGCGCGACCTGGAGCTGGTGCGGAACCTGGTTCACAGCCATACCCGGCGGCTGGCGCGTTACCGCTGCGAGAATTGCGGCTTCAAGGCGCGGCAATTCCACTGGCTGTGCCCGGCCTGCGGCGGCTGGGAGACCTACCCGCCGCGCCGCAGCGAGGAATTCGACCTGACGCCATGAGGGGCGCGCGATGAAGGTGAGCGTCGTGGGAACCGGCTACGTCGGGCTCGTCACCGGCGCGTGCCTCGCCGACATGGGCAACGAGGTGCTGTGCCTGGACCTCGACGCGGCCAAGGTGGCTCGGCTCAACGCAGGCCGCGTTCCGATCTACGAGCCGGGCCTGGAGCCGGTGGTGCGGCGCAATCGGGAGGCGGGACGGCTTTCCTTCGGCACCGACGTCGCGGCGAGCGTGGCCCACGGCGTGCTGCAGCTGATCGCGGTCGGCACGCCGCCCGGCGAGGACGGCTCCGCCGACCTGCAGCACGTGCTCGAGGCGGCGCGGGCGATCGGCCGCCACATGGACGAGTACCGCGTGGTCGTGAACAAGTCCACGGTGCCGGTGGGGACCGCGGACCGGGTCTCCGAGGCGATCGCCGCGGAGCTGAAGGCGAGGAAGAAGGACATCCCGTTCAGCGTGGTCTCCAATCCGGAGTTCCTGAAGGAGGGCGCGGCCGTCGCCGACTTCATGCGGCCGGACCGCATCCTCGTCGGCTCGGACGACGCGCGCGCCAGCGCGCTGCTGCGCGAGCTGTATGCGCCGTTCCAGCGCAACCACGACCGCCTGATGCTGATGAGCGTGCGCTCGGCGGAGCTCGCCAAGTACGCCGCCAACGCAATGCTCGCCACGCGCATCTCCTTCATGAACGAGCTCGCCAATCTCGCCGAGCGGCTCGGCGCCGACATCGAGGAGGTGCGGCGCGCGATCGGCGCCGACCCTCGCATCGGCACGCATTTCCTGTATCCGGGCGCCGGCTTCGGCGGCTCGTGCTTCCCGAAGGACGTGAAGGCGCTGCAGCGCATCGCCGAGGCGGCCGGCATGCCGCTGCGCGTGGTCGCCGCGGTCGAAAGCGCCAACGAGGCGCAGAAGCGCGTGCTCGGCGCGAAGATCAAGGCCCGCTTTGGCGCCGACCTGAAGGGACGCACCTTCGCCATCTGGGGCCTTGCGTTCAAGCCCAACACCGACGACATGCGGGAGGCGCCCAGCCTGGCCCTGATCGGTGACCTGCTCGCCGCCGGGGCTGCCGTCCGGGCCTACGACCCCGTCGCCGGCGACGAGGCGAGGAGAATTTTCGGGGAAGAGAAGCGGGTGGAGGTAAGGAGCGCCTCGCTGGAGGCCGTCGAGGGCTGCGACGCGCTGGCGATCGTCACCGAGTGGGCCGAGTTCCGCTCGCCGGACTTCGCCGCGATCCGCAGCGCGCTGAAGACGCCGGCGATCTTCGACGGCCGGAACCTGTACGATCCGGCCATGATGAAGACGCTCGGCTTCGAGTATTACCCGGTAGGGCGCCGCGCGTGAGGACGCGATGAAAGCGCCGGACACGCGCCGCGCCAAGGTGCTGGTGGTCGGCGACGTCATGCTCGACCGCTACTGGTTCGGCGACGCCAGCCGCATCTCGCCGGAGGCGCCGGTGCCGGTGGTGCTGTGGCGTCGGGAGGAGGTCAAGGCGGGCGGCGCGGCCAACGTCGCCGCCAACTGCGCCGCGATGGGCGCGCGCACCACGCTGCTCTCGGTGGTCGGCGACGACGCCGACGGTGCCTTGCTTTCCGGGGTCCTGGAGGCCGGCCATGTCCGCGTCAATTTCCATCGCGACAGGTCGATTCGCACCATACAGAAATTGCGCATCGTCGGAGGGCGGCAGCATCAGCTGCTGCGCGTGGATTTCGAAACCCAGCCGTCGCGCGAGGTGCTCGCGTCGAAGCTTGCCGACTTCAGGACGGCGCTGCCCTCGCACGACCTGGTCATCCTCTCCGACTACGGCAAGGGCGGCCTTACGCACATCGCGAAGATGCTCGTGATGGCGCGCGCCGCGGGCAAGAAGGTGCTCGTCGACCCCAAGGGCGACGACTGGTCGCGCTACCGTGGCGCGTACATGGTGACGCCGAACCGCGACGAGCTGCGCGTGGTGGCGGGCAACTGGAAGAGCGAGGCCGACCTGCGGCGCCGCGCGCAGGCCCTGCGCCGCAAGCTCGGGCTGGAGGCGCTGCTGCTGACGCGCGGCGAGGAGGGCATGACGCTGTACCGCGGCGCGGGCGAGCTGCGCGTGCGCGCCGAGAAGCGCGAGGTCTTCGACGTCAGCGGCGCCGGCGACACCGTGATAGCGACGCTCGGCGCCATGCTGGCGGCGGGGCAGCGCCTCGACCAGGCGGTGCGGCTCGCCAACCGCGCGGGCGGCATCTCCGTGACCAAGCTCGGCACCTCGGTGGTGACGCGCAAGGAGCTCCTGGGCTGATGCTCTACGCGGTCACCGGGGCGGCGGGGTTCATCGGGTCGCGGCTGGCGCGGGCGCTCAACCGCGCCGGCGTCAGGGAGATCCTCGCCGTCGACGATCTCGAGGACGGCGCCAAGACCTCCAACCTCGCGCCGCTCGAGATCGAGGACTACATGGACAAGCGCGAGTTCCTGGCGCGCCTGCAGGCGGGCGGGCTGGACGGCGCGCTGGAGGCAGTCCTGCACCAGGGCGCCTGCACCGACACGATGGAGCTCGACGGGCGCTACATGATGGAGAACAACTACGCCTATTCGAAGGTCCTGCTCGACTGGTGCCAGGACGAGGGCGTGCCGCTGGTCTACGCCTCGTCGGCCTCGGTCTACGGCGCCGGCGGCCGCTTCGCCGAGGCGCGCGAGAATGAGGGCCCGCTCAACCCCTACGCCTACTCCAAGTTCCTGTTCGACCAGTACGTGCGGCGCCGCCTGGACGGCGGCGGCGCGCAGGTCGCGGGGCTGCGCTACTTCAACGTCTACGGGCCGCACGAGGCACACAAGAAGGCGAAGAAGATGCACTCGATCGCGCTGCAGGCCTTCGAGCAGTACCGGGCCCGGGGCTACGTCGAGCTTTTCGCCGGCACCGCCGGCTACGGCGACGGCGAGCAGCGCCGCGACTTCATCCACGTCGACGACGCCGTGGCGGTGAACCTGTGGCTGGTGGAGAACCGAGGCGTCTCGGGCGTCTTCAACTGCGGCACCGGGCGCGCCCAGACGTTCAACGAGGTTGCGGCCGCCGTGATCAACTCGGTGGACGGCGCCGAGGCGCCGCTGGCGGCGCTGCGCGAGGCGGGGAAGATCAGGTACAAGCCGTTCCCAGCGGCGCTCGCCGGGAAGTACCAGAGCTTCACCGAGGCCGACCTCACGAAGCT